>NZ_JAFEXF010000228.1 GCF_016905445.1 Streptomyces sp. G44
GCTGGGCGGTGTCCAGCTCGTAGAAGGCGGCGGCAGCGGCGTCCTTCGCGGCCTGCGCCTCCGCGCGCAGGCTCTCGCCACGGCCTCCGAACCACCGGCGCGTGCCGCCGCCCGCGAACGCGGCGGGGGCGGCGGCGGGGGGGGGGGGGGGGGGGGGGGGGGGCGGGGGGGGGGAGGGGGGGGGGGGGGGGGCGGTGCCGGGAGGGCGGTGCGGGTGGCGTCGGTGGGGGCGGCGCCGGTGGTACAGGTGGTGCCAGTGTGGGACGTAACGGTAGCGAGGCGAGGGAGGAGGCGTCCGATGGATGAGCGAATTTCATCCGGAAGGGAGAGTTCCGCCCCGTCGTGTGGACGAGTGCCGGCCGAGGTCCCGTCGTAGCGTGGCGCCATGGCTCTGACTTCTGGTGCTCGGGGTGTGGCGCGGGAACGAACCGCCGGGGGGCCGGGCGGTGATCCCGCGAGGACGCGGGGTGCGCCGGGGACCCGGGGGCGGCGGTGAGGCGCGGGCCCGTCTTCGCGGCGGGCGGTGCCGTCGTCGCGGGAGCCGCCGCGCTGACCGTCGCGATGTGGCCCGGCGGTGACGGGAGCGGCCCCGGGGCCCCGCCCTCGCCCCCGTCGGACCGGAATTCGGCCGCCGCCTCGCGCGCGCCGAGCCCGAGCAGGAACTACCCCCTGTCGAAGGCCCCGCAGACCATCCCGGCCGTGCGGGAGCACACCGCCGCCCGCGGGCCCGGCTGGCGCCCCGCCGAGGGCGAGGGCCGCGTGGTCGTCCGCGACGAGGACCTCGCCGACGAGGCCCGCCTCCTCGCCGGTGAGCTGAAGCTCCGGTACGGCGGGGGCGGGCGGGCCCGCGCGGGCGACGTGGAACTGGCGCTCGCGGCCGGGGCGGACGGCGGCCCGGAGTCGTACACCCTGTCCGTGCGGGCGCGGACGGTGCGGATCACCGCGCCCGGCCAGGCCGGTGTGTTCTACGGGACGCGCACGCTCAAGCAGGCGGTGGCGGCGGGGCGGACGGCTCCCGAGGGCGTCGTGCGGGACCGGCCCGCCAAGCCGCAGCGGGGCTTCATGCTGGACATCGCCCGCAAGCACTTCGACGCGGGGTGGATCGAGGACCGCGTCCGCGAGCTGGGCGACCTGAAGTTCAACCAGCTCGGCCTGCACTTCTCCGACGACCAGGCCTTCCGCATCGAGTCCGCATCGCACCCCGAGATCGTCTCCGCCGACCACCTCACCAAGGACCGGGTCCGCCGCATCCTGAAGCTCGCCGCGAGCCGGCACATCACCGTCGTGCCGGAGATCGACTCGCCGGGCCACCTCGGCGCGGTCATCCGCGCGCACCCCTCGCTCCAGCTCCGCGACGCCCGGGGCGCCGTCGCGCGCGGCGCGGTCGACATCTCCGAGCCGCGGGCCGCGCGGATCGTCGACGACCTCCTGAAGGAGTACGCCGAGCTCTTCCCCGGCCGCCACTGGCACCTGGGCGCCGACGAGTACAGCGCCCTGACGGTCGAGAACCCCGAGGCGTCGTTCCCGCGGCTGGCCGCCGCCGCCCGCGAGCGGTACGGCCCGCAGGGCCGCGTCCAGGACCTGGCGACGGGGTGGCTGAACGACCGGGCCGACACCGTGCGCCCGTACGGCAAGAAGCTCAGGGCGTGGAACGACGGCTTCTTCCGGGGCGGGCGGGCCGAGGCCGCCGACGACCTGGTGGTCGCCTACTGGACGGGCAAGGAGATCGGCGCCCGCGACCCCGTGGAGTACCTGAAGGCCGGGCGCGAGCTGGTCAACTACAACGACGAGTACCTCTACTACGTCCTCGGGCAGCCCCAGACGTTCCGCTACCCCACCGGGCAGCGGATCTACGAGAGCTGGAGCCCGCGCGTGATCCGCGGCACGCGGCCGGTGAGCGCGGAGTACGACGACCGGATCCTCGGCGGGTCCTTCGCGGTCTGGTGCGACCTGGCGGCCTCCCAGACCCAGGAAGAGGTCGCGCGGGGCATCCGCATGCCGCTGCGGGCCACCGTCCAGAAGCTCTGGGACCCGCGGACGCCCACGATTTCCTGGAGCGAATTCGTGAAACTCGCTGATACGGTCCGTTAGCCGCCGTCCGGCGCCCTGGGGAGGGACACGGACAGGCGGCTTCCTGGATCGATCCCGTGAACCCGTGGGGGGCCGCTCAGCGATGCTGTGCAAGGCATGTCAGTTCAATGAGGCGACGACGTCGGAGGGGCACTGCGACGTCTGCGTCCAGGCCGCCGCCGCGGCTGCGCCACCGCCGCCGCCCGGCCATGCCGTGCCCGGCCCCGGCATGGCCGGCGGGCGCCCCGCCTGGCTCCGCTCGCCCGTCGGGCTCGGCCGGGCCACCGCGGTGCTGCTCGCCCTCGTCATCGCCGCCGACATGTACTCGCTGTGGGCCGGCACCGTGATGCAGGACGTCCTGAACGACCTGGCCGCCGGGCGGTACGGGGCGGACATCCAGCGGGAGGCGGACGACGCCGACACGCTGTACGCGAGCACCGGGCTCGCGCAGACGGCCGCGCTGCTCGCCGCCTGTGTCGTCTTCCTCGTCTGGTTCCACCGGGTGCGCGTGAACGCCGAGGTGTTCGACCCGCACGGTCACCGCAAGAAGCGCGGCTGGACGGTGTGGGGCTGGTTCGTGCCGGTCGTGTGCTTCTGGTTCCCGCGGCGGATCGCCGCCGACATCTGGGACGCGAGCGGCACCCGGACCGCGACGCCCGACGGCATGATGCCGGCGGACCCGTCGGCGGAGGATGCCCCGCACCGGCTCGTCAACGTCTGGTGGGCGCTGTGGGTGGCGAACCTCTTCGCCGGACGGTGGGCGACCCAGTCGTACTGGAAGGCGGAGGAGACCGACGAGCTCAAGGCGGCGGTCGCCAACATGATGTTCGCGGACGCCCTCGACATCGCGGCCGCCGTCCTCGCCATCGTCTTCGTGCTGCGTCTCACGCGCAGGCAGGACACCAAGGCCCGCACGGGCCCGGACCCCGCGCGGCAGGCGGTGCCCTCTCCCGCCCCGTGATCCCGCCCTTTCACCCATCCGGTGGCGGGCTCGTCCGCCCCTGTGGTGTATTCGGCCGGGACCGGGCAGAACGGTCAGAGAGAGCCGGGACGGCCGACGGCTCGAACGTGCCACGAGTACGACGACGGGGGACGCGCCATGGGTTACTGGGGGTATTACGTCGTGGGCAGGAGCGAGCGGCCGCTCGCACACTTCCCGGCGGTCGCGGGCGTACGGGACGACCTGGCCCTGCTCGAACAGCGGGCCGACGGCTGGCAGGTGTGGGAGACGCCGGGCGGTGACGGCACGCGCGACGTCGGCAACATGAACACGCTGGCCCGGGAGACGGGCGCGCCCGCGCTCTTCGGGTACGTGATGGCCAGCGACTGCGTGGTCGTCGAGGCGGCGGCCCCCGAGAGCGGGGCGTGGACGACCTGCCTGGCGCGGCGCGCGATGGCCGGCCATCTCGGCGACGGCGGGCTGACCGTGGAGGACTACTTCCTGGAGCCGCCCGACGCCGCGGGGCGCGCGGTCGCCTGGGCCGCCGAGGCGGGCCGGACGGTGCGGGAGGCGGCGCTCCTCGACGTGCTGAACGCCGACGCCGAGCCCTCGGCCGAGCACCTCTTCTTCCGCTTCCTCGACCGGCTCGGTGTCGTGCCGCAGTGACGGCAGTGACGTTCCCGGCGCAGCGCACGCAGTACAGGTGAAGCGCAGGGTCCGGGACGGGAGACGTACAGCATGAGCCTGGTGGAGCTGATCGCACAGGCCGACGACCGGGGTCTCGCGGCCAGTGGGCTCGCCTGCCTCGACCGCTGCGTGCCGGTGCTCGGCGGCGGCGACGACCTGTTGCGGCCCCTGTGGGCGCGGCTGGCGGAGGGCGGTGACTGGGGCGGGGCGCTGGCCGAGGCCCGGTCGGTGCTCATGCCTCCGGCGGACGCCGGCGGGCCGCCGGACGAGGCCGCCGTGCTGACCCGGCGCATGCTCGACGCCGTCCCCGCCGCGCAGGCGGGTCCCGGGGTGCGGGAGTGGGCGGACGGCTGCTCCGTCGCGGCCCTCCAGGTCCACCGCCTCCTGGAGACCGCGCCCTGGGGCGGTACCCGCCCGGTGTCGGCGCGCCGCGAGGGCCGCACGGACGGCATGACGCCGCTGGTCGAGGCAGAACTGCGCCGCCAGATCCGGATCCTGGAGCTCCTGGCCGACAGGGGCGCGGGACCGGCGGGGGGCCTGCGGCAGGCGCTGGACGTCTCACTGGAGGGTCGGCGGGTGCTGCGGGCCGTGGTGTCGCGCCGGGCACGGGGCCGCGGCTGACGGCTTTGTGCCGGGTCTCCGCGTCAGTGCCGTCCTGCCGACGGGGGCGTCGGCGGATTCGCGCTGTGCGGGGTCCGGGCGTGGGCGCCGGGGGCGGTGGCGTGCTGGTGGCGTTCGGCGCGGGCGGGAAGGGCGGGGTTGGTCTCGCCGTCTTCCTCGCCGGGCTGGGTGCCGAGGGTGGGGGCTGCCTTGCCGAGGGATGGCACCGAGGTGGTGGGGCCGTGGCGGACCGAGCGGCTGTTCCGCTCGTCGCCGCCGAAGATGCCGTACGCGACGAATCCGGCGCAGACGCCGAGCGGCACCGCGCCGACGGCCGGCACCCGGCGGTCCGAGATCTCGCCGACCACGGCCGGATCGTCGGGCTCTTCGGGAACGACGGCTTCCCCGAGGTCTGTCGCGTTCCCGTTTCTCACCGCCCCCACCCCGTGAGCGAATCCGCGCATCCGGCCATCCCCGAATCCGGCCGGTCATACAACATCTGCGCCTCCTCCCACCAGTGCGCGTCACGTGGTGCCACGGCCGAAATGCAGCCCAGTGAAAAGGCTTCAGCATTCCCTCCCCAAACCTCAGGCCCTTGGTTAACCTGACGAGCCATCAACGGCGACCCGGCCGCCACGGCCACGGAGAAGCCCGTGCCTGATGAACTCGGATTCGACGAGCTGCTGGACGACGGCGGCCTGATCGCCCGGCTGCTCGGCAGGACCGCGGCAGGGCGCAAGAAAGAGCTGCTCTACGGGCCGGACCTGCCCGTGGTGCTGCTCGTCGGCGGCCCCGGCATGGGCAAGTCACGCCTCCTGCGGTGCGTGCGGGACCGCTTCGGGCCGCGCGTTCCCACCGCGTACCTCGACTGCGGCCTGAACGACTGCCGGGAGCAGGCCGAACAGCGGCCCGGCAGCCGGTCGGACGTCACCGAGGCGCTGCGCCGGATCGCGGCGCAGTACGGGGACTGGGCGGGGGACGGCGGCAAGATCGCCGTGCCACGGCTGTACGCCGGTCTCGCGGCCGTGGCGGCCGGCGACCGGCTCGCCCACGCGGCGCCCCTGGTGGACGAGGTGAGCCGCCTGGAGGGTCTGCTGCCGCCCAAGTCCTTCTGGCGCGGGGTGCTGAGGGGGGCGGCCAACAACTACCTCGGATTCCTCAGCGGCCTGGTCACCACACCGCTGGCGGGCCCCTTCATCAACGCCCTCCTCGACGGGCTGTTCGCCCGCCTCTCGCCGGAGGGCAGGGCCGCCCTCGCGGAGTGCTACGGCGACTACCCGGGCGCGGGCGGCAACCCCCTGGCCGGGCTGCGGGCGCTGGGCAGCGACTTCCAGCAGGGCGGCGAGGCCCGGCGGATCGCCGAGGGCTTCCTGTTCCGCGCCTTGCGGCAGGACGTCGACGCCGCCTACCGCTCCGTACGGGGACGCCTGTCACGGGTGGGGCGGCCCGCCCTGCTCCTCGACCACGCGGACAACTCCCTGGGCAGGCGGCTGCTGCGACCGGCCCTGGAGGACCGGGAGCGCGGCCACCACGACCGCCTCGTCGTCCTCGCGACCGCCCGGCGGGAGGACGGCGGACGGTTCCTGCACCGTGCGGGCGGTCCACCGGCGCGGATGGCCCGATGGGAGCCGTTCACCGGAGCGCTGCCCGCCTGGAGCCGGCCGCCGGGCGGGGTGCCCGACCACGCGCCGCTGTGGCGCGGCGTCCTCCTCGTCCGCATGCCCGTGCTCACCCGCGACCAGCAGAAATGCGAGCTCAGCCGGTTACGGGGGGCCCAGGAGCAGCCGGACACCGCCGTCCGGCTGCGCGTCCACAGCGGTGTGCACCGGCTGAGCGGCGGCCGGCCGCTGTTCGTGACCCGGCTCGGGGAAGCCGCCGCGGCGCTGTCGTTCCCGGCAACCGACGACCGCGCCGGGTGCACCGACTGGGCGCTCCTCGACGCCCGGGTGCCCGCGGGGGACGACGGCGAGGGGCGCCGGGTGGCCGACCGGCCCGTGGCCGACGTACTCATCGACGAACTCGTCAGCCGCCGGCCCCCCGAGGAGCTGCCGCCGGAGCACCGCGGCCACTGGCTCGACCTGCTCACGCACCTGTCGGTGGCGCACGACGTGGAGTGCGCCCAGACCCTGATGCGCGCGGTGCAGGAGGGGCGGGGCGATCACCTGTCCGCCTACCTCATCGCCGACCTCCTTGAGGACAGCGGCTGGCCGCGCTGCCCCCGGCACTTCATCGGCGACCTCGGCCTGCGCCGGCTGCTGACGCGGCGACTGCACCGCCTGCGGGACGGCGGCGCCGCCTGGCACGCGGACCACGCGCTGCTCCAGGGCCACTACCGCGACCTGGGCGACGACCACCCCGACGCGCTGTTCAGGACCGCGGGCGCGCACCGGATGCACCACCTGCTCGCCTCCGACGGCGCGGACCTCGTCACGCGGTATCTGGCCGGGACCTTCCTCACCCGCCCTGTCGCCGACTGGTGCGAGGAGCTCCTCGCCATCGCGGACGCCGCGCTGATCGGGGCGGACGACGACCGGTACGCACGCGCCCTCGGCGAGATCCACGTCCACGGTGACACCCGGCGGCGGCTGATCGACCGCCTGCTGCACGCGGTGTGGCTCACCGAGGACCGGACGCAGCCGCTCGACGAGACGGCGCCGGGCGCGCTGCGCGGTCCGCTGCGCGGCCTCAGCGAGGAACTGGCCCGGATCGCCGACGAGGCGGTGCGCGACCAGGGGCCCGAGGGGGCGGACGTGGTCAGGGCGGCGGAGGGCGCCGCGCTGCTGGTCCGCATGGCCCGCGAGTGGGGCGACCGGGCGGAGGACAAGCAGCCGCTGCGGCGGTGCGGGTGCACGGAGCACATCGGGTTCGGCTGACCAGGCGGTACGTGGCTTCACCGGCAGAGGGAGAGCAGCGTTGAGACAGTTCCGGAACTGGCTGTACAACACGGTGTGGGCCAACTGGACGCGCAGGGCCCTCGCGCTGCTCGGCCTGATCGCGGCGGGCGTCCTCGGGTACGTCTTCCTGCCTCCGGTCGGCGAACCGGAGAGCTGCGCCGCCGGCGTCGAGAAGCACGGCGGTGAGTGCGTCGGCGTCAACGGCGCCGGTTACGCCTTCGGCACGCCGGAGATCGAGAAGGTGGCCCGGGCCATCGCGAAGGAGAACGAGGAGTTCGTCGGCGACAAGCCGCACGTCACCGTGGCCCTGATGCTGCCGCTCCAGCCCGACCTCGCCGCCGAGCGCAAGCAGCTCCGCAGCGAGATCCAGGGCGCCTACCTCGCCCAGTACCGCGCCAACCGGGAGGAGAACACCCCGCTGCTGCGTCTCGTCCTGGCCAACCCGGGCGACGCGTACGCCCAGCAGAGGCGGGTGGTCGACCAGCTGGCGGAGATGTCGCGCGACGAGCGCGTCAACCTCCGGGCCGTCACGGGCTTCAACCTCAGCCTGGCCGCCACGGAGAAGGCCATCGCGCGTCTCACCGGCGAACTGGGCATCCCGGTCCTCGCGGGCCGCGTCAGCGCGGACGAGCTCGCCAACCCGGAGCGGAGCACCGGCGAGGTCCCCTATCCCGGCCTCGCCCGCATCATCCCGACCAACCGCCAGCAGGCGGACGCGCTGGCCAGCTTCCACGGCGCACTCAGGGACGAGCAGACGGTCCTGGTTCGGGACGAGCGGCCGCACGACATCTACAACAACTCGCTGGCCAAGGCGTTCGGCCGCGACGAGAAGGGCCCGCCGGGCCCCAAGGACCAGACGTTCGAGTCCCCCTCGATCACCGGACCGGGGGACACGGGCAACGACTTCACCCTCATCGCCCAGAACATCTGCCAGTCCACGGCGCGTTACGTCTACTTCGCGGGCCGCCCCGTCCACCTGCGGCTCTTCGCCCTGAAGCTGGCCGACGTGCAGTGCCGCGGGAAGAAGTACACCGTCATCAGCGGCTCGGGCGCGGCCACCCTGGAGCGCTACATGAAGCCCGACGACTGGGCGCGGCTGCGGGGCGGCGGGAAGGAACCCGTCATCACGGTGCAGTACGCGGCCCCCGGGCACCCGGCGGCCTGGGACAGGCAGCTGAGCGGCAAGAAGGATCGCGGGCAACGCCCGGCGCACTTCACCGAGCCGCAGGAGGAGCTGGACGAGCTGCGCGCGCTGATCGGGAAGGGGACCGCCGGGGACATCGGTCCGACCGGCCTGGACGACTCCCGCACCATGCTGGTGTACGACGGCGTGCGCACCGTCGCCAAGGCCGTGCTGCTCGCCAACGCCCAGACGGAGGGGACGGTGCCGCCCCTTGGACGGGTCTCCGACATGTGGCCGCGCATCGAAGCGGTCAACCGGGTCGCCGGGACCAGCGGCTGGATCTGCCTGACCAACGCGGGCAACGCCTACAACAAGCCGGTGGCCGTGGTCGAACTGGAGCCGCGCACCGAGAGGCTGCGGTTCGTCGGCATCGGCTGGCCCGAGGGCAGGGGCCAGCCCGAGGACTGCCGGGTGCCCAGCGACACCCGCTGACCCGCCGGCGTCCTTTCCGCCGGAAGACCGCGCGCCGCCTCCCCCGGCCGGGGGAAGCGGCGCGCGGCCCGTGGTTCAGGGGGTCAGCGCCTGGCCCAGGCGGGCGCCCGCCGGGGTGCCCAGCAGCGTGCGCGTGTAGGAGACGCCGCTCGCGCCGGGGACGCCCGAACCGCCGCTGTCCAGCTGGAGGATCGTGCCGTCGCCCGCGTCCTCGCCCTCGGCGCCGATAGCCAGGTCCGCCCGGCCGGAGCCGGACAGGTCGGCCAGCGTGACCGAGGAGCCGAGGCGGTCGCCGGTCTCCGTGGAGCCGGGGACGTCGGGCTCGTCCTGCGAGAAGGCCAGCGCGCCCGTGCCGGTGAGACCGGACGTGGAGCCCTTCAGGAGCAGGGACGTACCGGCGTCCTTGCGGTCGACGCCCGCGCGGGTGATGTCCTCGCCAGGGGCGCCGGTGAGGACGTCCGCGTGACCGTCGAGGTCGTAGTCGCCCGCCGCGACCGACCAGCCCATCGCGTCACCCGACTCGGCGGCGCCGACCACGCCGCTCGTCGCCTGGTGGACGGTCGTCAGGCCCGTCGTGGTGAACCCCGTCGACGTGCCCGGGACCACGGTCACCTGGCCGCCCGTGTGCGCGCCGGACTCGGAGGTGTAGGGCTGGCCGATGACCAGGTCGTCGTAGCCGTTGCCGTTGACGTCGCCCACGGCGACCGAACGGCCGCCCGGCACGGACAGGACGCCCACCCGGTTCAGACCCGAACGGCCGCCCCGGAACCACGCCACCTTGCCCTTGCCCGCCTGGTCGCGGTAGGTGAGGGCCACGTCCGCGTAGCCGTCGCGGTTGAAGTCGCCGGACGCGGCGTCGGCGTAGGCGATGGCGGTGTCGCCCGGGGTGAGGCTGCCGCCCGACTCCCGGTCGGCGTCCAGGCGCGCGGCCCACGAGCCGCCCGTGCCGGTCGCCGCGGCGAAGACGTCGGCCTTGCCGTCGGCGTTGAAGTCACCGACGGCGACCGCCGAGCCGAAGCGGGCCTTGGAGTAGTGGAAATCGTCCGAGAGCTGCATGTCCGTGCCGGAGGTGAAGGACGGGCCGTACAACATCGTGACCGCGCCGCGGTCGGTGTGGCCCGAGGAGTCGTCCTCGCCGGGGGCGCCGATCACGAGGTCCGCGTACCCGTCGCCGTTCAGGTCGCCCCACGCCGTGGCCGACCCCCACTCGTCGCCCGCCTCGGAGACGCCGGGGACGCCGGTGCTGGTCTGCGTCAGGGAGATCTTCGAGCCGCCCACCGGGCCGCCGGGGCCGCCGGGCACGACCGTCACCCGGCCGCGGTCGCCCGACGCCTTCGGGGTGCCCGCGACGAGGTCGGCGGCGCCGTCGCCGTTGAAGTCGGCGGTCGGGGCCGCGGAGCCGCGGCCCGCGCCGGCCGCGAAGCGGCGGATCTCGCCGAGCCCCGCGTACAGGTTTTTGCCCGGGCAGGCGGTCGCGGAGGCGTCGCGGTGGCCCGAGACCGTGCGCAGCGAGGCCTGCTCGCCCTTCTGCCAGACGCCCGTGTCGGCGGAGGCGGTCAGCGTGGCCTCGCCGGCCGGGTCGCCGCCGTACTGGCCGAGCTTCCAGGCCGCCACGCGCGCCACCGATTCCAGGGCGGCGCGCGTCGGCCTGCCCGCGGGCGTGCCGGCCGCCGCGTCGCCCTCGAAGTCGCCGAGGACGGCGATGCCCGTCGACTCGCCGTCGAAGCCGTCGGTGTGCTCGCCGCGCACGGGTACGTCGACGCCGCCCGCGCGGCCCTCGAAGACGCGGCCGCACTTGTCCACGAGGAAGTTGAAGCCGAGGTCGTTCATGCCCTCGGTCCGCACCTGGTACGTCATGAGGGCGCGGATCAACGCGGGGGACTCGGCGCAGCGGTAGTCGTTCGTGCCCGCCGTGTGGTGGACGAAGACCGCCTTGACCTTCTCCCCGTACGTGGCCGGGTCCTTCACGAGCGACTCGTCGGCGCCCCAGGCGGCGCGGCCGATGACCGGCGGCCGGTTGACCGTCGACGGCGGCGGCGTCGGCTTGGTGGGGGTGGGCTCGGGGGTGGACGAGGGGGAGCCGGACGGGGGGCCCGTGGGGGCGCCGGTCGCGGGACCGGTCGCGGGGCCGGTG
>NZ_JAFEXF010000229.1 GCF_016905445.1 Streptomyces sp. G44
GCCCCGCCTTCCGGCCGGTGGCGATCCGGGACGCCCGCGACGCCGTGTCCGCCGCCGCGCTGTACCTGCTGTGGCTCGGCTACCGCGATGCCCGCAGCGCCACGCGGCGCTCGCCCCCGGAGGCGCGGATCACCGCGCGCGGGATGCTGGCCCAGGTCGACCCGGGCCTGCGCCGCAGCACGGCCCGCGCCATCGAATGCCTGTGGCTCACCGCGATGGCGGCGGCGGACGACACCCCCGTCGCCTGCGCCTTCTTCTGCCTGGCCGGATACACGGACGAGGCCCGCGCCCGCGCGGACACGCTCGGCGTACCGCTGTTCATGCTGGACCTCACCGGGATGCCGCGGCCGGTGAACGGCGCGGCGGACGAACTCGTGGCGACCGGCGCGTGAGGCGGCGTCGAGCGGGCCGCCCGGCCGCCGCCCGTCTTCGAATTAGTACACACATTCGAAACGGGGGTACGCTGATGTCATGGCACAGCACCAGCTCCAGGGGTCGCTCTTCGACCAGAGCGACGAACCACGGCTGCGCCCCCTGGACGGAATCCGCAGGACGGTTCTCGGCGACGGGGCGTGGACCGACCTCCTGCCGGGCTGGCTCACCGGCGCCGACGCCCTCTTCGAACACCTCGCCGCGGAGGTCCCGTGGCAGGCCGAGCGCCGGCAGATGTACGAGCGGGTCGTGGACGTGCCGCGCCTGCTCGCCTTCTACCGCGCCGGTGAACCGCTGCCGCACCCCGTCCTCGACGAGGCGCGGCGGGCGCTGTCCGCGCACTACGCCACCGAACTCGGCGAGGAGTTCGCGACGGCCGGGCTGTGCCACTACCGCGACGGGCGCGACAGCGTGGCGTGGCACGGCGACCGCGTCGGCCGGGGCGCCCGCGAGAACACGATGGTCGCCATCCTCTCCGTGGGGGCACCCCGCGACCTGCTGCTGCGCCCGCGCCGGGGCGGCGGCGCGACGGTCCGCCACCCGCTCGGGCACGGCGACCTGATCGTGATGGGCGGTTCCTGCCAGCGGACCTGGGAACACGCCGTCCCCAAGTCGTCCCGGGCCACCGGAGGCCGCATCAGCATCCAGTTCCGCCCGCGCGGCGTGCGCTGACCCGGTATCCCGGTATCCCGCTGTACCTGTGTCCCGCTGTTCCGCAAGACGTCGGGTTACGTGAGCCCTGAGGCCCGGGAGGCACCGGAGGCGCCGGAGGCACCGGACCGCATGTGCAGCAGATGGCGGGCGAGGGCCAGCGCGGCCAGCACCGCCACGAGCCCGCACACCCCCGGCCAGCCGAGGATCCCGTACGAGCGCGCGCCGAGCCAGGAGCCGATGCCGCCGCCGAGGTAGCCGCAGGTCATGTACGCCGTGTTGAGCCGGGAGCGCGCCTCGTCGCCCAGCGCGAAGATCCGCACCTGGTTGGCGATCATGCCCGACTGCATCGCGACGTCCAGCAGCAGCGACCCCACGGCCAGCGCCGCGAGCCCCGCCGCCCCGCCGACGCCGCCGCACAGCAGGACGGCCGCCGCCCCGAGGACCGCGAGAGCGGCGGCGAGGTTGACCGCGTCGGGCCCGCGCCGGTCCACCTGGCGCCCCGCGAGCGGCGTACTGATCATGGTCCCGGCGTTGACGAGGGCCAGCAGTCCGACCGCCGAGGCCCCGAGCCCGTACGCGGGGCCGGTCATCAGCAGCGCGACGCCGGTCCACAGCGCGGAGAACGCGCCGAACAGCATCGCCTGGTAGAAGCCGGAGCGCCGCAGCTCCGGCTCCGTGCGCAGCAGCCGGAGCGACGCGCCGAGCAGCACCGGATAGCTCTGCCGCGAGGGGGCGGTGGTCCTCGGCAGCGCGCGGGCCAGGACGAGCGCGATGAGCAGGGCGACGGCGGCCGACATCAGGTACGGGGCGCGCCAGCCCAGCCACTCGCCGAGGCTGCCGCCGAAGGCGCGGGAGAGCAGCATGCCGCCGATGGAGCCGCTGAGCAGGGTGCCGGTGACCGCGCCGCGCCGGTCGTCGGCGACCAGGCCCGCGGCCATGGGGGCGACGATCGGGGCGATGACGGTGGTGACGCCGATGAGGACGCTCGCGGCGACCAGCGGCACCAGGCCCGGCGCGAGCCCCGCGCCGAGCAGGCCGAGCCCGGCGAGCGAGAGCAGCGTGACGACGAGCGACCGGCAGGGGAAGCGGTCGCCGAGCGGTACGAGGAGGAAGATGCCGCCCGCGTAGCCGAACTGGGTGGCCGTGACCACCAGGGTGGCGGTGTCCGCCGGCACGTGCAGCCCCTCGGCGACCAGCGGGCTGACGGCCTGCGGGAAGTAGACGTTGCCGACGGCCACGCCGCACACCACGGCGAGCAGCAGCACCATGCCGCGGCTGAGGGCGGGCGGCGGTGCGGCCGGGCCCGTGGCCGGCTTCGTCTCGGGCCGCTCACCGCGACCGGTCACTCCATGGATCACCGGCACACGATCCCCGGCATTCCCGCCCCGCACAACCGCTTTTGGCCGGGGCATACTCGCCCCATGCCGATCCGCCCCGCCACCGCCGCCGAACTCCCCGCCCTCCAGGACATCGAACGCGCCGCGGGGGAAGCGTTCCGCGCCCTCGGCATGGACGCCGTCGCGGACGACGAGCCGCCGACGATCGCGGAGTTGGAGCGCTTTCGCCGGGTGGGCGGGGCATGGGTCGCGGCGGACGAGACGGGCGCCCCGCTCGCGTACCTCCTCAGCGAACCCCTCTACGAAGCGACGACGGCGACGGCGACGGCGACGGCGTCACGGTGCGAGCACATCGAGCAGATCACCGTGCACCCGCGTGCCGCCCGGCGCGGCATCGGGCGGGCCCTGATCGACCACCTCGCGGACCGGACACTCGCGCAAGGCGGCACCGCCCTCACCCTCACCACCTTCGCGGACGTCCCGTGGAACGCCCCGTACTACGCCCGCATCGGCTTCCGCCCGCTCACGGAAGCCGAACTCACCCCGGCCCTGCGCCGGATCCGCGCACAGGAGGCGGAACTCGGCCTCGACCGCTGGCCCCGCCTCTGCATGCGCCGCGCCCTCGCTCCGCGTACCGCTCCCTGAGCTCGATCTTGCGCACCTTGCCCGAGACCGTCATCGGGAAGGACTCCAGGGTCCGCAGCGCGGCCGGGATCTTGTAGTGGGCCAACCGCCCCGTGCAGTGGGCCCGGAGCTCCTCCAGCGTCAGCGTGTCCCCCGGGTCCCGCAGGATGACGCAGGCGAGCGGCACCTCTCCGTACCGCTCGTCGGGCACGCCCACCACCTGGACGTCCGCGATCTTGGGGTGGCCGTACAGGAACTCCTCGATCTCGCGCGGGTAGATGTTCTCGCCGCCCCTGATGATCATGTCCTTGATGCGGCCGACGATCTGGACGTACCCGTCCTCACGCATGACGGCCAGGTCCCCGGTGTGCATCCAGCGGCCGGAGTCGATGACCTCGGCGGTCCGCTCGGGTTCGTTCCAGTAGCCGAGCATCACGCTGTAGCCGCGGGTGCACAGTTCGCCGGAGGCGCCGCGCGGCAGGGTGACGCCGGTCGCCGGGTCGACGACCTTGACCTCGATGTGCGGCAGGACGCGGCCGACGGTGCCGGTGCGGCGTTCCAGGTCATCGTCGCGGCGGGTCTGCGTGGAGACGGGCGACGTTTCGGTCATGCCGTAGCAGATGGAGACCTCGCGCATGTGCATCTCGGCGACCACCCGCTTCATCACCTCCACCGGGCAGGGCGAACCCGCCATGATGCCGGTGCGCAGCGAAGTGAGGTCGTACGACGCGAAGTCGGGGAGGTTCAGCTCCGCGATGAACATGGTCGGCACGCCGTACAGGGAGGTGCAGCGCTCCCGCTCGACGGCGCGCAGCGTGGCCTCCGGGTCGAAGGACGGCGCGGGGATGACGACGCACGCGCCGTGCGAGGTGGCGCCGAGGTTGCCCATCACCATGCCGAAGCAGTGGTAGAAGGGGACGGGCAGGCAGACGCGGTCCTGCTCGGTGTAGCCGACCGTGCGGCCCACCCAGTAGCCGTTGTTGAGGATGTTGTGATGGGAGAGCGTGGCACCCTTCGGGAAGCCCGTGGTGCCCGAGGTGTACTGGATGTTCACCGGGTCGTCGCAGCTCAACTCGGCTTCGCGGGCGTTCAGTTCGTCGAGCGTGACCGTCGCGGCGGCCGCGAGCAGCGCGTCCCAGGAGCCGTCCCCGATGTAGTGGACGGCGCGCAGCCCGGGGCAGCGGGGCCGCACCTCGTCGACGAGCGCGCGGTAGTCGCTGCTCTTGTGGGCCCGGGAGGCGACCAGGAGCGAGACGCCCGCCTGGTTGAGCACGAACTCCAACTCATGGGCGCGGTAGGCCGGGTTGATGTTCACCATGATCGCGCCGATCCGCGCGGTGGCGTACTGCACGAGGACCCACTCGGCGCAGTTCACCGCCCAGATCCCGACCCGGTCGCCCTTGGCAACCCCGGAGCCGAGGAAGCCGCGCGCCAGCCGCTCGACGGCGGCGCCGAACTCGGCGTACGTCCAGCGGGTGCCCGCACCGACGTCCACGAGGGCGTCGCGGTCGGGCCAGGCGGCGACGGCCCGGTCGAGGTTGCGGCCGATGGTGTCCCCGAGGAGAGGGATCTCCCCGGTGCCGTGGGCGTACGAGAGTTCAGCCGTGCCGGCCGCCCGGGTGTGCTCCGTGTCTTCCTTCTGCACCATGACGTCAGCATGCCCCGCTGATCCTGCCGCGCCTACCCCCGTACACGATCACCGCGGCGGCTTCGCGTCTCCGCCCGCACTCCGTCACTTGAGATCACTTGCGGCATTCCGGGCCGTTCTTCCCCTCGGAGCCACAACAATGTGCGCATGGGCGATGACTGGAAGCAACGACTGAACCAGCTCCACGCCGGTTTGGTGGAGCGTGATGATCCCGCCGAGCTGGTGACCGAGGCCGACGCCGTCGACGCGTCGTACCGCTATCCGCATCTCGCGGTCCGCGGGCCCGTCTTCGGCCTCGCCGTGCGGGATCCCGCGGCCGGGCCCGGCTGGCGGGTCCTGAAGCCGATCGTGGACGGGATGCCCCAGCAGGCGAGGGACGCGCTCAACTCGGAGCTGTGGTTCAAGGCCAAGGACGACACCGACGACCCCGCCGAGCGCCGGGAGTTGCTCGCCGCGGTCGCCGTCCTCGAACGCGAGCCGGTCGACGAGCTGGAGGTCCTCGGTGTGCGCTACCGCGTGGTGCGCGGCGACGAGTTCGCGCGCACCGGCCCCGACGGCCTGGAGCCGCCCCGGCCGACGGACCCGGAACCGGCCGACCGGTCGTGGACGGGGCGGCACCGCGCCCCGTCCACGGACGTCGGATTCACGCTCGACCCCGCCGCGGACACTCCGGGGCTGATGACGAGCGCCCTGAAGCTGGGGCTGCGGGAGTTCGTCTATACCGGCGCGCGGTTCCCCGCCGACGTCCGCGCGGACTCCGCGAGGGCCGTCGCCACCCATCCGGACATCGCTCTCCTGCCGGTCGGGTTCGGCGTGGCCGAGCGCGGCGAGAAGGGGTGGCGGCCGCGGACCGCCCTGATGCCCAGCCCGCACGACGCCCGCCGGTTGCTGTACGACGCGATGACCGAATCCTGGCCGATGCTCTACGAGTTCGACGCCGAGGAGAAGGAGGAGCACGCGCGGGCCGCCGAAGAGTTCAAGGCCACCCCGCGCGCCAACGAGGTGCGCGTGGGCGACACCCTGTACCGGATCTGCCGTACGGAACGGCTGGTCCGCTGCGGCCCCGACGGCCCGGAGCCGCCCCGCCCCTCGGACGTGGACTCCTACGGCCCCATGAAGATGCACCCCACGATGGACGAGGACGGCACGCTCCACTACGACGACTGAGGTCACCGCAGCTGACGGCGGACCAGTTCCCGCAGGCGGCCGTCCGGGACGGCCAGCAGGTGGGCGGGCGGGCCCTGTTCCACGATGCGGCCCTCCGCCATGACGAGGACCCGGTCGGCGTCCATGACGGTGGACAGGCGGTGGGCGATGACGACACGGGTGGCGTTCAGGGCTCGGGTGCTGTCGATGACCGTGCGCTGCGTCTCGTTGTCCAGGGCGCTCGTCGCCTCGTCGAAGAAGAGGACGCGGGGGCGGCGGATCAGGGCCTGGGCGATCATCAGCCGCTGGCGCTGGCCGCCGGAGACCGCTCCCCCGCCGGAGATCATCGTGTGCAGGCCCATCGGCATGCGCTTGATGTCCTCGGCGAGGCCCGCCATGGCGGCGGCCTCCCACGCCTCCTCCTGCGTGAACGACTCGGCGCCGCAGATGCACTCCAGGATCGAGCCGGTGAGCGGCTGCGCGTTCTGGAGGACGACTCCGCACTGGCGTCGTACGGCCGCCCGGTCCAGGGCGGCGAGGTCCTGGCCGTCGTAGAGCACGCTGCCGGAGAGAGGTTCGTCGAAGCCGATCAGGAGGCGCAGCAGCGTCGACTTGCCGCAGCCGCTCGGGCCGACGACGGCCACGAACTCGCCGGGCCGGATCGCCAGGGACACGTCGTCGAGGACCAGCGGGCCGTCGTCGGTGTAGCGGAAGGACAGGCCGCGCGCCTCGATCGCGCCCTGGAGCTCGCCGGGCCGGGTGCTCCCGGCGCGCACCTCCGGCGCCTCGTCGAGGACCGGTTTGATCTGCTCGAACATCGGGAGCACCGAGGCCGCCGAGATCAGCGCGCCGGTGAGCTGCGTGACGGCGGTGAGCAGCATCGTCACGGCCGTGCTGAAGGTGAGGAACTCGCCCGCCGTGAGGCTGCCCCGGGCGGGGCCCGCGAGCAGGACGAACATGACGAGTGTGCACAGCGGGAGGTGGACCGCGTTGAGGACCGTGGTGGCGTTCTTGACGCGGCCCGCGCGCCGTTGCAGCTCCCGGCTGCGCGCGAACTCGCCCGCCCAGGCCGCGTACGCGAAGCTCTCCGCACCCGCCACGCGGAGTTTGGGCAGGCCGCGCAGGGTCTGGAACGCCTGGTTGTTGAGCTTGTTGCCGAGCTCGACCAGGCGCCGCTGCCAGCGCAGTTCGGCGAGGCCGAGCGTGAGGAACACGGCGGCGACCACGGCGAGCATGGCGAGTGCGGCCAGCGCGAGGGGAACGCTGTAGAGGAGCAGCAGGGCCAGGTTCATCGCGCCGATCGTGCTCGCTTGCAGGGCGACGGGCCCGATGCCCGACAGGACGCGGCGGATGGCGCTGACGCCCATGGCCGCGCTCGCCAGCTCACCGGTGGAGCGGGAGGCGAAGAAGCGTGTGGGCAGCCGCAGCAGCCGGTCCCACACGGCCGGCTGGAGCGTGCTCTCCATGCGGCCCTCCATCCGCAGGACGGTGAGGTTCTGGAGGAGCATGAACGCCGCCGAGACCACGCTGGTGATCATGACGGCCAGGGAGACCTGGACGATGAGGCTCTTCTCGCCGTTCGGGACGAAGACGCCGAGCACCTGACCGGTCGCGATCGGCACGAGGGCGCCGATCACGACCGTCACCAGAGCGGCGAGCGCGAGGCCGCGCAGGTCGTCCCGGGTGCCCCGCAGGCTGAAGCGGAACAGCCGCCACGGCGTCAACGGCGTGTCCGGCAGCGGCCGGTAGAACATGACGGCCCGCGGTTCGAACCCGTCCGCGTTGCTCTTGTCGATCCGGGTGCGCCGCCCGGACGCGGGGTGCACCGCCTCGTAGCGGCCGCGCCGCCACAGCAGGGCGACCGGCGCGCCGCTCGCCGCGCGGTGGCCCACCAGAGGGCCCGCGTTCTCGCGCCACCAGCGTCCGTCGAGCCGCACGGCGCGGGTGCGCACGCGCGAGGCCGCCGCGATCTGCTCCACCGGGTCGATCCGCTCGCTCACCGCGCCGCTGTCCGCGGCCCCGGCCAGGGTGATGCCCGCCGCCTCGGCGACCAGGCGGCAGGCGGCGTACGTGGCGTCGTCGCCGCCCCCCGGTACGGTGCGGCGTGCGGCGCTCCCGCGCGAGCGGCCGATGGAGGCGATCAGCGTGCGGTCGGCCTGCTCCCGGACGCTCTCGCCCGCCTTGACGCCGGCCGCCGCGCGGTCCTCGTGTGCCCGTTCCAGGCGTTCGATCCAGCGGTCGAGGGTGGACAGCAGCCGGTGCTGCTGGTTGACCATGCGCTGCCACAGCGCGGCGTCGACGAGCAGGTCGCCCGCGGCCTCGGCGCTGTAGGCGGCGCCGTACTGGACGCTGCCCGGCGCGACCGGCATCCACAGGACGTCGTCGTCGCCCACCACCTCGTCGCCCATGGCGCGCCCGTCGAGCGGCGCCTCGAACAGGACCCGGTGGCCGCGTCCGATGCCGAGCGCGAAGGCGTGCTCCAGGAGACTGAGCGCCGCGTCCCGGACGTCGTACCGGCTCTCGTACTGACCGGGATACCGCTGCTCGTGCGGCCAGGGGTCGCCGAAGTCCGGGCGGTACAGCTCGCGCAGCGGGACGCGGCGCAGCTCGCAGCCCGCCAGGGGGCGGCCGACGAGGGTGTGCCGGGGGCCTTCGACGGGGCCGAGGAGCAGCGCGCCCGGCTCCAGGCGGCCGAGGTAGTGCCAGTGGCCCTGCTGCACGGCGTCGACGGCGAACAGGTCGAGGGCGCCCGCCACCACGAGCCACAGCACCTGCGGGCCCTCCAGGTGCACGCTGCGCAGGCCCGCGCAGTCGACGGGCGTGCCGAGCGTGCCGAAGGCGGCGGCGACCTGGTCCTGCGGCCGCGGGTGCCGCTGTGAGGTCATCTCAGTGCTCCCTGACCAGGTCGGCGTAGGGGCCACCGGCGGCGACGAGGTCTTCGTGGCACCCCCGTTCCACGATCCGGCCGTGGTCGAGGACGACGATCTCGTCGCTGTCGCGCACGGTGCTCAGCCGATGGGCGATGACGACGCAGGCGCAGCCACGGCGGCGCAGGTTGTCGATGATGACCTGCTCGGTCCCGGCGTCCAGGGCGCTGGTCACCTCGTCGAGCACGAGGACGCCGGGGCGGCGGACCAGGGCCCGCGCGATCTCCAGGCGCTGGCGCTGGCCGCCGGAGAAGTTCCGCCCGTCCTGCTCGACGCGGCCGTGGATGCCGCCGGGCCTGCGGGCCACGACCTCGTACAGGCACGCGTCCTTGAGGGCGGTGACGACGTCGTCGTCGTGGATGGAGGGGTCCCACAGGGCGACGTTGTCGCGGATCGTGCCCTCGAAGAGGAAGACGTCCTGGTCGACGAAGGACACGGAGGCGGTGAGCGCGCCGCGCGGGATGTCCTCCAGACGCTGCCCGTCGATGCGGATCGTGCCCTCCCACGGGGAGTAGAGCCCGGAGAGGAGCCGGGACACGGTCGACTTGCCGCTGCCCGAGCCGCCGACGAGCGCGACCTGCTGCCCCGGCCCCACCGACAGGGAGAAGCCCGTCAGGAGCGGTTTGTCGAGGGGGCTGTAGCCGAAGGTGATGTCTTCGAGGGTGAGGTGGCCCTTGAGGCGGCGGGTGCTCGCGGCCGGTTCGGGGCGGGAGTAGAGCGGGTCGGCGGGGAAGTTCTCGACGTCCTTGAGGCGGGCGACGTCGGCGGCGAAGTCCTGGACGCGGCCCGCGACGCCGTTGAGGCGGGTGAGGGGCGCGGTGAAGCGCGTGACGAGCGCCTGGAAGGCGACGAGCAGCCCGACGGACAGGTGTCCCTCGACCGCGCGCAGGCCGCCGATCCACAGGATCAGCGCGCTGTTGAGGGTCGCGAGCGTCGGCGCGACGACACCGAGCCAGGCGCTGGGCACGCCGAGCCGCTGCTGCTCCTCCAGGGTGGTGGCGTGCTGGCCCGCCCAGCGCCGGAAGTAGCCGTTCTCGCCTCCGGTGGCCTTCATGGTCTCGATCAACTGGAGTCCGGTGTAGGAGGTGTTGGTCAGTTTGGCGGTGTCGGCGCGCAGCTTCTGGGTGCCGGTGGCGCGCAGCCGGACGACGACGCGCATCGCCACGACGTTCAGCAGGGCGATGCCGACGCCGACGAGGGTGAGCTGCGGGTCGTACGTCCACAGCAGGGCCGCGTAGAGGAGTACGACGATGCCGTCGACCCCGGCGGCCGTGAGGTCGCGGGCCAGGGTCTCGGCGACCGCGTCGTTGGAGGCGAGGCGCTGCACGAGGTCGGCGGGGCTGCGCTGGGCGTAGAACGTGACGGGCAGGCGCAGCAGATGGCGGAAGAAGCGGGCGCCGCCGAGGGTGGAGGAGATGATGCGGCCGCGCAGCAGGTTCGCCTGTTGCAGCCAGGTCAGCACCGCGGTCAGCGCCACCATCGCGCCCATCGACGCGAAGAGCGCGCTCAGCACAGACGTCTGACGGCTGATCAGGAACAGGTCGATGTACGTGCGGCTGAGCGCGGGCAGTGCGGCGCCGACCGCGACGAGCAGCAGGCTGGCCAGGAGCGCGGTGAGCATCGTCCCCGTGGTGCCGCGCAGCCGGGCCGGGAGCGCCTTGAGGATGCCGGGCCTGCGGCCGCCCGGCGTGAAGTCCGCCCCCGGTTCGAGGACCAGGACTACCCCGGTGAAGCTGGTGTCGAAGTCCTCGGAGGGCACGAAGCGGCGGCCCTTGCCGGGGTCGTTGATGTACACGCCGCGGCGGCCGAGGCGGCGCCCCGTGCCGTCGTAGACGACGTAGTGGTTGAACTCCCAGAAGAGGATGGCGGGCGCCTCGACCTCGGCGAGCGCGGCGGGCTCCATCTGCATGCCCTTGGCGGTGAGGCCGTGACTGCGGGCCGCCTTCAGGATGTTGCTGGCCCGTGAGCCGTCGCGGGAGACGCCGCACGCGATGCGCAGCTCCTCCAGGGGCACGTGCCGTCCGTGGTGGGCGAGGACCATGGCGAGGGCGGCGGCGCCGCACTCCACGGCCTCCATCTGGAGGACGGTGGGCGTGCGGACGGTCTTGGGGCCGTTCCTTATACACCTCCTGCCCCTGCGGCGGACCTTCCGG
>NZ_JAFEXF010000022.1 GCF_016905445.1 Streptomyces sp. G44
GCCTCACCACGCACCCGCCGCCCCGCACAGCGTGCGGGAGAGCGCGAGGGTGTTCGAATCGGTGGTGATGGGGTGGGGGTAGGGGCAGGGGCGGACACCTTGCTCGGAGCGTGCATCACCCCCTTCTTCGGTGCGGGATGCGAGATGCCCGCATGTGCCGTTCGGGCTGGGGGGTCGAGCGTCACGGGCTGACCCAAGAAGGCATGACGGGCGGTGAGTTGAGGCCTCGTATGCGATATCCGGGCGCCCGGCAGGCGGAGGGAGCGCCTGTAACCCCACTGCCTGTCGCGGAAGTTGCCCGAGCTGATGCCCAACCTCCCCTGGCGTGCGCTCACGCCTCTCGTTGTGGCGCGCCGGCGGCGTCGAGGCTGAGGGCTGCGAAAAATCCCTGCCGTGGTGGCCGGCAGAGGCGCAGACTTGCGGTCATGACTGACATGGGGGCGTTCCGTGAGGCGGCCATCGCGTGGGCGGCCGGCGGCTCCGGCGACGGGGCGCGCGAGCTGGCGGCGCGGCTGCCCGTCCGGGCGGTGGTCCTGCTCGAAGGGCTGAGCGACGCGGCGGCGGTCGAGGCGCTGGCCGCGAGCCGCGGCCGTGACCTGGCGGCCGAAGGGGTCTGCGTCCTGCCGATGGGCGGTGCGATGAGCGTCGGCCGCTTCGCCGGTCTCCTCGGGCCGACCGGTCTGGGGCTGCGCCTCACCGGTCTGTGCGACGAGGCGGAGCGCCGCTTCTACGCCCGCGGCCTGGAGCTGGCCGGTGCGGTGCGGGAACCCGGGCGGGCCGGTGCGGCAGAGGAGCCCGGCGCGTTCTTCGTCTGCGCGGCGGACCTGGAGGACGAACTGATCCGCGCGCTGGGTACGGCACGGGTGCGGGAGCTCATCGAGGCGGAAGGCGAACTGCGCGCCCTGAAAACCTTCCTGAACCAGCCCGCGCAGCGGGACCGTACGTCCCGGCAGCAGCTGCGGCGCTTCCTCGGCACGAAGAAGGGGCGCAAGATCCACTACGGCCGTGTCCTCGTCGAGGCCCTCGCACCCGGCCGCGTCCCCGCCCCGCTCGACGACCTGCTGGCCGGTCTCTGACCCTCTCGCAGGGAGGGGGCGGCGTGGCCTGCCACAGCTGGACCGCCGAACGCCGGACACGGCGCTCACCGGCCGTCCCCGGCTCCTCTGCGCAAAAAGGTGGAGGCGAGCACCGAAGTGCTCGCCTCCACCGTCGCGGAATTCATGGACGAGTGCCTTGAATCGTCCCGCGCTGATCCAGCCAAGGCCGCGGGGCACTGCATTTCGCACCGCGGTCAGAGAGCCACTGCCGACTCTCGGTGCCGAGCGTGACCCTCGTTTTCGCTTTGCTACCAATAGTGCCGCCGGCCACCCACGGCGTGCCCGACGGAGCCGAGAACCCACAGGGCCGCACCGATGATGACCAGGATGAGACCGATGGTCCACAGGATGGAGATACCGGCTACGAGGCCGATGACGAGCAGGATGATTCCGAGTGCGATCATTGGATCCTCCGACCCTCCGAATGAATTCAAGTATGCGCCTGTCGGCTGCTCGGCGACAGCGGTGCGGCAAGGCACCTGAAGTCACGTGGACAGCGGCGAGGCCGATACGCCCTGCTGGACGCCGATGCGGTCCTTACTGCTCGGCCACGGGTCCGGTTCCTGCGGCGGACGCCTCCCGCGGGACAAGAGCCGCGGGGCGGCGGTCAGTGGTGACCGTGAGCAGTGCTGGAAGCTCCGCCGAAGAGCCGGGCGACGGCGCGGAAGGGCAGCGTCACGACGGTGGCGATGGCGCCGCCGATGGAGCGGAGAACGTCGGCAATGGCCTTCAGCATGTCTGACCTCCATGACATCGCATCCAGGCTCGCAATTGAGGAATTGCTGCGCGGTGCTTAACGGGCTGTTGACTACCGGTTGCCCCGCGAACGCCGACGGAAACTCGCCGTTGGTCACCACCCTCCTTCCGGCCGAGGCGCCGACAGAGGTGTCCGAAATCCTGTGATTACCGTCCGTCCGAGGGGGCACAAGGGGGCAGCCGAACAGCGATTCCCGCACCAGAACAGCGATTCCTCGCACCGGACGGAAGGACCACGACGTGCTCAAGCCGCACCCCTCCTTTGTGCACGACCTGCTCGAGACCCACGCGGCGCTGCGCGCCCGGCAGGCTCAGGAAGACTCCCCGGAACTCCGCCGCCGGCTGGACGACCTCACGTACACGCTCTGCGTGTCCACCGGTACGCGCACCCTCGACGCGGCCCTCGCCACCGCGCGCGCCCAGCTCACCGGCGCGCCCTCCCCGGCGTCGTACTCCGGCCTGGCCGCCTGATCGGCCGAAAGCTCTCCCGTCAAGGGTGAGCTCGCCCGGTGCGGAAGATCTTCCGCCAAGGAAAAAAGTTATTCCGTTTCGCCCCGTGGCCCTCGGGCACACGGGGCGGCAGGCACGGGAAGCACACGCACCGGAGCACCCCTGGACGGACGTATACCTGTTTGGGCTCGCCCTCCCGAGGCCATGGCTGTGACACCCCCCTCCCTCACAACTGGAGCACCCATGAGTGACGAGAACCGCAACGACATCCCGGGAGCGCCGGCCCCGCAGCCGCCGTCGGTCGACGAGCCGACCACGCCGCACGAGCCCCTGCCCCCGAAGCCCGACCAGGAGGCCCCAGAAGCGGTCTCCCCGACAGGCAAGCCCACCGGTGCTCCAGCCAACGCGCGCGCCCAGAGCGGCGCCTACCTCACCACGGCGCAGGGCGCCCGCCTGTACGAGACCGACCACTCGCTCAAGGCCGGGGCGCGCGGTCCGGTGCTGCTCCAGGACCACCACCTGCGCGAGAAGATCACCCACTTCGATCACGAACGCATTCCCGAGCGGGTGGTGCACGCACGCGGGGCCGCGGCGCACGGCGTCTTCAAGGGCTACGGGACGGCGGCGAACGTCACCAAGGCGGCGTTCCTGGCCAAGGACACCGAGACACCCGTCTTTGTACGGTTCTCCACGGTCCTCGGGTCGCGCGGCTCCTCGGACACGGTGCGCGACACCCGCGGGTTCGCCACCAAGTTCTACACCGAGGAGGGCACCTTCGACCTCGTCGGCAACAACATCCCGGTCTTCTTCATCCAGGACGCCATCAAGTTCCCCGACATCATCCACGCGGGCAAGCCGCACCCCGACCGGGAGATCCCACAGGCCCAGAGCGCGCACGACACCTTCTGGGACTTCGTGACCCTGCACACGGAAGCGGCCCACCACACGCTGTGGAACATGTCGGACCGGGGCATCCCGCGCTCCTACCGCATGATGGAGGGCTTCGGCGTCCACACCTTCCGGCTGGTCAACAGCGAGGGCGCCACCACCCTCGTCAAGTTCCACTGGAAGCCGAAGCTCGGCGTGCACTCCATGACCTGGGAAGAAGCGCAGATCACCAACGGCATGGACCCCGACTTCCACCGCCGCGACCTGGCCGACGCCATCGAGGCCGGCGCCTTCCCGCAGTGGGAACTCGGCATCCAGGCCTTCCCCGACACCCCCGAGCAGACCTTCCAGGGCATCGACCTGCTGGACCCCACCAACATCGTGCCCGAGGAGCTGGCGCCCGTGCAGCCCATCGGGCTGCTCACCCTGAACGCCAACCCGACCAACTTCTTCGCCGAGACGGAGCAGGTCGCCTTCCACCCCGGCCACCTCGTCCCCGGCATCGACATCACCGACGACCCGCTGCTCGCCGGCCGCCTCTTCTCCTATCTGGACACGCAGATCAGCCGGCTCGGCGGCCCCAACTTCGCGCAGATCCCCATCAACCGCACCCACGCGCCGGTCAACGACATGCTCCGCGACGGGATGCACCAGACCGCCGTCCACGCGGGGACCGCGCCCTACCGGCCGAACTCCCTCGACGGCGGCTGCCCCTTCCTGGCGGGAGCGGAGAACGGCGCGTACGTCGAGGTGCCCGTCGACGTCCCCGCCGCGAAGAAGGTCAGGGAGGCCCCGGCGTCCTTCGCCGACCACTTCAGCCAGCCCCGGCTCTTCTGGCGCTCCATGACGCCGGTCGAGCAGGAGCACATCATCGCCGCCTACACGTTCGAGCTGAGCAAGTGCTACGAACAGGCCATCAAGGAGCGGGCGCTGCTGGTCCTGGCCAACATCGACCCGGAGCTGTGCCGGCAGGTCGCGACCGGGCTCGGCCTGCCCGCGCCGCGGCCGACCGAGAACCTCGCGGACCCCGAGCCGAGCCCCGCGCTGTCCCAGATCGGCAAGACCTGGCCCGTGGAGGGCCGGATCGTCGGCATCATCACCGACGGGGAGACCGACCTCGACGGACTCGCCTCGGTACGCCGCTCGGTGCTCGCCGCGGGCATGGTCCCGCTGATCATCGCCCCCACCGGCGGTTACGTCGGGTCCGGCAAGGACGCGCTCGGCGTGCAGCGTACGTTCGCCAACGCGCGGTCGGTCGAATTCGACGCCCTGCTGCTCGCGGGCGCCCCGGTGCCGGGGGCCGACGCCTACGGGGCCAGGGACGCCAAGGCGGGCGAGCCGTCGGGCCCCGGGGCCGCCATCGACCCCCGGATCCTGCTGATGGTGTCGGAGGCGTTCCGTCACGGCAAGGCGATCGGCGGCTGGGCAGGCGCCCGGACGGCACTCGAAGCGGCCGGGATCACGGACGCCGCACCGGGCGTGGTGCTCGCGGACGATGGAGTCGGCGTCCTGGAGCAGGTGACGCGGCTGCTGGGTGAACACCGTGTGTGGGCCCGCTTCCCGGCCGCGGTCTGACGTTCGGAGACACACCTCCCCCCCCACACGTCTCCCGACACCTACCTGGATCGGGCCCCGATATCAGCCGGGGCGGAGCGGGGCGGCCGATGCTCACGGCCGCCCCGCTCGGCGTGCTCGACGAGTTCTCAACCGGCCGCCGGGATGGGGCCGTTGCCCGGCTCGGCACCAGATGGCCGGGATGTCAGGTCGTCCAGGGGCGGAGTTTGTGGGGGTTCCGTACCGCCCAGATGCGTTTGATCCGGTCGCCCACGACATCGAACGCGAGCACCGAGACGGTCACGCCGTCCTGCTGGGCCACCAGTCCGGGCTGCCCGTTGACGGTGCGTTCCAGGAACGTCATGTCCGACGCCGCCGTGTCGAGGATCTCGACCAGGCCGTACGCGATCCGTGTGCCGCCCTCCACCGGATGGAGCGCCGCACGCACGAGGCCGCCGCCGTCACCGACGGCCGTGGCGTCCGGGTCGAGGAGGGCGACGAGAGCCCGGACGTCCTTGGCCTCCCAGGCCTCCTTGAATTCCCTGACGATGTCCGCCTGACCGGCTTTGGGCGTCGCCATCCCCCGCGAGGCGTGGACGCGGCGACGGGCCGAGGAAGCCAGCTGCCGGCACGCCGCGGGCGTACGCCCCACGACCTCCGCCACCTCGGCGAAGGGATACCGGAAGACGTCATGGAGGATGAACGCCACCCGCTCGGCCGGACGCATCGACTCCAGAACGACGAGAAACGCCATGGCGACCGACTCGTCGAGCGTGACCCGGTCGGCCGGATCGGCACTCGCGCCACCGGACCGACCGCCGACCCACTCCGTGCGGTCCGGCAGCGGCTCGGGGACCCACTCGCCCACGTAACGCTCCCGTCGGGCGCGTGCCGAGCGGAGCAGATCGAGGCAGAGACGGCCGGAGACCTTCGTCAGCCAGGCGCCGGGGGACTCGATCGCCTCCCGCCGCCGCGGGGGCATGGCGTACCAGCGCGCGTACGTCTCCTGTACGACGTCCTCCGCGTCGGCCAGGGAGCCCAGGAGCCGGTACGCGAGATTGATCAGCTGACGCCGCTCGCCCATGACCGCGGTCAGGCCGGGGTCGGTCCGGCCGTGCCTCGCCTCGGCCGGGTTCTTGCTGCTGGTGCGGGTGGTCATGGTGCCGTCGACTCCCATGGTCGCGTCTGCCCGTCACTCGTACGACTGCTGGCACAGCTACCGCTCGTACGACTGCTTCCACCCGTATGACGAGACAGCGCCCCGGAATGTGAGACCTGCGCGGCCGCACGGGCACGTTCCCGCGCCGGGGGCCCGGCAGAGACGCACATCACACCTGGACGGCTCTCACATCTGGCGGGGTTGCCTCGTCGGTGAGGTGTCACACCGGTCGCAGTGAAGGAGAACAGCGTGGAAGCCCGTTTCGACTATCTCGGCAACCCTTCGGCGGGGAAGGTCTTCAAGCACCTCGTCGCCGCCGGCAGAACCCTGCTGGATTCGTCTCTCCCCGCCACCACGCAGGAATTGGTGCGGATCCGCGCGAGCCAGATCAACGGCTGCGGCGCCTGCCTCGACATACACACCAAGGAAGCCGCCGCGGCGGGGGAGAGCGCGGTACGCGTCAACCTGGTCGCCACCTGGCGGGAAGCGACGGTGTTCACCGACGCCGAGCGCGCCGCCCTGGAACTGACCGAGCAGGGCACCCGCCTCGCCGACGTACCCGGCGGTGTCACCGACGAGGCCTGGGCGAACGCCGCGAAGCACTACGACGAGGACCAGCTCGCGGACCTGATCTCCGTCATCGCGGTCATCAACGCCTTCAACCGCCTCAACGTCATCGTGCGGCGCCCCGGCGGCGATTACGAGGCCGGCCAGCTGTCCTGACGGCACCGCATCACAGCAGAGCGGATCACAGCGGGGCGGGCGGGACGGCATCAACACACATCGGCGTCCCGCCCGCCTGTGCCCACGTGGCGGAGTTCGGACTCCGACACCTGCTTCACTCGGCGGCAGAGAGTATCCAGGCGAGGATGGTGAGACCGAGAGACACGGGCGTCAGTACGAAGACGCTCAGCAGCGGCAGGAAACCGATGAGCCCTTCGCGGATCTTGCGGCCGGGCCGGAGCCGGTCATGCGGGCGGGCCAGTTCCGCCCGCAGGTCCAGGCGTTCCGCCGCGCGGTCGGAGACGACTACTCCCGCGTCCTGGCGCCGCCTCATGAGTGCGCGGCGCACCAGCGCGTCGACGGTTTCGTCGCTGCCCCGCAGTCTGTGCACGATGAGCCGCACGCCGTGCGCGTCCGTCAGGATCAACCGGTCGTCGTTCCGGGTCTGGCCCGGCACTTCGAGGCGGCCGACCTTGGTGAGCCGGGCGAGGTCGACGGTGCGCCGCCCGGTGAGGGTGCGGGCGCAGAGCAGGCCGTCGCCGTGCGGTCGGGCGTGCCAGCCCATGTGGGCATAGGCGGCCACCATCGCGGCGACGATCACGGACGCCATGTTCAGGAAGAGGAAACCCTCACTGATCAGCCCGGCCCGGACGAGTACCACGGGGACGGCGAAGGCGAGGAGGGGCGTCAGCAGGACGATGAGGTCGACGACCCGCCGACCGACGCGTCCCTGACCGACTGACGCCTGGGTGCCCTCGGCGGAGTCCGGGGCTGCGGTAGGGGAGTTGATCGTCACGGCCGTGACGGTACCGCACTCCACGGCGCCGGTAACGGCGTGCGGCGCAAACGCCATCGCCTCGCGGGTGACCTCCACCTGTGCCGGCTGCCCGGTCATCGTTCGTACCCGACGACACCGGGCGGTGGGGCCACCGCCCGGAGTATCACCGTGGCGCACGAGGAACGTGTGAGGTGACTGGCCGCGTGCCCCGCCGACCCGCACATCGCGCGCCGACGGGCCGGCGCTCGAGCGGGGGTGCGCCGACGCCATCTCCACCCTGCCCTACGACGCGGTCGCCACCCCCGCCTTTCTCAGTCGGCGTCCCCCGACTGCGCGACGGTGTACATGACCGAACGCTGCTGCTTGCGACGCTGGACGCGTCCCTTGGCGACCATGGCCTCAAGGGTGTTCCGCACCACCTGCGGTGTCGGGTTACGGCTCGGGTGCTTCTCCAGGAGCTCGTCCCTCAGCTCCTTCGCCAGACGCGGTTCCTCATGACCGGCGAGCAGTTGCAGCAGCAGATCCCCGAGCAGAGGCCCGCGCGGCTTGTCCTTCGCGCCGTCCTTCGCCTTGCTCCCCGCGGAGGCCGCCTTGCTCTTGCCCGATGCCGGCCGCCGGGCGGGCGCGCCGACTCTGCCGCGGCCCTTCGCCTTCGCGACCACTGGCTCGTCCCGTTTCTGCTCCGGGAGAAGCGCGGCGTCGGCGAAGCCCTCGTACCGCTCGGCGAGATTGAGGATGTCCGACAGAAGGGCTTCCTCCTGCTTCAACAGTTCGAGTTTCTTCGCCAGTTCTTCCTGGCGCCTGCGGTTCGCCTCGAGATCCGACGCGGCTTGTTGCACGTACCGCGATCGGAGGGTGGCGGCTGATTGGCTGCTCACAACCGTTCACTCCCTTGCTGTGGAGATGTCGCGCATGGCACCCGGGCTGAGGTTCCGTGCGGATGAGTGTGGCGGCCCGATGGTTCACCGAGCGTGGTCACGCCTCACCATAAGCGCAAGAATGCCGGGCATGTGGAGACTCCCGGCCCTCTCACCCCTTGGAGGACAGGGACTTCGCCCGGCCAGTCATACGTATGTGTGAGCGGTCGACGGGGGCGGGGAGATGCAAGGCCTGAGGCCACACATATGGGCCGCGGGGCGGCCATCGACGAGACAGACGCGGCTCCGGACATCGACAGCATTCCCGGCGCGCCGGCCCCGGCGACGGACCGCCTTCTCAACGCGACCGCTCAGGACTTCTATGAGCGCCTCGGCTGGAAAGAGGCCGGCCGCCGGCCCCGCGCCCTCCGTCTGGCCGCGGACGACCACCGCGACGAGGCCCTCATGACCCTCGACCCGCTCTGCACGACGGGGCGAGCCTTCGGCAACGGGAACGGGCCGGCCGGAGCCGACCGCCGTCACACGCCGACGCGGTAGCGCACCGGAAGCGACAGCACGCCGCGGATGATGCCGGAATCGATCCAGTCGAGCGAGTCCAGCGGCACGGCCGGTTCCAGTGTGCGGACGCGGGACAGCAGGACGCGCAGGGCGATGGCCGTCTCCAGCCGGGCGAGCGGCGCCCCCAGGCAGTAGTGGATGCCGTGACCGAAGGCCAGGTGACGGGCGGCCGGCCGGGTCACGTCGAGCACCGCGGGGGCGTCGCCGTCCGCCTGCGGGGCGTCCTGCCCGGCCGAACCCAGGGCGACGGAGACCATGCCGCCGCGGGGGATCGGCACCCCGCCCAGTTCGAGGTCCCGCGCCGCGTAGCGACTGGTCGAGCGCTCGACGGAGGTGTCGTGGCGCAGGAACTCCTCCACCGCGCCGGACAGCAGTCCGGGCCTCTCCCGCAACAGGCGCAGCTGGTCCGGGTGTCGCAGCAGGGCCAGTACGGAGTTGCCGAGCAGGTTCACCGTGCTCTCGTGGCCCGCGACGACCAGCATCATGGCCGTGCCGACCAGCTCCTCCTCGGAGAGCCGGCCGTCCTCCTGGTCCCGCACGGCGACCAGAGCGGACAGCAGATCGTCCTGGGGGCGGCGGCGCTTGTCCGCGATCAGCTCGGCAAGCAGCCCGTGCAGCGCGGCCAGTGCCGGGCGGTGCTCGGGGGAGGCCACCCGGAGCGACTGCCCCGACCAGATGCGGAAGTCCCGGTGGTGCCGCTCCGGGATGCCGAGGAGTTCGGCGATGACCGTGGCGGGCAGCGGGGCGTTGAACGCCTCGACGAGGTCGAGTTCACCCGACGGCGGCATCGCGTCGACCAGGTCGTGGGCGATCCGCTCGATGCGCGGCGCCATGTCGGCCGTGCGGCGCGGGGTGAAGGCGGCCGACGCCAGGCGGCGCAGGCGGGTGTGCTCGGGCGGGTCGGCCTCCATCATCTGCGCGCCGAGTCCGACGGAGGGCCGGTGGAGGACATAGCCGGCGGCGGCCAGGGCCTCGGCGGCGGGCGTGGCGTCCTTGAGCAGGGCGGGATGCGTCAACGCCTCGCGGGCCAGGTCGTATCCGACGACCAGCCAGCCCTTCAGCCCGAGGGGGAACTCGGCCGGGTGGATGGGGCCGAGCTCCCGCAGGCGGGCGTACCGCGCGGGCGCGTCGGCCTTGAAGGCGGGGTCGATGACCACCCGGCCGTCCTGGTACGGGCACTGCTCGTGCGGGCTCATGGCGTGTCTCCCGACTTTTGGCTGGTGCGGTGGTGTCCGGCCCACGCCCGAACACGCAGGAGGAGGGGCATGCGGGATGTGCATGCCCCTCCGGCACCGGAGAATGCGGTCGTCCCCGGGGGAACACGGCCGGTCGCTGAAGATGGCCGGACCCCGGTGGTCGCCCCGGCGGCGACGCGCCTTCGCCGGAATCACTCGGCGGAAAGCTTGTGCACGGTGGTGTCTTCGGGGTCCAGCCGCCGCCCGTCCGCCGACCGTACTTCCAGGGGGCGCAGCCGCTGACCGTGCCGGCGGTCGACCAGTTCCGAGTGCGGTTCGCCGGGCGAGAAGAAGTTCTGCTCGCCCCACTGCCGCAATGCCACGATGACGGGGAAGAGGGCCTTGCCCTTCGCGGTGAGTACGTACTCGCGATAGGCACTCCCGTCCGAGGCGGGGACGGATTCGAGGACTCCGCCGGCGACCAGGGTGCGCAGGCGCGCGGTGAGGATGTTCTTCGCCACGCCGAGGCCGCGCTGGAACTCCCCGAAGCGCCGGCTTCCGTCGAAGGCGTCCCGGACGATCAGCAGGGACCACCAGTCGCCGATCGCGTCCACCGACCGGGCGACGGGGCACTCGCTGTCGTCGAAGCGCGTCCTGGTCACCATGGCTTCCCTCGCTCTCCTCACTGCTGGTTGCAAGATGCTACCAAGGCGGTTACCGTCGGCCCGATCGGTGGCAAGTTGAAACCAGTATGCGAAGGGGTGCGGATGTCCGCCAACGGTGAGGCTGAGAGCGAGGTTGCGGACGCGGTCGCAACTGAGGCGGAGGCGGTGACAGGACGGACCGGCACGCGAAGGGAAGAGGGTTCCCCGTCCGCCCTGTCCCGTGGCGTCGTCCTCCTGTTCGCCGTCGCCTGCGGGGCGGCGGTGGCCAATGTCTACTTCTCCCAGCCGCTCCTGGTGACCATGGGCCGCGACCTCGCCATGAGCCCGGCGCTCGTCGGGAGCGTGGTCACCCTCACGCACGTCGGATACGGGCTTGGCCTCTTCTTCCTCGTGCCGCTGGGGGACGTGGCCGACCGCAGACGGCTCATCGTGGCCCAGTCGCTTCTCCTGGTCGTCGCGCTGATCGTCGTGGCCACCGCCCGCACGGCGGCGATCCTGCTCGTGGGCATGGCCGCGACAGGGCTTCTCGCGGTCGTCACGCAGACGTTGGTGGCCTTCGCGGCCTCGCTGGCGCCTCCCGCCGGGCGCGGACGGGTCCTCGGCGCGGTCACCAGCGGTGTCGTCATCGGAATCCTGCTCGCCCGCACCGCGTCAGGGCTCCTGGCCGATCTCGCGGGCTGGCGCTCCGTCTACCTCGCCTCGGCGTCGCTCACCGCCCTGCTCGCCCTGGTCCTGCACCGCGTACTGCCACGCCATGCCGACGCCGCACCCCCCGCCACCCTGCGCTATGGGCAGCTCCTGCGCTCCACGGTCACCCTGTTCGCGCAGGAGCGGCTGCTGCGGCTGCGGGCGACGTTCGGGCTGCTGATCTTCGCTGCCTTCAGCACGCTGTGGAGCAGCGTCGCGCTGCCGCTGAGCGAGGCCCCGTACTCGATGTCCCACAGTGCGATCGGAGCGCTGGGACTGATCGGCGTCGTCGGCGCGCTGGCCGCGACCGCGGCGGGCCGCCTGAACGACCGCGGCCTCTCCCGGCGGACCACCGGCATCGCCCTGGCGCTGCTCGCCGCCTCGTGGCTGCCCCTGGCGTTCACCCGCAGCTCGCTCTGGGCCCTGTTCGTCGGGGTGGTCCTTCTCGACCTCGCCGTACAGGCGGTCCACGTCACCAATCAGACCCTGATCCACGCGCTGCACCCGGACGCGGGCAGCCGGCTGATCGGCGGATACATGGTCTTCTACTCGATCGGCAGCGCCACCGGCGCCATCGCCGCGACCTCCCTGTACACGGTGGCCGGGTGGGGTGCCGTCTGCGCGCTGGGCGCCGCGTTCAGCTGCCTCGGGCTGGCGCTGTGGGTGTACGCACGGCATGACGCGTGACCTGACACACGACATGACGCCCCGGGCCCGGCGGTCGGCGGCCCGCGGTGCCGTGGGGTCAGGCGGTCGGCTGCCGGAGAGCGGTGATTCCGGTCAGGATGAGGTCGATTCCGGCCAGGAACTCTTCGCGGTCGTCGTGCCCGCGCAATTGACCGGCGACGCTCCGGGTGAACGCGAACTCGTCGGGGTCCAGTTCCGTCCACGCGGTCGCCACGGAGTCGAGGAACTCGGTCCGGTCCGTGTCCCGTTGGAGCGCCCGCGTGTTGGCGGCGTTCTGGCCCGCCACTCCGAGGATGTAGCTCATCAGCGAGGACGCGGCGGTGAACTGGGCGGTTTCGGGCACGCGGAGCGCCTGGACCTGCCGTCCGATGCGTTCGAAGACCCGCAGCATCGGTGACTGTGCCGGGGCGTGGGTGAGCTGTGCGCCGACCCACGGGTGGGCGTCCATGGCGTCGAACACCCCGAGCGCGAGGGCGCGGATCGCTTCCCGCGGCGTCGCGTCGGCGTCGTCGCCGGGGAGGGTGGTGGCGATGACGGAGTCGATGGCGGCGCCGAGGAGTTCGGTCCTGCCCGTGACGTGCCAGTAGATCGCCCCCGGGCCGGTGGCGAGGCGCTTGGCCAGGGCGCGGAAGGTGAGGCCGCCCTCGCCCGCCGTGTCGAGGAGTTCCACGGCGGCGCTGACGATGCGCTCCCGCGAGAGCGGTTCCTGTCGTCGTCGTTCCGGACGGCGCGAACTGGTTGCCATGCCTCCACCTTAGCCGCGGTGGAACACTGTTCCAGCTTGACAGGGCCTGGAACGCCGTTCCACCCTGGCATGCCTGGAACGGTGTTCCATAGGTGTTCCGTCGGGCGTCCGCCCACCGGTCCGCGATCAGGAAGGAAGACCCATGACCACTCCGGTCACGATCATCGGCGCGGGGCTCGCGGGGCTGACGCTCGCCCGTGTCCTTCACGTGCACGGCATCCCGGCGACGGTCCATGAAGCGGAGGCCTCCCCGTCGGCCCGCGCCCAGGGCGGCCTGCTCGACATCCACGATCACAACGGTCAGCGCGCGCTCCGGGCGGCCGGGTTGTTCGAGGAGTTCCTCGGCATCGTCCATCAGGGTGCCGACGTGTCACGCGTCCTCGACAAGGACGGCAAAGTCCTGCTGGACGAGAGCGAGTGGAGCGACGGGAGGGACGAGGGCGGCGGGCGCGGCGAGGGTGCCGACGGGCGGCGCCCGGAGGTGCCCCGCGCGGCCCTCCGGCGGATCCTGCTCGACTCGCTGCCCGCCGGCACGGTCCAGTGGGGGCGCAAGGCGACCGAGGCCCGCACCCTTGGGGACGGGCGGCACGAGGTGACGTTCGCGGACGGGACGAGCGTGCGGACCGGCCTGCTCGTCGGCGCGGACGGGGCGTGGTCGCGGGTCCGCCCGCTGCTGTCCGACGCCAGGCCCCAGTACGTCGGCACCTCCTTGATCGAGACCTGCCTGTTCGACGCGGACACCCGCCACCCGGCCGCCGCCCGGGCCGTCGGCGGCGGTTCGCTCTTCGCGCTCGCCCCCGGCCAGGGGATATCCGCCCACCGTGAGCCGGATGGGGTCCTGCACGCCTACGTGACGCTCACGAAGCCCCAGGAGTGGATGGACGCCATCGATTTCACCGACGCCGACGCGGCCAGGGCCCGCGTCGCCGCCGAGTTCCACGACTGGGCCCCGGAACTCACCGCCCTGATCACCGACAGCGAGATCACCCCCGTCCCGCGCCCCGTCAACTCCCTGCCCCTCGCACACCGTTGGGACCGCGTGCCCGGCGTGACACTGCTCGGTGACGCCGCCCACCTGATGGCCCCTTCCGGGGAAGGGGCCAACCTCGCCATGTACGACGGCGCAGAACTCGGCAAGGCTCTCGCCGCGTACCCGGACGACACCGAAGCGGCACTCACCGCGTACGAGAAGGAGCTGTTCCCGCGCAGCGCCGCCGCTGCCACCGAGGCCTTGCGCGTGCACGAGCTGTGCCTCGACGACAACGCCCCGCACAGCCTCGTCAGCTTCTTCACCGCCCATGGGCAGGCGGACTGAACGCCGCCCACGTCCGGCCGACGCGCGGGCGGCCGCGGCGCGAGGTCCAAAACCTTCCGTCGTCGTCGGTTACGTCGGTTACGTCGGTCGGCAGGTCGGCGCCGCGGCCCTTGCCTGTTCCTGGAGGCACCTCTAAATTTATAGAGCCCTCTAAGTTCTCGCGAAGGGATGTGCCCGTATGCAGACGGCCGACGGAGGACTGCGTGCGCGGCACAAGGCCCAGCGGCGGTCGCGGATCCTCGACGCGACCCGAGAACTCCTCCGGGACGGCCCGGAGGCGGTGATCAGTACCGAGCGGATCGCCGAGCGGGCGGCGGTCGCCCCGGCCACCGTGTACAACCTGATCGGGCCGCGAGAGAAGATCTGGGAGGCGCTCGCCGCCGGGTTCATGGACGAACTGGAGCGCCGTCTGGCGGTACTGGGCGCCGGCGACCCGCGGGAGGTCGTCCGGTCGACCGTACGCCTGTTCGTCGAGGATCCGGTGGTGTCGCGCCGCATGGTGCGCGAGTGGGAGGCGAGCGGCCTCGTGCTCGACCGGACTCCGCTCACCCAGCTCCGCCGGGCGATGGCCGAGGCGCAGACGCGGGGCATCCTGCGTGCCGACGTCCACATCGACGCGCTGGCGGCCGTGGTCGGCACCTCGTGCGTGGGCGCCCTGCATCAGTGGGTCGCAGGGCTGATCGACGACGACCGGTTCCTCGCGCGCGCTCTGTTCGCACTGGACGTCGTGCTCGCCGCGTCGGCCGCGGACGCCCACCGCGACCGACTGCTGACACCGCTGCTGACCCGAGGCACGGCGACGACATGACGCCCGACGCGCTCCCGCGGCCGCGAAGCTTCGTGGGCCGCGACGGGGTCCTGCTCGCGGCGGACGTGTGGGGAGAAGCGACCGCGCCGCCCCTCGTCCTGCTGCACGGCGGCGGCCAGACACGCCATGCCTGGGACCGCACCGGCCCTCGGCTGGCCGGGCTGGGGTGGCGGGCCGTCGCACCGGACCTGCGCGGGCACGGCACCAGCCAGTGGTCGGCGGACGGCGCCTACGACCTCGACGTCTTCGCCGAGGACGTGCGGGCACTCGTCGCCGAGCTCGTCGCCGAAGGCGGCGTGCCGGTGCTGGTCGGGGCCTCGCTCGGCGGCCTGAGTTCGCTGCTCGCCGCCGGAGAGGCACCCAGGGCGGCGATTCGCGCTCTGGTGCTCGTCGATGTCGCCCATCGCCCCGATCCTCGCGGGGTCCGTCGGATCGTCGAGTTCATGCGCCGACGGCCGGGCGGCTTCGCGAGCGTCGAGGAAGCGGCCGCCGTGGTCTGCGCCTACCTGCCGCACCGCGGGCGCCCGTACGACCCCGAGGGACTGCGCAACAATCTGCGGCGGGTCGGTGACCGCTGGGTCTGGCACTGGGACCCCCGGATGCTGGTGAGCTTCGAGGGCCGGACCGACCCGCCCGGCATGGCGGAGCGTCTCCTCGGCGCCGCCCGCCACGCCGACGTGCCGATCCTGCTCGTCCGCGGCGGACTCAGCGACGTGGTGCGCGAGGACATCGCCGAGGAGTTCTGCGACGAGGTGCCTCACGCGCGGTACGTCGATGTGGGCGACGCGGGACACATGGTGGTCGGCGATCGGAACGAGCCCTTCATCGACGCGCTCATACCGTTCCTGGAAGGCCTTGGGTGAGCGGCCCGCAGCGCCCGATGAAACGCTCAGTCTTCAGCCGCAGGGCCGCGGGCCCGCGGGGCCGAGCGCTGAAGGCGATCCAGACGTCGGGCGGCAGCTCGGGACGGCCCGGAACCGGCCTGCGCTCCTCGGTCCACCCGTCACCGGCGGCCTCGGTGGTGGAGCAGAGCGATCTGTTCGGCGCTGATGTCCTTGCCGCGGCAGAAGGCGAAGTGGGAGCAGGGATCCTGATCTCGCCACGTACCGGCGATCCAGGCGAGGCGTTCCAGCGGGTCGCGTCCGCACGGCCGCGCCGTCCGTGTCCGGTCCATGCCGCCGGTGTGGAATCTCCCTCCCCACGCGGGGGCGATCTGGTCCAGCATTTCGGCCTGCCCGGTGACGAGGTTGCGGGCCGGGCCGCGGCCGGGGGGAGTGGGCCACGATGTATTCGGCGAGACGGCGGACCGCTACCTCGGCGGCGAAGTACAGCACCTGGTCGAGGTCCTGGGTGGCGAAGACCTCCCGGTCGGGACAGTCGTAGCCGCGCACGGTGCCGTCTCCCTCCAGGACGAGGAAGGGGCCGCCGAGGTCACCGGCGCGCTGGGCGTACTGGCCGGGCGATGTGCCGGTGGGCGGGAACACGGCGTCGTCGAGCAGGTCGGAGCCTGCGGCCATCTGGTGCCAGCCCCGTCGGAGCGTGCGCTCCGTCGTCTCCATGGGCGTCAGCATGCGGGCAGGCACTGACACCGCCCGGCGCCTGGCTCGCGGGTGTGCGCGCGGCAGTTGGGGCAGGCGGTCGGGCATGCCGGTCGAGACGACGCCACCCTCTGCGCCGCACCCCCCTGTCCCAGGGCGCCTCGCACCTCTGTCCCGGGGAACCTCGCACCCCTGTCGCGGGAAACCTCGCACCCTTGCGCCGGACGGTGCCCGTGTAGTCGGCTGACCCCCATGGGGAAGAAGAGCATGGCCGCAACGACCGCCGCGCTTGTCGCGGGGTCCCTCCTGACGGGCGTACCGAGTGCCGGTGCGCAAGCCACTGATCAAGCCGCCGGACAAGCCACCGGAATAGCCGCCGAACAAGTCACCGACAGCTCACCGCTGTCGACCGGGTCGACCCGTGTCGCGGGGGTCGATCTGGACACCGTGACGATTCCGGAATTACAGGCGCGTATGGCGGACGGTTCGCTGACGTCGTCCACACTGACCCGGGCCTACCTGCGGCGGATCGAGACCATCGATCCCAAGATCCACTCGGTGCTGCGCACCAGCCCCACGGCCCTGCGCCAGGCGGCCGCCAGCGATGCCAGACACCGGCGCGGCAAGACCCTCGGGCCGCTGGACGGGATCCCCGTCCTGGTCAAGGACAACGTGAACACCCGTGACATGCCGACGACGGCCGGGTCGCTCGCGCTCGCCGGGAACCCACCCGCCACCGACGCCGTGCTGGTGACCCGGCTGCGGAAGGCGGGGGCGGTGATCCTCGGCAAGGCCAACCTGTCCGAATGGGCCAACTTCCGTGCCGCAAAGCCGACATCGGGCTGGTCGGCGGTCGGCGGGCAGACCAACAACCCCTACGTCCTCGACCGGAACCCGTGCGGATCGTCGTCCGGATCCGCCGCCGCGCTCGCCGCGTCATTGGCGCAGGTGGCGATCGGCACCGAGACCGACGGCTCCATCGTGTGCCCGGCCGGGATGAACGGCGTCGTCGGCCACAAGCCCAGCCTCGGTCTGGTCAGCCAGTCGGGCGTGGTGCCGATCTCCGCCGAGCAGGACACGGCCGGACCCATGGCGCGCAACGTGGTCGACACCGCGCTCACGCTGGCGGTACTGAGCGAGCGCACGGACTCGCGCGGCGACAGCGCCCGCTCCGGAGGGCCGCAAGATCTCCCGGACCTCCTCCGGAAGAGCCGCCCCGGCCCGTCGGGTCTCCAGGATGTGATGGCAGGCAAGGCGGGTACCGGCCTGCGCGGCAAGCGGATCGGCCTGTGGCGCCTGCCCTCGCTCGGACCCGACGTCGACGCCGTGATGACCCGTACGGCGAAGAAGCTGCGCGAGGCCGGAGCGGTGGTCGTCGAGGTGACACCCCCGCACCAGGAGCGGCTCGCAGAACTCGAATTCCCGGCCCTGCTCAGCGAGTTCCACCGCGACCTCGACGCCTACCTCGGCACGCGCGAAGGGCCCCGGGGCCTCGCCGAGCTGATCCAGTTCAACCGCGACCACCCCCAGGAACAGACCTGCTTCGCCGGCCAGGAGCTGTTCGAACAGGCCCTCACCGCGCCGCCCACCACCGACCCCGCGTACCAGGCGATGCGCGCCGAACTGAGGAATCTCTCCCGCCGCTCCATCGACGGGACCATGGCCGCCCACCGCCTGGACGCCATCGCCGCGCCCACGAACCCGCCCGCCTGGACGACCGACTGCGCGCGCGGCGACAACGACGTCATCCCCTCCTCCACCCCGGCAGCCGTCGCCGGCTACCCGTCCCTCTCGGTGCCCGCCGGGTCCGTGGACGAACTGCCGGTCGGACTGCTCCTGATGGCCGGCGACCACCAGGACGCCGAACTCCTGTCCCTGGGCGCGGCGGTGGAGCACCGCCTCAAGGCCTGGCGGGCACCGCGCTATCTGCCGACGATCGGGTCCGGCGCGCCGCGGTGAACAAAGGGGCCGGTCACGCGCCTTCGCCGGGCGGCGTACCGCAACTCGGGCCGCCCGGCCCGTCGAACTGCACCGAGCTGAAGAAGTCCCGGTAAGCGGGGTAGAAATTGCCCTTGCCGGTCGGACCGGCAGAGGTGACGGCGCTGCAACCGGTGTAGTGCGCGTCGGACCAGAGACGGATGGTCGAAGGGGTCCGGTTCCAGTCGGATTTGGCCCTGTCGTCCATGCCGAGCGCTGCGAGGTCCGGCGTGCCGCCCCTCAGCTTGATCATGTCGCCGGTGCCGTCGAGGCCGGAGAACATGCAGTAGTGGCCGTCAGGGCACCGGTCGTACCCATCGGCCGCATGCGCGGCGGTCGTGGAGCCCGGCAGCGCGATGGCAGCCGCGGCCACCACCGGCGCCAGGAGGGTGCGCAGACTGCGCGGGCTGCGCAGGGTGTTCTTCATCGACTCGTGCTCCTCGGCTCGTACGTCTGCGATCCCGCCACCTCACGGCGAAGCGTGACCGCCCCCGACAACGCGACAACGAGTTGCTTCGCGCGCGGTAACGACAGTGGTCGCCGTGGTCCGCCGCGCGTCGCGCGCGGTGATGACCGCACCGTCCACCCGAAGCCGCGGCAGCCCTTGGGCCGGCTACTCGACCGGGTCTTCCTCGGCGCGGCGGGCGGCCTTCTTCGCCGCCCGCTCGACCTCGTCACGGGACTGCCCGGTCGCCGCGGCGTGCGCCGTGACAGCTGCCTGGAAACGCTCCGTCGCGTCGTTCCAGTGGCGCCACTGCGCCGTGTAGGCCTCGTCGGCGAGGCCCGCGAGCTTGGCGCGCTCTTCCTCGGCCGCGTGCTCCAGCTTGATCAGTTCATCGGAGATGTCTGCCACGAGCGGATCTTAAGCGGACGCTCCGGCGTCCTCTCCCCGACCCGCGCTGTGCGGGCGGAGAGTCCACGGAACGTATGCGATCGATCCGATGCATCCGACACGTCTCCAACCCTCAGGCGTCGGCCGCGCCGTTGGTCAGCAGCAGCTCCGCCAGGGCCGTTCGCGTGTGGCACACCGAGCGGCCCGTACGCGTGGTGGTGATCAGACCGGCGGCGCGCAGGGCCGATGCGTGGGCCGAAGCCGTCGCATTGCTGACGCCGATGCGGCGCGCCAGTCCCGTGGTCGTACGCGCCTGGTCCAAGGAGCGCAGCAGCGCGAGCCGGGTGCGCCCGAGGACTCCCGTGAGGGGATCGACCGGCGCGCCGCCCGTGTCCGGGACGAGCGGCAGCCCTTGGCCCGCCGGGTAGGCGAGCGCCACGGGACGGCCCGGCCGGTCCTGGAGGAGCGGGCCGCGCCGCCAGTGGAAGGTCGGCCGCAGGATCAGCCCGCGCCCGCCGAGCCCGACCTCCCGCACACCCGGGGCGTCCGGCAGGGGCCACTCCCAGACTCCGTCGCGCAGCCGTGACCCCGGGGCCAGGCCGGTCAGGGCGGCGCCGAGGCCCCGTTCGGCGACGGCCACGGCATGGCGGGTGAACTCCGCCCGGTGCAGGTCCTGGACCTGATGCCACACCGGCGCCAGGACCGCTTCGTACGCCGCCCGCTGCGCCCTGCCGAGCGTCCGCCAGGAAGCGGCGTCTCCCCTGTGCAGGGCGCGGATCCACGGCGGAGGCGGCCGCCGTCCGTACAACTGCTCGATCCCGGTCCGTATTTCCTCCGCAGCGGCCTCTCTGATCAGCGCGTACCCCTCCTCCGGCGTCTCGCCCAGGACGTCGAGGAAGGCAGGGGCCACGCCTGTCGGCGCGAGGTCCGCGAGCGGCTCCGCCGTGCTCGGCAGGTTCCGCAGCAGCCGGCTCCGCCAGCGCGCGAACAGCAGTTCCTCGCGGGGGAGACCCAGCATCAGCAGGGCCGCGTGCAGCTCGGGCACGGGGGACGGTCGCGGCGCGAACCGCACTCGGGCGAGATCGTCCGCCGTGAAGTGGATCCGGATCACGTACATCCTCCTGTTCCGCGCGGGCCTTTCGGCTCCGGCCGAAAGCTTCGCCCCGGCTCGGCGCCCGCCCCCAGGATGCCGTCCATGATCTCTTCCTCCACACCCGGACGCCGTTCCCTCGCCAAGGGCGCCCTCGGCGGGGCCGCCGCCCTGCTGTTCGGCGCCGCCCCGGCCTCGGCCGCCGACACCACCCACCGTGCCGACCGCGCCACCGCGCCGCCCCCGCGGCTGCCGGCACCCACCGGGCCCCGCCCCGTCGGCGCCACGACGCTCCACCTCGTCGACTCCTCGCGCAACGACCCTTGGGCCCCGGAGATCGGCGTACGGGAGCTGATGGTCACCGTCCTGGGCCCGGCACCGGCACGTCGCGGTTTCCCGCGCGCCCCGCAGCAGACCCCGCGCGCGGCCCGGTCCTTCACCGACTCGTGCTGGCGCATCCACCCGGAGCTGCCGAAGGCCGGGGTCGACTGGGGCGCCGTCCTCACTCACGCCCGGACCGGCGCTCCGCCCCTCCCCGGCCGCCGCCCCGTGCTGCTCTACAGCCCCGGCGGCGGCGATGCCCGCACCATGGGCAGCAGCCTCGCGGTGGACCTCGCCTCGCACGGCTGGACGGTCATCACCGTCGACCACCCCGGGGACGCGAGCGAGGTGGAGTTCCCCGGTGCCCGGCCGGGCCGCGAACCGGTCCGGTCCACGGTGCTGCACGGCCCGCCCGACGCGGCCACGTTCCGCACCATGATCGACACACGGGTCGCCGACCTGCGTTTCGTCCTCGATGCTCTGGGCCTGGACCGGGTGGGAGTGTACGGGCACTCCGCAGGCGGCACCGCGGCCGCGCAGGCCCTCCACGAGGACCGGCGGATCACCGCCGCCGTCAATCTGGAGGGGTATCTCGACCAGCTGGACGGCGAACTCCTGCCGGTGGCCCGGCAGGGGACGGACCGTCCGCTGCTGCTGGCCGGCACCGACGGCTTCCGCGATGCCCGGCTGGACCGTTCCTGGTCGGCCCTCCTCGCGCACGCGGGCCCCGTGGTCCGGCGGCAGCTCGACCACGCCCACCACTGGGCGTTCACCGACTACGCGGCCCTCGTTCCCCAGCTCCAGAAGGCCGGCCTGATGACCGCCTCCGGGCGCGCCGCCATGGTGGGCCGGGCCGCCCCGCGCGTCACCGTGCCCGCCGTCCGCGACCTCGTACGGTCGTTCTTCGCCCGTCATGTGCTGAGGTGAGCGCCGCGGGCGCACGCTGCCCGCAGTGACGTTTCTGTGGTGAAAGCGCTGCCCCGGGCGGGTGAGACGCGTGTGGGTCGGGGCGCTCCGCCGTCGATCCCGAAATGATCCTGTCTCGCACTCGATCTCGGATTCCGCTCTCGGCATCCGATGTCCCGGAAGGTCAGGAGCCAGGCGTTGAAGCACGGAACGAAGTTGCGGGAACGGATCGCCGCGCCCGGCACGACTCCTCTGATCGGCGTGTACGACATGTACTCGGCGTCCCTCGTCGCCGGGCACTACGACGGGATGTTCGTGTCCGGGTTCGGCTTCGCCGCCTCGTACTACGGGCTGCCCGACATCGGGTTCATCGCCTGGCCGGACATGGTGGCGTTCACGCAGCGGCTGCGGGGCGCGTTCCCGCGCCACCATCTCCTCGTCGACATCGACGACGGTTACGCCGACCCCGAAGTGGCCTGTCACGTGGTGGAGAGCCTGGAGCGCATCGGGGCTTCCGGAGTGATCCTGGAGGACCAGAAGCGGCCCCGCCGGTGCGGGCACGCTGACGGCAAGCAGGTGCTGCCGCTCGACGAGTACCTGACCAAGCTGGAGATGGTGCTGCGGACCCGGACGGACCTGGTCGTGGTGGCCAGGACCGACGCGACGGACGAGGCGGACATCATGGAGCGCGCCAGGTGTCTGGCGGCCACCGACGCGGACGTGGTCCTCGTGGACGGCGTACGCGACGTGGCGGGCATCCGGCGGATCCGCGAGGTGGTCGACGGCAAGCCCCTGCTGTTCAACCAGATCGCCGGCGGCAAGTCCCCGCGGCTCTCGCTCGGTGAACTCACCGGTCTCGGCGTGGACGTCGCCATCTACAGCACGCCCTGCCTCTTCGCCGCGCACGAGGCGATGGAGGCCGCGCTCACCGAACTGAAGCGTGCCGACGGCAGATTGCCGTCCGTCGACCCCGGCCACGGCGTCGGTGTCGCCGCCTCGACCCGCCTCCTGGAGCGGAACATCGCCCGCCATCACCCCAGGGATCCGGAAACCACGTAACTCTGGCCGGATTTCGCCTTGCGAGGCGAACGCGCACCCCCATTTCGCGAAATGATTAGGTTAGGCTAACCTGCGTGGCGTGCATGTAGGTGAAGAGACCGCCGAGGCCGCGCGCCCCCAGGGTCATGAACTGTCGGCCACGGGCGTCACCGTGGCATACGAAGGCGTCGACGTGGTCCACGACGCCGCGATGACGCTGCGCCCGGGCGACGTGACCGTCCTGGTCGGCCCGAACGGCAGCGGGAAGTCGACGCTGCTGCGCACGCTCGCCCGCCTGCAACGGCCCCGGACCGCCACTCTTCGCATCGACGGCGAGACCGACGGCCTCGCCCTGAGCCCCCGCGAGTTCTCCCGGCACGTCGCGCTGCTCACGCAAGGCCGCCCCACTCCCAGCGGACTGACCGTGCGGGACGTCGTCGAATTCGGCCGCTACCCGCACCGGGGCCGCTGGGGCGGGGCCGACCCGGGCGGCCGGGCCGCCGTCGACCGCGCGCTCGCCCTGACCGGCGTCGCGGACCTCGCCGGACGCGGGGCCGAGCACCTGTCCGGCGGCCAGCTCCAGCGCGTATGGCTCGCCGGCTGCCTCGCCCAGGAGACGGGCGTGCTCCTGCTCGACGAACCGACGAACCACCTAGACCTGCGCTACCAGGTCGAACTCCTCGACCTCATACGGGACCTGGCGGACGATCACCGGATCGCCGTCGGAGCCGTCCTGCACGACCTCGACCAGGCGGCCGCCGTCGCCGACCGCGTCCTGCTGCTGGACGCGGGGCGGGTCGTCGCGGACGGCGCCCCCGAAGACGTACTGACACCGGAGCGGCTGACCAAGACGTACGGCATCCGCATCGAAGTCGACTCCGACCCCCTCACCGGCCGCCTGCGCACCCGCGCCCTGGGCCGCCACCACTCGCGAAGCGAAAGGCTCAGCACCACCTCATGAGACGCCTCCTGTTCACCGCGGCGGCCGCCACCGCCGCGGCCCTCGCCCTGTCCTCCTGCGGCACCACCGAGCCCGCCGCCGACGACGCCAAGAAGAACGCCCGGTCCCTGACCCTCACCGACGGCACCGGCACGAAGGTGAAGCTGGACGGCCCGGCGAAGAAGGTCGTCGGCACCGAGTGGAACGCCGTGGAGAGCCTGATATCGCTCGGCGTCGACCCGACCGGCGTCTCCGACGTCAAGGGCTACCAGACCTGGGACACCGCCGCCCCGCTGAAGAACGACCCCAAGGACGTCGGCACGCGCGGCGAGCCGAGCATGGACACCATCGCGTCCCTGAAGCCCGACCTCATCGTCGCGACCACCGACCTGCCGGCCGCCGCCGTCAAGCAGATGCGCGAGATCGCCCCCGTCCTCAACCTGCGCCCCGCCGACGCCGCGGACCCCATCGGCCAGATGACGGAGAACCTCGACCTCCTCGCCCGGGCCACCGGCACCACCGACCGGGCCGCGAAGCTCAAGAAGGACTTCGACGCGAAACTCGCCGAGGGCAAGAAGAAGCTCGCCGCCGCCGGTCACGGCGGCGCCAAGTACGCCTTCGCCGACGGCTACGTCACCGGCAACCAGACCTCGATCCGGCCGTACACCGACGGCTCGCTCGTCGGCGCCGTCAACAAGAAGCTCGGCCTCGAGAACGACTGGACCGTCAAGGGCGACAAGGCCTACGGCCTCGGCGCCACCGACGTCGAGGGACTCACCAAGCTCGACGAGGACGTGCACTTCGCCTACATCGGCAACGACGGCGACAAGAGCAGCAACCCGTTCACCGGCGTCCTGAAGAAGGACAAGGTGTGGACGTCGCTGCCGTTCGTGAAGAAGGACAACGTGCACCGGCTGCCCGACGGCATCTGGATGTTCGGCGGCACCGAGTCGATGAGCCGGTACGTCGACTCCGTCGTCGAGGCGCTGAAGAAGTAGCTCCATGGCCGTCACCGCAACCGCCCCCGCCGCCCGCCCGTCGACAGCCGCCTCCCGCACGGGCGCGGCCGCGGTGACGGCCGCACTGATCCTCCTCGTCGCCGTACTCGCGGTCGTCGACATCACCCAGGGCACGGCCGCCGTCGGTCCCACCGAGGTGTGGAAGGCGTTCACCGGCCGCGCCGACACCGCCGACGCGTCCGTCGTCGTCGCCTCCCGGCTGCCGAGAATGACCGCGGGCCTGCTCGTCGGCGCCGTGCTCGGCATGGCCGGCGCCGCCCTCCAGGCGATCAGCCGCAACGTCCTCGCCTCGCCCGACACCCTCGCCGTCAACGCGGGCTCCTACCTCGCCCTCGGCGTCGCCGCCGCCACCGGCGTCTCGCTCCCGCTCCTCGCCTCCTCCGGCATCGCGTTCGTCGGCGGCCTCGCCGCGGCGGCCGTCGTCCTCGGCCTCTCCGGCCTCGGCGCGGGCACGGTCCGCCTCGTCCTCGCGGGCAGCGCCCTCACCCTCGGCCTCACCGCCGTCACCGAGGGCCTGCTCCTGCTGTTCCCCCACGAGACCGAAGGCCTCTACAAGTGGAACCAGGGCGGCATCGCGCAGAACGGCTTCGACGGCGTACTGCACATGCTGCCGATCGCCGCCGCCGGCCTCGTCGGTCTGCTCCTGCTCGCCCGCAGGGTCGACGCGCTGGCCCTCGGTGACGACGCCGCCCACGGCGTCGGCGTGCCCGTGCGCTCCACCCGCGTCGTCGCCGTCGTACTCGCCGCGCTGCTCTCCACCACGGCCGTCACCCTCGCCGGACCCGTCGGGTTCGTCGGCCTGTGCGCACCCGCGCTCGTACGCCCCCTCGCCCGCAGGTTCCGGGCGTTCGCCCGTTCGCGCGCGCGGCTGCCGTTCGCCGGTCTCACCGGCGCGGCCCTGGTTCTCGGCTCCGACGTGCTGCTGCGCGCCGTCGTCCCCTCGGACACCGCGGTCGCCGTGCCCACGGGCGTCGTCACCAGCCTGGTCGGCGCGGTCTTCCTGATCGTCATGGCCGCGCGGGCCAAGGACACCGCGGGCGCCGCCCCCGCCGACCGCCTGCGCATCCGCAGCAGGACCGTCTTCGTCGTCACGACGACCGTTCTCGTGGCCGTGCTGACCGGCCTGGTGATCGCCGCCGTACTCGTCGGGGACAGCAAGCTGCTCATGGGCGACGTCGTCAACTGGGCCCAGGGCAGAGCCGGACAAACCGTCTCCTTCGTCCTGGACACCCGGGTGCCGCGCGTCCTCGCCGCGCTCCTGGCGGGAGCGGCGCTCGCCCTCGCCGGGACACTCACCCAGGCCGTGACGCGCAACCCCCTCGCCGAACCAGGGGTCCTGGGCGTGACCAACGGCGCCGCGGTGGGTGCCGTCGTGCTCGTCACGACGGTGCCGGTGGCCGGTTCGTGGACCATCGCAGCGGGCGCGTTCGCGGGCGCGGCGGTCAGCTCGCTCCTCGTCTTCGGCCTCGCGGCGCGAGGCGGGTTCCGGCAGAACCGGCTCGTCCTCGTCGGGTTCGGAGTCGCCACGGGAGCGACGGCCGTCATCAGCCTGCTCATCATCCTCACCGACCCGTTCAACGCGACGAAGGCACTGACCTGGCTCGCGGGTTCGACCTACGGGCGGACCCTGCCCGACGTGGCGCCGCTCGCAGCCGTCCTCGCCGTGGGCCTGGCCGTCGCCGTCGTACGGCGCACCGAACTCGACCTGGTCGCGCTCGACGAGGACACCCCGCGGCTGCTCGGTCTCGACCTGGGCCGCGCACGCCTGGGCTTCCTCGTCCTCGGCGTCCTGCTGAGCGCCACCGCCGTGTCGGCCGCCGGCACGATCGGCTTCGTCGGCCTCGTCGCACCGCACGCCGCCCGCGCCCTGGTGGGACGGCAGCACGCCAGGGTGGTGCCGGTCGCCGTCCTCCTCGGCGCCATCCTCGTCTGCGCCGCCGACCTGGTGGGCCGGACGGTCATCGCTCCGGCCCAGCTCGGCGCCGGACTCATGACCGCCGTGATCGGTACGCCGTACTTCCTCTGGCTACTCGTGCGCAGCCGACGCTAGAGGGGATGCGGGCCGCAGGTGGGTACAGGGCCCGGCGAAGCCCTGCGGCAGGCGCATGCGGCGGGCGAGGTCACGCGCCAGGCGCCGGGTCAGGCGGCTGTGCCAGGCGACGTCCGGGTAATAGGCCCGCAGGTGGGAAACGGCACGCGTGCCCAGCCCGCTGTCCTGGAGCGGGCCGGACACCTGAGCGTGCGTCACCACACCGCTCGCGCACTCTTCGCACACCTCGTAGTCGAGGCGGCCGACGATGCGGCGCCCGTACACCAGGAGCAGGCAGCGCGCCGCGTCCCCCGTCGGGGCGGGCGAGTGGAGGATGTCCACGTCGCGGTAGGCGAGCAGCCGCCGGTGCAGCCGGCCACGGCGGCGATGGCGGCGCGCGTGGCGGGGCTCTCGGCGGAGCCGGGCGCCGGGCGGAGAGGCAGTGGGCGCAAGAAGGTGTGTCCCAAGCATTTCTTGCGTCTACCCCTGCCCGGCGCAAGCACGCAGGCTTCCTCCGACTGCCGCGCCCGCCGCGCGGTTCAGGCGTGGGAGAGGGCGAACGACACGAGGAACCCGCACACCGTGATCAGCCCTATGGCCAGGTGCGCGTTCTCGAACGCCTCCGGAATCATCGTGTCGGCGATCATGGCGAGGATCGCGCCGGCCGCCACCGCGGTCACCGCCGCCACCACCGCCGTCGACATGCCGCCCACCACCGCGTAGCCGAGCACCGCCGCCACCGTACTGGCGAGCGCGATCACCCCCCACACGCCGAACACGTACGCCTTGCCGCGCCCCGCCCGCCTCATCCCGGCGGAACTGGACAGGCCCTCGGGCACGTTGCTGATGAACACGGCGGCCACCGTCGCCACACTGACCGCGCCGCCCTTCAGCAGGCTCACCCCGATGACCGCCGACTCCGGCACGCCGTCCAGCAGGGCCCCCAGCGCCAGCGCCAGCCCCGAGCCGCCCTCTTCGGACTCGGAGGGCTGCCTTCCCCGGCCGCTGCGCTTGCGGTGGCGCGCGCCGCGCCGTGCCAGCCAGGCGTTTCCGCCCGTGTAGGCGAGCGCCCCGCCCACCGTGCCGATCGCCGCCGGGGCGAGACCGGCCTCGTCGTAGGCCTCCGCCACCAGTTCGAAGGACACGGCCGACAGCAGGACTCCGGCGCCGAACGCCATCACGGACGCCACGAGCCACTGGGGCACCCGGACTCCGTAGCCGATCACCGCCCCCAGCAGGAGGGCGGAACCGGCCACAAGGCCCCAGACACCGGCTTGAATGATTTCAGGCATGCGATCTTCCCTACCCGCCCGGCACCACTTGCCACCAGCGGACCGCCGGGAGGTTCAGGTGTCCTCGCCGGGGTCGCAGCAGGACCCCCGCCGCATGCCGAGGCCCGCTTCCAGCCACGTGGTGCCCCGGGGCGGAGGGCCGTCGGCCGCCCGGTGGACGGCGGTGAGGTCGCTCTGCCGGTGGGGGACACCCTCGCGCAGGACCAGGGACGTTTTGACGAGGGTGGTGAAGTCGGTGAACGGGTCGCCGTCGACGACGACGAGGTCGGCGATCTTGCCCGCCTGGACCGTGCCCACGTCGTCGAGGCCGAAGAGCCGGGCCGGGGCGGCGGTCGCGCAGCGCAGTGCCTGCGCGGCGGAGAAACCGTGGGCGTGCAGGGCGCGCAGCGCCAGGTGCATGGACAGGCCGGCCGGGACGAGGGGAGCGTCGGTGCCGAGCGCGAGGCGCGCTCCGTGAGCGCGCAGCTGCCGGTAGTTGGCCATCTCGGCGGCCAGCTGCCGCCGCTGAGCCGCCGTGGGCGGGGTCTTCGCGCGCTCGTCGACAGCGGCGACGTCCCAGGGCGGCATGAGAACCCGCACCCGCGGGTCGTCGGCCAGCGCGGGGTCGCTGCCGAGGAGGGCCTGCGCGGAGAACGGGGTGATGATCAGGCCGAACGACCCGTCGGCGTACTGCTCGACCAGGTCCTGGTGGATGTGGCCCTGCGGAGTGGTGGCGTGCCCGTGGGGCAGGCGCTGGGTGGCCTGGAGATGGGTCGTGAGGTCCTGGCCCGCCGTGCGGCCGGGGGAGCACAGATGGCTGCCGCAGGGCACCCCCAGCCGGTGCGCGGCGGTGGCGGCCCGGGCCATGACGTCGCCGCAGGCACGGACGTACGTCTTGACGAAGTCGACGTCCAGGGCGGTGGCCCGCCGCAGGGTGCGCTCGACCCCGGCCGCGGTGCGGTGCGCCCGGCCCATGCTGTACGCGGTGCGGGCGCCGTCGATGAGTTCCGCGCACGCCAACTGCCGTGGCCCGAGGCTGTGTCCCGACGCGCCGGATTCGCGCAGCCGCACGGCCTCGTACAGGGGAGCGCCCAGGCAGGCGGTGGTGGTGACGCCGTAGGCGAGTGCCGTGAGGTTCAGCCGGGCGCCGTAGGTGGCGGTGTAGGGGTGGGTGTGGCTGTCGAAGAGCCCGGGGATGACGGTCTGCGCCGAGGCGTCGATGGTGCGGTGGCCGGCGCGGCGCGGCCGGTGGGGTTCGACGGCGGTGATCCGGTTGCCGTGGACGAGGATGTCGACGTCCTGGCGCACGCCGTCACCGGTGGCGTCCCACAACTGCCCCGCGTGGATCCGCAGCCTTTCGGTGGCGCCTCCGGCCCGGCCGGGGCGCGGGGTCAGGTAGGTCGCGGGCAGGGTGCGGGTGCGCCGCGGGGCGCCGTTGTCGTCGAGGCCGAGCAGGCGCAGCCGTCCGCAGGACAGATAGAGCAGGCCGCGTGAGTCCCCGGCCCAGCTGGGGTGGTCGGCGGGCTCGTCGGTCAGGCGCCGGGGCGGTCCCGCGGGGGCGCCCGCGGCGGTGACGGGCAACGCCCACAGGGCCGACTCGGCGACCAGGGCCATCCACCGGCCGTCGGGCGACCACACCGGTCCGGCGGCGACGCGGTCGGACAGCGACTGGTGGTCGGCGGGCAGGTGGCGGCGTTCGCCGCCGGTGAGGGTGTCGATGACGCGGATGAGGTGGTAGCCCTCGCGGAAGCGGTGGTTGAGCCGGTTGCGGTCGCAGAAGGCGAGGTACCGGCCGTCCGGCGACCAGGTGGGGGTGCCCGGCGGCCCGTCCGTGGCCAGGGGCCGGGCGATCACCCGTTCCGCACCCGAGGCGAGGTCCCGCACCAGCAGCGTCCCGGTGACGTCCTGGCAGGCCAGGCGGGAGCCGTCGGGGGAGAGGGCGGGCTGGATCCGCCCGCCGTCGGCGACGAGTTCGTCACGGTCGTCGGCCAAGTGCAGGCGGCGCACCGCGATCAGCCCGTCCCGGTCGGAGCAGTACAGGAGGCTGTCGCCGTCCGGCGCCCAGGCGGGCATCTGGAGGTGGTGTTCCGGCGCGCCCTGGAGCAGCTTGCGGGGCGCGCCGCCGAGGGGCAGCGACCACAGCGCGTTCAGGGCGACGAACGCGGCTCTCCGGCCGTCCGGCGACAGGACCGGCCGGTGGATTCCCCGGACCGGGACGCGTGTGCCGCTGTCCGGCCGCGACTTGGGTTTCCGCTCGGCGCGGGGGACGGAGAGACGGGCGGTGAACGGCAGCTCCTGCACGGCCCCGGTGCCCAGAGCGCGGCTACGGATCCGGCCGTCGGCCCCGTACAGCAGCCGGTCGTCGTCGAGCCAGCACGGCGGGGCGGCGGCGATGTCCTCGTCCCGCGACACCGCCTGCCCGTCGACCAGCAGCGTCGTCCGTGCCGCGGGCAGCGAGGGCGAGTCACCCGTGCCCGACAGGTGCAGGCAGGCGACCCGGCCCGACGGTGACACGGCGGGCGCCAGCAGCCTGCCGTCCCGGACGGAGTGCAGAACGGTGGCCTCACCGCTCGTCACCGATACGCGGACCAGCGTCCGGCCGCCGTCGCCCTCGGTCCGGTGGGCGGCGCGCACGCACACCAGTGACTCTCCGTCCGGCCACCACACGGGGTCGATGTCGTCGAACGCCCCGCCGGTCACCTGTTCCAGCCGGCCGGTATCGGGCTCCAGGGTCCACAGGCCGTACGCGCTGCCGTGCACGGCGCTGCCGCCGCGCTCGGAGGAGAGGACCAGCCGGCGCCCGTCGGGCGACCACGCGACCGACCGGTCGTCCCACGGGCCGTCGGTCACCCGGCGAAGGCCGCCGCCGTCGCTGCGCAGTGTCCAGACGTGGAAGCCGCCGCCGCGATAGCCGCATACGGCGATCGTCTTTCCGTCCGGCGACAGGGCCGGACGCGTCGCCTCCAGCGACCAGTCCGTCAGCTGCCGGGCCCGGCCGCCGCCGCGCGGGATGCTCCACAGCACGCCCTGGATCTCGGCGATCACCGTCCGGCCGCCGCGATCGGCGGTGACCGAGCCGCCGGTCATCTCACGGTAGGTCAGCACCGGCGCCGTGGCCCCGTCCCGCACAGCGTCCAGGGGGGCCGCGGCGCCGGAGTGCGGAACGAGCCCCGCGGTCAGGCCCGCGGACGAGCTGAGGAACGTGCGACGGCTGACGAAGCCTGGACTCATGGCAGTTGCTCCTCGTCCTTCGGGCTGGTGCGGATGCGGCGGTGCGCTCAGCGGGCCGTGACCAGAGCCTCGTACATGGGCGAGGCGCCGTCACTGACGAAGGCCCGGATCGCGCTCAGATACTCGTCGCGGTCGACGCGGCCGTCGCCGTCGGTGTCCAGGGCGTCGAACGCCTCCGCGGCGTTGTCCGCCCGGTTGCCGAGCACCTCACGCAGCCGCGCGAACTCCGCCCGGTCGAGCATGCCGTCGGCATCGGTGTCGGCGAGGTCGAAGAGGGAGCCCAGCGCCTCGCGGCAGACCTCGTCGAAGGTCTGGGCGCCCGCCCAGGCGGCGTACTCCTCGAAGGTCACCTGCCCGTCCCCGTCCGCGTCCATCGCGGAGAAGACGCGCTCGTGCGAGGAGCGGGCCACCGCCACGAGGGGGTCACCCGTGTCCCGGCCCAGCCGCACCGCCGCCCGCTCGGGACGGGCGAGGTACTCCGCCCGGGAGATCACGCCGTCGCCGTCCACATCGAGCATGCGGAAGATGTCTTTCCGCGCGGTCATCACGTTCATCGGGTTCCTTTCGGTGGGTTCACCCCATGGCGGGTGCCGCGAGGCATACCCGGACGAAGGCGTGCGGTAACCACTCGATGGACTGGACGTGCCGGAGCCGTTGTTGACGGGCGGGCAGGCGCGGCTCGCGCGCTGCGTCGGGCCGCGGATCAGGGCGGAGCGCCGGCCCTCCCATGGCCGGAATGGGACCTTGACCGTGACGGGCCGAAGTCTATGGTCTGGACTAATCCCCCCGCGAGAACACATCGAGAACACACTGAGAACACGTCGAGGACACGTGCGAACAGGTCGAGAAGCACGTCGACGACACCTCGCGCCGCACACCCCCACGAAGCACCGCCCGTGAAGGAGCCCCGCATGGACAAGAAGCGGAAGCTGGCCGCGGCGATAGGCGCCGGGATGGCGCCCGTCCTCGCCCTCACCCTGCCGACTGGCTCGGCCGGCGCCCACGGATACGTCAACGGCCCCGCGAGCCGGCAGGCCCAGTGCGCCGCGCGCACGGTGCCCTGCGGCGACATCAAGTACGAGCCGCAGAGCGTCGAGGGCCCCAAGGGCCTGCGCAGTTGCAGCGGCGGCAACGCCCGGTTCGCGGAGCTGGACAACGACGCCAAGGGCTGGAAGGTCAGTGACGTCGGCAGGACCCAGACCTTCACCTGGACGTTCACCGCCCGGCACCGCACCGCGAACTACGAGTACTTCGTCGACGGCACCAAGGTCGCCACCATCGACGGCGGCAACCAACAGCCACCGGCGACCGTCTCGCACCAGGTCAACCTCGGCAACTTCACCGGCAGGCACAAGGTCCTCGCGGTGTGGAACATCGGCGACACGGCCAACGCCTTCTACGCCTGCGTCGACGTCAACATCCGCTGAAACACACGCTCGTACGCCGCCGAACGCCCCTCAGGCGGTACTGAGCGGATGCGCCGCCGTCGCCGAACGCGGCGGCCAGGCGCGAGGGGCCAGGATGCCGAGGACGTAGGCGCGGGCGACCAGAGCCGGGCGGGTCGCCGCGCCCAGGAGCTGCCGCAGGCGGCTGAGGTGATAGTCGACCGTCTGCCGGGACAGCTTCAGTGAGGCGGCGATGTCGCCGTTGCTGCTGCCCTCCGCCAGCAGGGAGAGGATGCGGATCTGCGCGGCGGTGAGCGGCGGCAGCGCCTCATGGGCGAGGCTCTGATGGGTGACGACGGCCCACACGTGCCGGGCCCGCGGCGCGGAGTGGCCGACCGTCGTCAGGTGGAAACGCGCGCGGCGTTGCCATCCCTGGGCGTCCACCAGCACGGCGGATGTCTCCATGCGTCTCGTGCGGCGGGCTATCAGCCCGTTCCAGCGCCGGTGCAGCGCGTCGAGGCCGGGCTCCGGCGCGAGCAGCGTGTGTGCGCGGCGGCCGACCAGGTCGTGCGGGCTGAGCCGGCACAGCTCGGCGGCCGCCGCACTCGCCTCGACCACGCGCCCGTTGGCCGAGAGCAGCACGCACGGCAGGCCGCTGTGGTCGCGCAGGGCCTCCAGGTTCTCCTCGGCCTCCTGCCGCTGGACCGTGGCGCGCACGTGGTCCGTGACATCGACGTAGATCCCGGCTACACAGGTCCGCGCGTCCTCTCGCACGGGGAAGCGGTGGCCCACCGCCCGGCCCGCGCTGCCGTCCCGGCGGCGGTAGCCGAGGGAGTGGCGCACCGGCGTACCCCGGCTCAGGACCTCCTGGTCGAGGGCGCGGAACCGGCAGGCGTCGGCGGGCGCGTCGAGGTCCTCGATGCGCTTGCCGGCGATCTCCTCCGGGACCAGGCCGTACAGGTGCGCGTAGGCGTGGTTCGTCCACAGATAGCGCCCGTCGCTGTCCCGTATGAAGGCGGCGGCCGGAGCCAGGTCCGCGAGATCAGCGAATGCCGCGCGCTCCAGCAGTGACGTGGGAGTGGAATCGTCCACAACGGTCTCCGTCCGTATACGACTGGCCGACGCTCAGTCACACCGCGTTGGATATCCCGCCCCACGCCGTACACGCCCTGTTCTCGGCCGAACTGCCGCGCCCCGCAAGCCGATGCGGATGCGGAGGCGGAGACTCAGGCAAATGCCTGAGTCTCCGGCCGTCCCGAAGGCGTCATCGGCGTCCGCGGCCTGATCCCCTTGAGTGAGCGGGTGAACACGCCCCGCCCCGTGGACTCGGGGGAGTCCCGTCACCACCACGCGTCACCCCGCATACGGCGATCCGTTGCATCGGCACGATTGGAGACGAATCCCAGTGAGCAAGGTGCTGTTGGTCCATGCCAAGGGTGGTCCGCCGCTCGGTCACGTCCTGTCCCGGACGGCCGCGAAAGCGGACGTGCACCTGCTGGCGCTCAGCGCTCTTCCTCCCGCCGTGGCAGGCTCCGCCCGCAGACTGTGCGCCTCGGTGGTGACGCCCGCCGACGCGCACCACCACGACCTGGTGTCCCTCATCGTCGCGCGGGCCGAGGCCGTGGGCGCGGACGCGGTGCTCACCTTCTCCGAGTACGCGGTCGTGGCCGTCGCCGAGGCCTGTGCGGCACTCGGTCTCGCGGGGGCGGGCAAGGCCGCCGCACTCGCCCGCGACAAGCGGCTGATGCGCCGCACCTGGCGTCAACAAGGGCTGCCACAGCCCGACTTCCGTTCCGTCGGCACGGAGGCCGACCTGCGCGCGGCGGCGCGCGCCCTGCCCGGCCCGCTGCTGCTCAAGGCGGCCTGGAGCGCCGGATCCACCGCCCACCGGATCATCCGCTCCCCGCACGAGGCGCCGGCCGCCTGGGCACGCGCCCGCGACGTCATGGCCGAATCGGCGCGCCTTGGCTACGCGGAGCTGCATGTGGCCGAGGCCGACGCGCACTACGTGGTCGAGCAGATCGTCACCGGCACCGCCTCCGACTGGTTCGACGAACCCGGCTGGGGCGACTACGTCAGCGTCGAGGGCGTCGTCGCCGACGGCGTCTTCCGCCCGGTCTGCCTCAGCGGCCGCATGCCCACCGTCGAGCCGTTCACCGAACGCGCGAGCATCACCCCCGCCCCGCTGGCCGCGTTTGCCCAGGAGCGGATCGTGGACCTGGCGCGGCGCGCCGTCGACGCCCTCGGCCTGCGCGACTGCGGAACCCACACCGAGATCAAGCTCGGCGCCGACGGCCGCATGTGGCTCATCGAGACGGCCGCCCGGTTCGGCGGCGCGATGACCGTGCCGCAGATCGAGGAGGTCTTCGGACTCGACCTCGTCGGCATGCTCGTCGACCACCTCCTCGAACGCCCGGTGGAGTGGCCCGAGCGGGCCCTCGCCCCGGAGCAGGCCCGCGGCGCGGCGGGCTCCCTCGTCGTCCTGGCGGTCGACGGCCACGGCCGCGCCTGGCCCGACCGCAGGGTCTGGGACTTCCCCGCCGTCTCGGCGGACGCGCCGCTCAGCCGGGGCAGCGTCCTCTCCGTGGTCGCGGAGAGTTCGCTCGCCGACGGCAGTGTCGTGCCGGTGTACGACCCGGCCGCGGGCGCCAACACCATGGCCGCCCTGTGCCTGCTCTCCGCCGCCGACGCGCAAACCGTGCTCCGCGACTTCGAGTCCCTGGTGGACGCCCTGCCCCGGGTGCTGCCCGCCGCCCGGCCCGAGGAGGTCCCGGCATGACCGCCCCACTGCTCACCGACACCGCCGGCACCGACGCCGAATCGGCCACCGACCGCACGGTCATCGGCGGGAACCTCTCCCTGCCGCTGTTCCGCACCCTCTCCGGGGTCCTCGCGGGGCATCCGTACCTCAAGGTCGTCGTCGACCGCGCCGAGAACACCTGGCACCTCCTCGACACCACCGCCCACCCCTTCCACGTCGACTACATCGCCACCCGCGTCCTCGGCATGGACCTCGCCGCACTCGACGCGGAACTGGACGCGTTCAACGCCTCCGTCTACCAGGACCCCGACCGCCGCTTCCTGCTCGGTGTGCTGTCGCTGCACACCGGCGAGGAGGGCGAGGGCCGCGAACGCACCTTCCTCGTCCTGGAGACGACCGAGGCCGACACCATGCACGGCCAACTGCTGTCCTTCTTCTACGACTTCGTACGCGCCCGGGTCGACGGCAGGCTGCCGCTGCTCCTCAAACCCGCCAACCACGGGCAGGAGGAGGAACTGGCGGCGATCAGCGAACAGCGCGTGCCCCGCATCCTTGGCCACGAACTCTTCGGCTCCCGGACCCGGACACCCCTCAACCCCGGCGAGGCCACCGGGCGGCTGCGGTACTTCCGTACCCACGACGAGTACACGGCCTACAGGCAGGCCGCGGAGACCGCGCTCGGCTGGGCGGACATCGTGGCCATGCCGTGCCTGCCGGACGACGTGCCCCGGGTGGCCGGATTCGTCAACACCGCGCCGATCACACCGCTCTCCCACACCAACGTCCTCGCCTCCGGCTGGGGCATCCCCAACGCCGTCGTGCGCGACCTGGAGCAGCTCGTCGCGCGGGACGGCCTGGACGGCGCGTGGGTCCGCTACCGGGTCCGCGAGGACGAGATAACGCTGGAGCGCCTCGACCACGAGCCCGCCCTGCGGGCCCCGGCCTGGCATCAGCAGCGCATCCGCCTCGAACCGCCGCTCCTCGAAGACACCCCGGTCCTGGCCCTGCACCGGCTGCGCGCCGCGGACAGCGACCGCTACGGCACCAAGGCGGCCAACCTCGGCGAGCTGCACCACGTCCTCGACAGCCGAACGGCCGACCTGACCGCGTTCCACGGGCGGCCCCGCCCGCCGCGCGAGAACCTGTACGGGCATCTCGCGGCCCGCCTGGGCCTCAGCGGCGCTTCCGCCACGGACACACTCCGCACGAAGGCCGCCGACTTCGTGGCCGCGACGGTGGGAGCCCCGGACGGCGTCGCGCTGCCCTTCGCGCTGCAACAGCGCTTCCTGACCGCGTCCCCCGCGCTCCAGCAGGGCATCGGCAAACTCAAGATGGCCCTCGAACTCGACGCCACCGACGTCCTGGACTCGCTGTGCCTGCAACTCCAGCACCTGATCCGGCACACACCCGTCCCCGAGCCGGTCACGCGCCGGATCATCCAGGCCTTCCCCGCCTCCGCCGGACCGAGCGGCCGCCTGGTGGTGCGCTCCTCCTCCAACGCCGAGGACCTGCCCGGCTTCTCCGCGGCGGGCGTCTACGACTCCGTCACCACCGTCCACGGCACCGGCGAACTCCTGGACGCCGTACGCCAGGTGTGGGCCTCGCTCCTCTCACCCCGCAGCGTGCGCCTGCGCCACCAGGTCGGCATCTCCCTGGACGACACGTACATGGGCGTCATCGTCCAGGAGTACCTGCCCGCCCGCCTCGGCGGCGTCCTGGTGACCTGCGACCCGACCCGCCGCGAGGACTTCCGCAACGTCTACCTCAACTGTTCCCCCGGCTCCCCGGAGCAGGTCGTGGACGGCTCGGTCCTGCCGCAGCAGTACCTGTACAACACCGTGGAGGGCGGCGGCCGCACCGTCGCCCTGGGCTCCTGGGGCGAGAAGCTCTCCGCCGCCACCCGCGCCCGCCTCGCCGACCTGTCCCTGGCCGGGCGGCTCCTTCAGTCCCACTTCAGCCGGCCCGACGTGGACATGCCGCTGGACATCGAGTGGCTGATGACCGACCGCGGCGACTTCCGGCTGGTCCAGATCCGCCCGTACGCGCTGTGAGGCCGCGTACCCGCCGACAGGGGACGGCCACCGGCCTGACCGACACCGCCCGCCGCGTCATCCGTCTCAACTACGGCTTCCAGCTGCTGTTCAACCTGCTGTGGTGGATGCCGGTGTTCTACGCCTACCAGAAGGAGGCCGGCCTCTCGGACGCGCAGATCTTCGGCATCCAGAGCATCTACTACGTGGCCTTCTGCCTCTTCGAGATCCCGACCGGCCTGATCGCCGACCGCATCGGCACCCGCAACTGCCTGCGCGCCGGAGCGGTGGTCATGACCGCGGCGAACCTCGCCCCGGTGATCAGCGCCTCCTCCACGGGATTCCTCGTCCACTTCCTCGCCATCGCCGCGGGCCGTTCCCTCACCTCGGGAGCGGCCAGCGCCTACCTGTACGACGGCCTGCGCGCCGAGAAGTGCGACGAGCACTACCTGCGGGCGGAGGGCACCGCCCGCGCGCTCGGGCTGATCGCGAAGGTCGTGTGCTGGCCGCTGGTCGGCCCCCTGATGGCCGTGGCGCACCCGGCGCCGTACGTACTCAGTGCCGCGAGCGCCGCGGGCTCCCTCGCCTGCGCCGTCGCCCTGCCCCGCCTCGCGACGGCGGGCGGCAGCACGGGGCGCGCGAGCGGCGGCGCGTTCCTGCGGGACGCGGGCGCCGCGCTGCGCTGCGTCGCCGCCTCACGGTGGCTGGCCCTGGTGATGGCGCAGGGCGTGGCGGTCTTCACGCTCTCCCGGATCTGCCAGGTCAACCTCTTCCAGCCGATCCTGCTCGACCACGGCATCGCGGAGGCCTCGCACGGTGGTGTGATGGCGGCGATGACGGTGGCGGAGGCGGTGGCGTCGGCCCGCCCGCAGTGGCTCGGCCGCCGCCTGCCACCGGTCGCCTGGGTCTCCCTCCTCAGCCTCGCGCTGGCGGGCAGCCTGGCCGCCATGACACTCGGCGGGCCGTGGGCCGTCGTCGCGCTGCTCTGCCTGTTCGCCGCCGCGACCGGCTTCGCGTACCCCGTCCAGCGGAAGCTGGTGAACGACGCCGTGCCGCCGCGCGCCCCGCGCGCCACGCTGCTCTCGGTGGAGAGCATCGTGGACCGCGCGGTGTGCGCGCTGGCCGCGATCGCCGCGGGCGCCTACCTCGCCGCAGGACGCCTGGACGCACTGCTGTGGCACAGTGCCCTCGCCACGGCGGTGCTGCTCGGGATCTTCCAACTGCTGCTGCTGCGCGGCGGGGCGGGCAGGCGGACGGCCACCGCCGGCCAGGCCCGCCCGGCCCCGACGGGCCGGGCGGCGGAAGCCACGGGCGATACGGCCGCCCGGCCGGCGCCATGAGCCGCAGGCGCGGGGGCGCGGTGATGGCGCGCGCCGTCACCCGCGTCTCCTCCGGGGCACGCTCCGGGTGGGTCAGGAGCGGGCTCGCCGCGGGCGGCGGGCGGCGCCGTCCGGGTCCGGGTCCACCCGCTGGATGCGGGCGCGCCGTACGACCTCCGGCCCCGTCCCGGCGGCCTCGCGGACCAGGGCGGGTCCGTCCCAGTCGGTGGGCCAGCCGTGCCACAGCCGCAGCTTCCCGTCCACGAAGACCGCGGTGATCTGGTCGCGGCCGGCCAGCCGGACCAGCTCCCACGACAGGTCGTAGGACGGCGTGAGTTCGGGCACCCGGAGGTCGACGAGCAGGAAGTCGGCGGCCTTGCCGACGGCGATCTCACCCGTCACGTCGCCGAGTCCGAGGGCGTCGGCGCTCAGGGCGGTGGCGTGGTCGAGCCACGTCCTGCCGGCGCCGCACGCGGAGTCGCCGGACAGCAGGCCGTGGGCCAGGCGCTGGGCGCTCTCCGCGGCGTCGGTCAGACGGAAGCCGTCACCGCGGGTGCCGTCGGTACCGGTTCCGAAGCGGATGCCCATGGCCCGCCACATCATGGCGTGCGCGACACCGTTGCCCTTCCAGGCGCTGGCCACCGGGTTGTAGCTGAGCGCGGCGCCGGTGTCGGCGAGCATGCGCATCTCGTCGGGGGTGAGCAGGGTGGCGTGCGAGCCCAGGGTGTGGGCGTTGAGGGCGCCGATGTGGTGCAGGTAGGACACCGGACGGCGGCCCACGCTCTTGAGCGAGCGTTCCACGCCGGCCAGGTGTTCGTTGACGTGGATCTGAAAGACCGCGCCGGCCTCCGCGCACAGGTCGGCGGTCTTCTTCAGTACCTCGGCGGTGGCGTTCTCGGGGACGGGTATCGCCAGCGAGGGGTGGATCAGCCGGGAGCCGTGGAAGCGCTCCAGGTGTTCCTTGCCGCCCTTTCCGTCGGAGACGACCTTGGACAGCACGCAGCGCAGCCCGGCCTCCTGGGCGGCCTTGGCGACGACGCCCACGTCGACGGGGGCGCGGGTTCCGGCGTCGGCGGCGGTGGTGAACCCGCCGCGCAGTGCCTCCAGGGCCGCGAGCTTCGCCGAGAGGTGGGCGGTCTCCTCGTCCAGGGCGTGTTCCAGCGGCTCCCAGACGGTCTTGAAGATCTCCGACGGCTGCCCGAACGCCTGGGCCTTGCCGAAGCTCTGCGTCAGGTGGTGGTGGGCGTCGACGAAGCCGGGCATGAGCAGATGGCCCTTCAGCCGTACCGTGCGGGCGTCCCGGTGCGCGCCGGTGAGCTCGCGGACCGGCCCGACGGCCCGGAAAGCGCCGTCCTGGACGAGCACCGCGCGGTCCTTGACCGGTCCCTCGGGCAGCAGGACGACGTCCGGTACGAGCAGCAGGCGCTTGCGGCCTTGGAAGTCCTGCGGACCGAAGGGGCGGTGGGGCTCGGGGTGATGGCTGCGGCCGCCGTGGTCATGGTGGTCACCGGGGCCGTCCTGATCGCCGCGTTCGCCGTGACTGTCACGGCCGGTGGCGGCCACCGGCGCCGCTCCGGTGGCGCCCAAGAGACCGCCCGCGCCCGCCAGTCCGGCCCCGACGACGAAGCCCCGACGCCCCACGCCGCGCGCCTCGCCGCCCGTGCGGCCCTCCGCGCCGTACCCGCGCTCCTCGCCCGACGGCCTGTCCTGCCACGCCTGCTGCACCACCGCACGCTCCTTCGTGTCCGCACAGGGAAGGCCCGGCCGCACGGGGCGGCCGAGCCGAGCGCTGACCCTAAGCGAGCCCGTAGAGCGGAACAAGAGTTTCGACAGATGGAACTGGAGGGAGAGGTTCGGATCCATCCCCTGACCGCCTTCACTTGTCGGCGCCGACGCGGCGGCTGGGTGGCGCAACGCCTCCACGCCCCCTGGCCCGCCGCACGTCACGAGCGTCGCCGCAGGTCAGAGTAGGTGGCGTAACGTCCAGGAAATGTGGGCGCCCTAGGTTGCACGGGATGCCGCACGGACGCGACGGGCAGCGGCACGGCCTCCGGTGGCAGACGGCCCGTTCCGACCCCGACGCGCAGGGAGATCCCAGGTGAACGTCTCGCCCAGCGAGCCCGCGCCCCCGGAAAGCCGACGGCGGACCCGGGCGGACCGGGCCCGGCAGGTCGCCGAAGTGCTGCGCCGTCAGATCGCCTCCGGGGCGTTCGCCTCGGGCCTGCTCCCGGACGAGCGGGTGCTGATCGCCGACTTCGCGGTGTCACGCAACACCGTCCGCGAGGCACTGGGCGTACTGCGCGACGAAGGCGTGATCGAACGGCGCCAGGGCGTGGGCACGGTGATCGTATGGCGGCCCTACGAGCACACCCTGGAGCGGCTGACCGGCCTGGCCGAAACGCTGCGCACGCACGGCGAGGTGGTCAATCAGGTGCGGATAGCGGACATGGTGCGCCCGCCCGGCGAGGTGGCGCGCAAGCTGCACGTCCCCGAGGGCGGCCGGGTGGCACACATCGAACGGCTGCGGCTGCTGGACGGTGTGCCGCTGTCCCTGGACCTGACCTACCTGGCCGCGGACATCGGGGAGCCGCTGCTCGACGCCGACCTCGCCGGGCGGGACCTGTTCGGCCTCATCGAGCAGTCCACCGGCGGCCGGCTCGGCTCGGCGAGCGTCACCGTGCACGCGGTGGTCGGCGACCCGCACACGTGCGCGCTGCTGGACATCCCGGCCGGTTCGGCGCTGTTCACCGTCGAACGGCTGACCAGACTGCCCGACGGGCGCCCGGTGGACCTGGAGTACCTGCGCATCCGGGGCGACCGGCTCGCGTTCCGCGCCGAACTGGTGCGCGCCGACCCGGAGTCGTGCGCCGCCCCCGATCCGGAGCCGTACGCCCTCCGCGCCCCCAACCCCGCCGCGAGCCCGAATCCCGCTCCGAGCCCGAACGTCGCCGCTGCTCCGTACGCCACCGGAGGCGAGCGGTGAGCCCCGACCCCAAGACCACGAACCCCGACGCCGAGACCACCACGACCCCCGGCACCCAGGACGTGGACCCCAGACCCCACGACCCCGGAGACCGCAACTCCCGGACTCGGGGCCCCGGCCCGCTGACCGTCGCCGTGCTGTGTCTGTGCGTCACCCTGGTGGTCGGCATGGTCTCCGCCGTGAACCTCGCCATCCCCGCGCTGTCGCGCAGCGCGCTGCGTCCGTCGGCCGAGTCCGTGATGTGGGTGGTCGATGGTTACGTGGTGTTCTTCGCGTGCCTGCTCATTCCAGGCGGCGCGCTCGCCGACCGGCTCGGCCGCAAGCCGGTGCTGGCCACGGGCATGGGCCTGTTCACCGCCGGATGCGTGCTGTGCGCCGTGGCGCCCGGCATCGGCGTGGTGATCGCGGGCCGGGTGGTCAGCGGCGTGGGCGCCGCCGCGGTGCTGCCGACGACGCTGGCCCTGATGGTGGGCGGCGCGCCGGAACACCGCCGACCGCGGCTGGTGGCGGTGTGGGCGTCGATGACGGGCGTGGCGGCCGTGCTGGGCAACGTCGGCGGCGGCGCGGCGGTACAACTCGGTTCGTGGCGGGCGTTGTTCTGGTGCGCGGTGCCGTTGTCGCTGGCGGCACTCGTCCTGGTGGCGGTGTTCGCCCCGGCACCGCCGCGGCACGACCGGCCGGTGTCGATGGTGTCCGCGGGCCTGCTGACGGCCGGCTTCCTCGCGCTGCTGTCGGGCATCGTCTCCGGTCCGCAGGCCGGCTGGGGCAGCGCCCGGGTGCCGGCCGGGTTCGGCGCGGCGGCGGTACTGCTGACGGTCTGGGTCCGCCGGGAGCTGCGGTGTGCGCATCCCATGCTGGACCCCCGGCTGTTCACCGTGCCGGTGGTGCGGGCGGGGGCGGTCGGCATGGCGCTGGCGTTCGTCGGGATGTTCGGCCTGTTCTACGTCAACGGGCAGTACCTCCAGTACGCCAAGGGCTGCTCACCGCTGGGAGCGGGGGTGCGGCTGCTGCCGATGGCGGGAGCGCTGCTGCTCGCGCCGCGCTGCACGGCGGCCCTGGAGCGGCGCGCGGGCGCGCGGGTGACGCTCGGCTCGGGGCTGGCGGTGCTGGCGGCCGGTCTCGGCACGGTCTCACTGATCGGCCCGAGCACTCCGTACGCCGTGTACGCGCTCGGGGCGACGCTCACCGCGGCCGGATGCGGCCTGGCCACACCGCTGCTGTCGCACGGCATGATGTCCGCGCTACCGGCCCATCGGGCAGGCGTGGGCTCGGGGTTGCAGAGCCTGGCGCGGGAGCTGGGCAGCGCGCTGGGGGTGGCGGTCAGCGGCAGTGTGGTGGCCGGGGCGTTCACGGCGGGCCTCCCGGAGCCGTTGCGCGGCCCCGGCGCGCCGACGACCGTCCCCGCCGCCGAACAGCGCCTGGCCGACCAGGGGTTGCTGTCACCAGGCCTGCGGCACGCGGTCATCACGGACTTCACGACATCCTTGCACATGGCGATGCGGGTGCTGGCGGTACTCGTGGTGGCGGTCGGGGTGCTGGTGGTCGCCTGGTACCCGTCGAGGGCTTCTCCCGGCGCGCCGGGTTCCGGGAGAGCGATGACCGCGTCCCGGACCCGGCCCGCACCTCCGGTTCGGCGCGGTCGTGGAAGAGGAAACCCGTGACAGAAGAGGGAACCCATGACAGAGGACGCGAGCGAGATCGTTCTGAGCAAGCAGGACCTTCGAGACGTCACCGCGTTCGCCGCGGCCTGCGCCGAGACGGCGCTTGACATATTCGAGGCCGAACGACCGGACGACTCGCGGCCCCGGGACGCCATCGGCGCCGCGTGGGAGTTCGCGCGGGGCGGCGAACGCGGGAAGGCCTTGCGCGACACGGCCTCGGCCGCGCTCAAAGCGGCCAAGGACACCGACACCGCGGCTGCCCGGGAAGCGGCGTGGGCCGCGATGTCCGCGGCAGGCGCCGCCTACCTGCATCCGCTGGCCGCGGCCACCCAGGTCAAGCACATCCTCGCAGCCGGAGCCTACGCGGCCAGGGCGGCCGAACTCGTCGCCGGCGACGACCGGAGCGTGGGGGCCGAAAGCATCGAGCAGACCGTACGCCGTGCGACACCAGGCGTCGTCGACGTGCTCAAACGCTTCCCGCCGGCCCCCGGCGGCGGCGGCCGGGTCGGAGAGCTGATCCGCATCCTGGACACCGGCCTTCGGCCACCGACCCCCGGTGAGTGAGTGCCTTCGGCGGAGGGCCGCGGGCGGACGGAGCCGGTACCCGTGTCGGCGTACCGGCCCCTCCGGCAGGCGTTACGCCGTGGGCCACCACGGCGCGCGCATGTCCCGCAGCGTGTTGGTGCCGCAGTGCACCTCACCCATGCCGAGGTGGTACGTGTACCAGTCGTCGATGTAGGTCGTGGTGAGACCGGCCTTCGCGTACACGGAGCTCACCGCCTCGGTGAAGATGTCCTGGCCGCCGATGACCGGCCCCCACTGCTTCGGGGCGAGGTAGCGGGTCGGGCTCAGCAGGACGCCGTTGACCGCGCCGGGAACGTACGCGCTCTCCGGACGGACGGCGGCGGCGCCGCCCACGGCACCGCCCACGGCATCCCGGCCCCCGCGCGCCTCCTCCGCGCCGCGCAGCTGGCTGAACTTCTCCAGGGTGTCAGGGCCCAGACGGCGCAGCTTGCGGCTGCCGCTGAGGCCCTCGCGCTCGTCGGAGTCCCGCGTGTACAGGCCGGGGACCTTGACTATCTCCGCGTCGGTGATGCCGGTCTCGCGCTTGAGGATGTCCAGGTTGGCCTTGATGCGCTGGGCCGCCACCTTGTTGTCGGCGTGGAACGAGGCCTTGGCGAGCACCTGGTCGATGGTCTCCTTGGGCGCGGGGACGTCGCTGCCGCGCGGGACGGAGAACATCTTCGTGGCGCCGTGCCCGTCCCGCTTGGCCTTGCGGAGCAGCTCCACCCCGGCGGCCGGATCGGCGACGCCGACACGCCAGCCGCGCTCGGTGTCGGCGGGCAGGAACTGGACGAACTCGTCCACGTGCCCGACCGACAGCCAGGACGTGTCGAGCAGCAGCGGCGCCTGCACTCCCTGCGACGACAGGAACGTGCGCATCGACTTGGCGGGCTTGGAACCGGAGTCGGCCCGGTAGCCCTGGATGATGCGGCCCGCCGGGTAGCTCTTGCCGTTCAGCGTGTACGGCGGAATGGTCTCCAGGTTGCCCATGGAGTTGAGCGTCCACTCCTCGTCCGCCGTCGGCTTGCCGACCTGCACCACGCCCACGTCCGGGCCGCGCAGCTTCTCGAACAGCTCACGGCCCGCCTCCCGGTCGGGCTGCGCGGACCGGATCATGACCCGCATCGTGCGCTGCTCGCCGCCCGGGCCGGGCATGCTCGCGTAGGCCGGCTCGACGAAGTCCTGCGCCCACGGGTCGCCGTACTTGGTGAAGGTCGTCAGCGGCTTGCCGATGCCGGCGTCCTTCACCTGCTGGGCGAGTTCCTTGACGAACTTGCGCTGGTCACGGCCGTAGGAACCGGCGCCCTTCACCTTGGTGACGAGAACCTCCTCGGCACGTTGCAGGTGATGGTGGGTCAGGACGGGCGCGGTGCGCAGCACGACGTCGTCGGAGCGGGACGTGCCGCCGCCGGTGACCGTGAACCGGACCTTCACCTCTCCGTTCCACTTCTGCGCGTCGCGCACCACGTCCGTGGCCTCGACACCCAGCTCGACCCCGGCGCGCAGTTCCGCGGCGGACAGCCGGTCGGCGGGCCGCAGGAGGGACCAGCGGCCGTCGCGCTTGACGAACACGTGGGCCTTCTTGGCGCCGGCGCCGATCGCCTTGACGGTGCCGTGGCTGCCCGCCGGGACCTCGGCCAGCGGCACGGTCCTCAGCCGGGCCAGGTCGGCCGCGTCACGCGACCCGTTGACCTTGGTGTCGGACCCGTCGTTGCACCGGGCCAGCTTCGCGTCCGGCAGAGGCCTGCCGTGGGCGTCCTTGACCGGACAGCGCTTCGCGTCGTCGTCGACGTTCGGCAGCGCGATCGCGCCGCGCCGCGCCGTCCACGTGTTCTCGCCCGCCGTGTCGCTCGTACCCGCCACGTCGACGGCGCCGTCCCGGTTCACGTCGGCGCGCAGATCGGGTACGTGGGGCAGTGTGTCCGGGGCGCCGGTCTCGGCCATGGCCGTGGCTCCCGTGGCCGCGAGCACCCCGGCCATGCCGGTCGCCAGAGCGACGCTTCTCCATCTGCGCGTACGCACAGTTCCCCTCCTTGTTCCCGGCCCTCCGGTCAGGTGGTCAGTCAGCGAGGGCCGTTGACCTTAAGGAGGCGCGCGGGGCCGCGGAGGTTGTCAGGGCGTCGCCGATTTGTTCCGGGGAAGGATCACAGGCCCGGTGCGGGACGGCAGGCGTAAGGGAATCCGTCCTCCGGTGGCGCGTGCGCGGACGCAACAGAATTCGCCGAAACGCTTCTCCTGGTTCACGCGCGGCTGGTGGGCTGGCCGCGCCCCACCCAACGATCACAGGAGGCGCGCGTGAATCTGGTCGTCAACGGCGACGCGGAGAGCGGGGCGGGCGGCACCGCCGACCCCGTCACCGAGGTCAGCGGCTGGCGGGTCGCCCAAGGAGCTCCGGCGCTCATCGCCTACAGCATCGGCGGCGGCTACCCGACCGCGTCGGACCCCGGCCCGGCCCGACGCGGCAGCCGCTTCTTCTCGGGCGGCAACAGCGCGCGTACCGCCCTGGTCCAGGACATCACCCTGCCCAGGACGGGCAGGACCGGGCGCGGGGCCGTCGACGCGGGGCGGGTGCGCTACACCCTCTCCGCCTGGCTCGGGGGATACGCCGGGCAGGAGGACGGCGCCCGCCTCTCCGTGGAGTTCCGTGACGGCCGGGGCACGCCCGTCGCGCTGAGCGTGCTCGGCCCCGTCGGCGCCGCGGACCGGCAGGGCCGCACGGGCCTCGTGGAGCGCACCGCCGAGGCCACCGTGCCGCCCACCGCCCGCACGGCGCGGCTCCTGCTCGTCTTCACCCGCAGCGGCGGCGGTACCTCCAACGACGGCTACGCGGACGCCCTCTCCCTCACCCTCACCGCCGACGGAGGCCACCGATGAGCGTCAACCGCCGCGATCTGCTGAAGGCCGCCGCGACGGCCGGCGCCCTCGGTCTCGCCTGGCCGCTGGCCGCGGGACTCACCCCCGCACAGGCCCGTGAGGCCGCCGAGCGCCTGGGCGCGGAGTACGACCGGGCGCCGTTCACCCTCGGAGTGGCCTCCGGGGACCCCCGGCCCCACTCGGTGCTCCTGTGGACGAGGCTCGCGCCCGAACCCCTCGCCGCCGAGCAGAGACTTCCCGAGATCGTGGAGGTCGACTGGGTGGTGGCCGAGGACGCCCGGCTGCGGCACGTCGTCGCCCGCGGCACCGTCCCGGCGTCCGCGACGCTCGGCCACAGCGTGCACGTACCGGTGAGCGGTCTCGCACCCGGCCGCCACTACTGGTACGCGTTCAAGGCGCTCGGCAGGACCAGCCGCGTCGGCCGTACGAGGACCGCGCCGCGCGGCCGGGTCTCCAAGGTCACCTTCGCCGCCGCCAACTGCCAGGCCTTCCACGACGGCTTCTACGCCGCGCACCGCGGCATCGCCCGCGAGAACGTGGACTTCGTCGTGCACCTCGGTGACTACATCTACGAGCACGGCCAGGTCGGCGGCGTACCGGAGGCACACGTACGCGACCACGACGGCCCGGAGATCCTCACACTCGCCGACTACCGCAAGCGCCACGCCCTGTACAAGGGCGACAAGTCGCTGCGCGAGGCGCACGCCGCCCACCCGTGGTTCTTGACCTGGGACGACCATGAGGTCGTCAACGACTACAGCGGCACCGGGGGAGGGGCACCGTTCATGCGCCGCCGCGCGGCCGCCTACCAGGCGTGGTTCGAGCACATGCCGCACCGCGACTCCTTCGGCGGCATGGCCCTGCCCGACCCCGAGATCCACCGCGTACGCCGCTGGGGCGACCTGCTCGAACTGAGCATCCTCGACCTGCGCTCGTACCGCTCCGCGCAGAACCTGCCCGACGGCACCATACTGGGCGCCGAGCAGAAGACCTGGCTCAAGCGCACCGTCGACCGCGCCCCGGACTCCTGGCACGTGTGGGCCAACTCGATCATGCTGAGCCAGCTGCGGGGCAGGCCGGGCGGCTCGTACATGTTCACCGACCAGTGGGACGGGTTCCTCGCCGAACGCAAGGAGATCCTGGGGCACGTGCACAAGAGCGGCCTGGAGGACCTGGTCGTCATCACCGGGGACTGGCACTCGGCGTTCGTCGACGACATCCGCACCGACTTCGATCAGCCCGATTCCCCCCTGGTGGGCACGGAGTTCACCGCCCACTCGGTGACCTCCGGCGCCTACTCGCCCGAGTGGAACGCCGCCAACGGCCCCCTCATGGGCAAGGCCAACCCGCACCTGAAGTACTTCGAGGGCAACCGGTACGGCTACGACGTGTACGAGGTGACACCCCGCCGCTTCACCACCCACATGCGCGTCATCGGCGACCGCCGCGACCCGGACTCCCCGGTGACCACACTGACGAAGTTCCACGTCGACCGCGGCAGGACCGGCTCGTACGAGGACGAGCGGACCAAGGGGTCGCCCGCGCAGTACCGCAGGGACTGACGAGAGAGCGCGCGAGGTAGGCGGCGCCATCGGATGATCCACCGCGCGGTATCCGGCCAGATCCGATGGCTTTGTGCCATTCGCCGGCAACCCGTCCCCCACATCCCCGGGACGCCGCTACACAGGGAGGCCGAGGCGGCATCCTGCTGTCCGGTGCAGTGGGGGGCGGTCGGTGGGGGGATTGATGGCAGCGCGTCGACGCCGCCGACGCTTGAAGAAGCGGACGCGCAGGCAGATGCGGAGCTGGGGCACGGTGGCGGCGGCAGCCACCGTGCTGTGGGCGGCCGCGAACTGGGCGGCCGTGTGGCCCGTCCTGGTGGCCGTGCTCGCCGTGGCCGTGGCGGGCGGGACCGGATGGGCGCTGCTGCGGGCCCACCGTCGCGCGGCCGGCCAGGACCGGGCGTGGCGGGCGCGGGAGGAGGCCAGGGCGCGGGAGCTGTCGATGGCCGAGGTCGACGCGTTGTCGTGGCAGGAGTTCGAGAGGTACGTCGCCGATCTGTGCCGGCGGGACGGCTGCACGGGGGTCGTCGTCAGCGGCAAGAGCGGCGACCTCGGCGCGGACGTCGTCGGCTACCTGGCCGACGGCCGCAAGCTGGTCGTCCAGTGCAAGAAATACGCGCCGCACCGGAGCGTGCCCTCGCAGGACATGCAGAAATTCGTCGGCACCGCCCGCCTCGAACACGGCGCCGATGTCGCGTTGTTCGTCACCACCTGCCGCACGTTCACCAAGGCCGCGCTGGGCCTGGCGCTGCGCCAGGACATCGTGGCCCTGCACCGCGACCTGCTGGGCGCCTGGGTCAAGGGAGCGCATCTGGAGACCTTGATCCCGCTGAGCGGCAGTGGCGGCGGCGTCAGGCGGCGCCCCTCCGCCTGATGGGGGCTGACGGGCACCCGGGCACCGCGCACATGAGCGGGGCGGGCGGACACCCGACGGCGGGTGTCTCTCGCGCCAATGACATCCGTGGCGTACGACACCGGATCCGCGGAGCGCACGCGGCTCCGCACCCCGGGCCTCGCGGGAGTCAGCACAGGAGGAGCAGGACGGCCAGGGCGAGGAGGAGTGAGTCGATCCGGTCGAGCAGGCCCCCGGAGCCGGCCAGCCAGTGAGCGGAGTCCTTTGCCTGTGCTCCTCGCTTGACCATGGATTCGAGGAGGTCCCCCGCCGGCGCGCCGACCGCCACCGCGACCGCCATCGGCAGGCTCAGCGCGGACAGCGCGGCGAGCACCCCGAGGGCGGCCGCGGCACCGGAGAGGGTTCCGCTCCACCGCTTGGCAGGGGAGAGCGGTGACAGCCGTGGCCCGCCCAGCCGCCGACCGGCGAAGTACGCCACGATGTCGCCCACTGAGACGGCGGCGAACAGGGCGAGCGCGGTCGCGCCGAGCGGTACCAGGGCGGCGAGCACGCTCAGCCAGACCAGCCCGAGCAGACCGGCCCCGAGCCGGCGCAGACCGTGGGCGGAATCACCGGCCAGCAGCGGGAGCGCGGCGATGGCCAGCGCGCCGACCGCCACCGCCCGCACCTCGTGTCCGGGGGCCAGCCAGGCTGTCAGCACGACGCCGGAGACGGCCGCGGCCAGTACCGCCCTGTCCGGCCGGGCCAGACCCACCAGCCCGCCGAACTCCAGCGCCGCGACGACCCCGACCACGAGCGCGAGGGCCGTCACTCCCGGGCCGCCCCACCAGAACGCCCCGGTGACCAGGGGCACTCCGACCGCCCAGCAGCCCCAGCGGACCAGCAGTTCGCGGCGCCGGGAGAGTGCCGCCGCGATGCCGCCGAGCGCCAGGGCCCCGCCGAGGAAGGGCGCGAGGGAGGCGACGCTGATCACCGGAGGTGGCCGGCGGCGACATCGACCGGGGACTCGGCGGGCTGCCGCGAGAAGGAGCCGCCGGGCCGCAGCGTCTCCAGCGCGGCTCCGTACGCCGCTACGATGCGGGCGTTCTCGGCGGTGTCCCTGACCGCGACGCGTACGGTGCGCCCTTCGTACTGCGGCGAGAGGGGCGACAGGTCACGCAGGTAGACGTCCTGCCGACGGCACTCCCGCACCAGGCGGGCGGCGCTCGGTCCGTCGTACGGCAGGGTGATGGTGAGGAAGTTCGCGACGCCCTCTTCGACCACGGCGGTGTCGGTCACCCGGGCGAGGCCGGCGGCCAGTTGGCGGCGCAGGGTGTGGGTGCGCAGCCAGCGGGAGCGGTAGTGCTCGGGGTCCCGCAGGGCGGTGACGGCGGCGAGTTGGGCGGGGAGGCTCACCGCCCAGGGCGGCGTCCATCGGCGCAGCAGTGCCGCGGTGGCGGGTTCGGCCACCAGGAAGGCCGCCCGCACGCCGGACAACGCGTACATCTTGGACAGCGAGGTGCAGACCACGACCCGCGGGTCCACCGCGGCCAGCGGGGCGAGCGACTCCGCCAGGTCCACGTAGCCGAGGTAGGCCTCGTCGATCCACCAGCGCGTCCCGGCCGGGGCGGCCGCGATCAGGGTGCGCAGTTCCGCGGCGGATGCGTGGCGTCCGGTCGGGTTGTTCGGGTTGACCACGACCACCAGGTCGTAGCGGCCCGCCCCGACGACAGAGGCCAGCCGGGCGAAGTCGATCCGCCACCCCTCCCTGCGGTGCAACCGGAAGCGGTCCACGCGGCACCCGATCACGCGCTCGGTGACGTGAGCGTATTCGCCGTAACCGGGGTCCAGCAGAAGCACCCTGCTCTGCGGGGTCAGCCACCGGCCGAACGCTCTGAAGATCAGGTCCGACGAGCCGCCCCCGGCCACGAGCGTGTCCACCGGCAGGGCCCGGGCCGTCGCGAGTTCCGCCAGCAGGCCCTCGGCGCCGGTGGGGGGCGAGGTTCTGGCGGACCAGGCCGGGTCCTCCGCGAGCGCGGCGGCTGCCCCGGGAGCGGGCGGGAACCAGGCGTCCAGCACGTCGGCCGCGACGACCTCGTGGCGCCGGTGCAAGGTGCGAAAGTCCGTTCCGATGGCGGTGAAGGAGGCGCCGCCGTGTTCGCATCCGTCCGGCCCGGGCGCCCGCTCCATGTCCAGCTGCCAGTCGACCGCGGCGCCGAACCGCTCCAGGGCGGTGCGGTACCGGGTGGTCGCCACCTGCGTCAGCCCGGCCACCTCGCCCGTCAGCACCTCGAAGGTCACCGCACCGCTGCGGACGGTGCGTCCGACGGGCCGCAGGCCGACGGAGAGATACATGTCGAGCAGTTCGGTACGGCCCATGGCCACCACCGTGCGGCCGCCCCGGGAGGAGATCCAGCGCAGGGCCGCGTACATGAGAAGGGGAGCCACCGAGGTGCGGCGCCAGCGTGGCTCCACGGTGAGGATACGTATCTCGAAGACTCCCCCCTCGGACAACAGCGGCAGTTCGTCGCGGGTCAGGTACTTGTCCAGGCCGTAGCGGCCCAGCCACGGCGGGGTCAGGCTCACGAAGCCGATGCGGAGCGGTCCCCGCGCGGCGACGAGGTAGACGTTGTCGCCGTCCAGTGCGTCATACAACCGCCGGTCCGGCCGCGGCGTGTGCTGACCGAGCTCCTGGGCGTACACGCGGTGCCGCAACTCGTGGATCCAGAGCAGGTCCTCTGGAGTGGCAACGCGTATCTGTAGGTCGCGACTCATATGTGTCTCTTTCGGCAGAGGGGAGTCCCCTGGGGTGCGGAGGCCGACCGGCCCGGGCGCGTGGGCATTCGACGTTTCCCTACCGGGGGTTCGCGCCATGAGCACATCTTCGGGGGTGCTTTGTGGCCGCACATGAGTACGCGTACTTGAGTACGTGGGTGAAGGGAGTCGTCGGGGTGGTGGTCCGGCCACGAGCGGGGGGGAAACTTGGACGAGGCCGCATCGGCGAGGTCAGGGGTGCCGGTGACGGCTGAGCGCCACCGGGCGCGGCTTGCTGGACGAGAGGATGGAAAAGATGTCCATGGAAAGGTTCGAGACGGAGAGTCTGGGGCTGATACCTGGTCAGAAGGTGCGTGCCAGGGTCGTCAGCCATCACCCATGGGGTGTGATCGTCGCGATTGCGGGTTACGAGAACGCCGCTCTGTCGGCCTCGGTCGACATGATCCAACAGTTCTCCGAGACCACGAGCAGCTATGAGGAACTACTCGCGCTCTTTCCGCCGATCGGTTCGCAGATCGACGCGGTGATCGAGCAGATCCACCGCTGGCATCCGCCGGTTTCGGTGCGGCTCAGCATCCGGCCTGCCGACCTGGAGTCGTTGGCGTGGAGCTGCGACTTCTGTGGCGAACAGATCACCTTGGGCCCAGGGGGCGACGCCCTCGTCCTGGACTCCCGGAGCCATGACGGTCCAGGAAGCCACACCGTCATCTCCCACCGGAACTGCCTGGCCGAGCGCATCCGGCCGGACAACACCGGAGAGCGGGCGCGAGCACTGAGGATCGGGAAGGACATGTACTAAGGGGTCGTGCATTTCGGAGGCCCCTGACCCGTCCTGCCAGCCGCCTACGGTTTGTGGGTCACCCAGAGCATTTCTGCCGGCCGGCGGGATGCCCAGTCAGGCGGGTGGGTCTGGTTGTAGCCATTCACTGTTCCCGGTTCGGGCCGCGGCTCGATCAGGTCGTCGACGACAAGACCCGCGCCGCACAGGACCGTGATCCAGCCGCCGTAGGTGCGCTGACAACTGACCGCGCCCTGGCCCTCGGCGATGGTGTCCAGCCCGAAGTAGTCCTGGTGCAGCGTCGTCGTGACGCGGTCGGCGGCTTCGTCGTAGCAGGCTTCGAACCATGGGCTGGCGACGTTGAACACCAGACGCCCACCTCGGCGCAGGACGCGTGCGGCCTCCGGGACGGCCAGGTGCGGAGGCGCCCAGCTGAGCCCGCCATAGTCACAGAACACCAGGTCGAAGCGGTCGGCGGCGAACGGGAGCTGTTCGGCGGCGCCTTGCACCAGTGGACAGCGGGGCCCCTCCCATCGCACTTGCCGCTGCGGCGAGTTGGGCTTCGGGCAATTCGAGCCCGACCACGGCGGCGCCCTCGGCGGCGAGCGCCCTGGACCACTGCCCGGCGCCGCAGCCGAGTTCGAGGACGCGCTGGCCGGTGATGTCGCCCAGGGCGCGCAACTGCGCGTCGGGAGTGGCGTACGTGCCCCACAGCCGGGGCGTTGCGCCGATCCGCGGATCGTGCTCGTGCTGGTAGGCGCTGCTGATCTGGTTCCAGAACCGCCGGTTGGCAGGAATGCTGTCCACGCGCCGACTCAAGCGTTGCCTGCCGGAGGCGGTCAACACGGTTGTGACGCGCCCGGGAGGTTCACCGGTTCAGCGTCAGGAGACGCGCGGCAACCGACCTGCCCCCGCCCTACGGATCAGGCCTCGTCGAGGACACGCACCGCTCTGCCTGACTCGCGGATGGGCGGGCCAAGGATCTCGTCGACTTGTGTTGCCGCGATGCCGAGAAGGTTCGCGCCGAACAGACAGAGGGACTCTTCCCATGGGTGGCCGAAGCTGCCGAAGCGGAAGTCCTCCGCGAGGAAGATGAGGTAGTCCCCGTCGGGATACGGGCTCAGCGGCCAAGCCGGTTGCCCGGGACCGCCGGTCTCTCGCGGTGCGAATCGGTAGGACGTGTGCTGCCAGTCGAGGGCGAACAGAGTGCCCGCCGGGCCGGCGCAGGAGGACAGTCCCTGCTTGATCTCGGCGACCAGGCGGTCCAGCCGCTCATCATCCGGATCGTCGTCAAGCGCGGAGAGGCTCCACGTCACCGACGCGACGGGCTCCTCGATGGCCGGCCACTTGAACGGACTCATACTCGGCCGGAAGCGGAAGTCCTCGTAGAAGCGGTCCCAGACGCGCCGGTACTCGGCCGCTGCCAGCTCGACCACGGAATCCTCCCTCATGCCCGCAACCCTATCGATCCGTCTGATGGCCGTCCTCGACGGCCACGCGTCCGACACGGCAGGCCCCAAGACGCCTGGCAAGCGACTCCTCTCCGACGGCCCCGGCGACGGCGGAGACCCGGGGGACCCGGGTGACCCGGGCGACCCGGGCGATGCTCCGGCTGTAGTCGCGCATCGTCGAGGCACCCAAGGCGGCGTAACGGCACGCCGACTCGCAAGCAGTCGCTCCCGACGGCCGCGGACCGGTTCGGGACACGCCTCGTCGGTGGGGAACTCCGACCAACACTGGTGGCGTCCCCCACCGGCCGCCGAGCGGTCGCCGGCACCTACTGCGGCGGACCGCCGTAAGCCTGTTCGGCCTCCCGGTAGCGCTCTATCAGGAGCGGGTCCATCAGGGTGGAGTCCGGTCCGTAGAACTTGCCGAACCGCTGCTGGTACTGCCGGAACCAGTGCGGTCGCTCGGACAGGAAGAAGACGTCGTGCAGGGCGATGGCGCGGATGGCGAACAGGGGCATGGGCGCCTTGCTCACCGCGAAGCGGGGATTGCGGGCGGCCGTCACCTCGCAGTTCTCGTGGAACTGGCCGAGCATGAGCCCCTGCGCCACGAAGGAGTCCTTCACCCGGGCATGGACTTGGTCGAGCAGTTCGGTGTCCTCGCTGCGCAGGTCGGGAAGTACGATCACCATGGCCCGCAGCATGGGATTGCGGCCTCGCCACGTCGTCAGCTCGTACTCCCGCAGACTGCTGCGGGCGATCTCCTCGATCAGCTCCAGGGTCGGCGCGTGGCCGGCCAGCCGCAGACGGATCTCCATCGTCCGGTTCTTGCGCGAGGGTGCCACGAAGGGACAGATGGGCCCCGTGCGGCCGATCTCCGGATGGCTCGCCGAGATGTACTCGGTCAGCCATTCCTCGACCGCCTCCACCGCTGACGCGAAGTCGACCAGGGACGCCGTGGACGTCATGACGCACCGGTCGGTTCGGCGACGCGGTCGACCGCGACGCGTGCGAGCCGCTGGATCTCCGACGCGTCCGGGATACGGGCGTTGACGAAGGTGAGAATGTCGCCCTTCGCGACGATCACCCAGGCGGTCTCGATGCGGAAGTGGTCGACGGCGGACAGCCACCGCACCAGGAAGCCGCCGTCTCCCAGCTCGACAGGCCCCAGGTCCACCCTCGAGATGTCGAGCTGCACGCCGTCGTTGAGCTCCATCCGGTACTGCGCGCAGGCCCGCACCGCGTCGAGGAGCTCCTGGTAGATCTGCCGGCAGGTACCCTCGCCGAACTGGGCGACATGGTGGAACACCACCGATCCCACGACGTTCGTGAACAGCGCGGAGGCGTGGTGCACCGTCTCGGGATGCGTGCCGTGCGTGAGCATGTTGGTCAGGTCGACGATGGCCCGCCCCGCCTCGTCGCCGGAGACGAAGGCGGGATCGTAGGCCGCGCTCGGCTCCTCGCCGTAGAACGACTCCTCGAGGTCCTCCTCCCGTAACAGCAGCTGCTGGAATGCGGCGTCGTCCATCGAGGTCTCCTATCGGCGCATGAGGCTCAGCGGGCGCATGTCGGTCCAGTGCTCCTCGACGTGGGCGAGGCAGGTCCGGCGATCGGTCGGGCCGAGGGCGACCGTCCAGCCCGCGGGCACCTCGGCGAAGGAGGGCCACAGCGAGTGCTGGCCCTCGTCGTTGACGAGCACCAGGAAGGTGCCGTCGGGGTTCTCGAAGGGGTTGCTCATCATCGCTCCCTGCGCATGCCGTCGGGTGGGGGGCCAGGTGTGCCGATCAGTGCTTCTGCGCGGCCCTGGTCACGTAGGTGTGGATGCCGTCGATCGAGGTGAACTGGGCCATGTCCTCGAACTGCGGGTCGATGACCACGCCGTGCCGCTCCTCCAGGGCGTGCTGAAGGACCACCAGGGTGAAGGAGTCGATCACCAGCTCGGCGTCGTCGGTCAGCTCCTCGGGCGGCCCGAGGCCCGCCTTCTCGGTCAATATCGCCCTCAGGTCGTCTTTCGAGATCACCGGTCCCCCTGTGCCCGTGAGCGCGCTTCCGACAGGACACGTCCGCGCATCAGCGCGCGGTCGCGGATCAGCTTCCCCATCGAGTTCCGCGGCAGCAGTCGCGTGACGTGGAACCTCTTGGGGACCTTGACGGGGCTCAGCCGCTCCCGGCACCAGGCCGTCAAATCGTCCGCGCCGACAGCGGGGTCGGCGCCCACGAACGCCTCGATGACCTCTCCGTGCGTCACGACGGCCTCCCTCACCCGGTCATGGGTCAGGAGGACGTTCTCCACTTCCGTGAGGTCGACCTTCAGTCCGCCGATCACGGCCAGCGAGTCGGCCCGGCCGAGCATGCTGAGCGCCCCGGTCGCAGGGTCCTGCCGGACCCGGTCGAAGGTCCGCAGCCAGCCGTCCGTGTAGCGGTCCGCGTGCTCGCCGTACAGATACGGCGAGTGGTCCATCCGCACGTACAGCTCCTCGTCGACGACCTTGACCTCGGCCCCCGGCACGGGGAACCCCAGCTGCGCAGGGGCGGACGTGCCGGACAGGTCACCCGCGATCAGTCCGATCTCGGTCAGTCCGTAGACCGGGCTGATCGGCAGGCCGAAGCGGGCACGGAAGTTCTCGTACGTCTCCTGCGGCACCTGCTCGCCGCCGGACACCGCAAGGCGCAGTGCGGGCAGTTGGGGCCGGTCGGTGACGCGGGACAGCAGGTCGAAGTGGACGGGCGTGCCGTAGGCGGCGGTCGTCCCGGTCGCTGCCATGAGCCGTACGACCTCGGCCGGGCGCAGCGTCGGCGGGATGATCAGCGTCGCTCCGGATGCGAGGGCGTGCAGCACGCCGCTGACCAGGCCCATGTTGTGCATGACCGAGTTGAGCAACATCACCCGGTCGCCCGCGTCGGGGATGCCGGGGAGGGCGGCATGCCGTCCGATTTCGGCCAGCACGGATTCGGCGGGGCGGCCGATCACCTTGGGCCGGCCGGACGAGCCCGAGCTGAACTGCACCAGCCGGATGCCGTCGACGGCGGGCCGGCCGTCCGGCAGTCGCCGGACCGTGAAGCCGGACTCCTGACGGAATCCGGCCACCGGCCCTCCGGAGCCGGACGCGGCGACGAGGTATTGCGGTCGGATCAGCTGCGCCAGCGGTTCGTACTCTGCCGGTTTCAGCCGGAAGTCGACCAGGACCACCTGCGCCCCACGGCTCCACAGGGCCAACAGGACCTGAATATAAGTGAAACTCGGCGTCATTCTCAGAAGAACTGAGCTGCCTTCAGCGATTCCATGGTCCCGGAAACGCTCCTCGAACTCCGCTACCGCACCACGTAACTGTCCCCGGGTGACCGAAGCGCTCGAAACGGCCCACGGGTCGTCGTCCGTGCCACGGTTCAGCAGATGACTTACCCACTGTGCTTTTGCCATACGGGTTTCCTTTTGTGAAACACCCTCGCGGAACGTGCGATTGGCATTTGTGGCAAGTGAAGCTAACACTCCCGGGAAACGGCGGGCAAGAGCCCGTCGATCAAGGGGAACCGCCCCGCGATCGGCGCGCGGGTCCCCGCACCGGCCCCCGCACCGGCCCCCGCACCGGCCCCCGCACCGGCCGGGCGAGGCCCACGGAGAAGTACTCCGTCCGGCGTATGGCGAGCGTGGGCCACGCTCCGCCGCAAGCGTGAGCGGCGCCCCTTCACCGGTCAATCCAGGGGCAGTTGGGCGTCAGGCCGCTTCGACGAGCAACGCGGCCGAGGCCGGGCGTGCGCACGGGCCCCGCCGGATTGTCCCGCGTGTCCCGCCGGCGGGACACGGCCCGGGCATGCACGTGGCATAGTGCATTGATCTCCTTGACCTGCCGGATCTCCCGGGGTTAGGTTCCCTCTGCCACATTTCTGGGCGCTTACGTCCGGCTCCTGTTACGCACACGACGATCCACGTCGCTCCGACAGAGCGGAAGGTCGCCGCCTCGTTGCTGCGCGATCGAACTTGCGACGTGCTTTCCGGTGAATTCTGTAAATTCTGAGCTCTCATTCCTGCCTCTCCGGCCGTCCGCGCGGGGGAATTCTCGGAGGTGGAGACTTGTCCGTCAGTGCCGGCACCACGCTGCCCCTCACGGCTGCACAGCGCGAAATATGGATTGCCGAGCAGCGGCTGGGGAAAGGGAATTGCGTTTTCCGGGTGGGGGAGTACCTGGAGATCCACGGAGGCGTGGACCCGGAGCTGTTCGCGCGAGCCCTGAGACTCGTCGTCGCCGAGGCGGAGGCGCTGCACGTCCGCTTCGTCGAGGAACCGGGCGAGGTCCGGCAAGCCCTCCGGGAGCCCGTCGGCTGGCCGTTCGCGGTCACCGATCTGAGCGCGGAGCCGGACCCCGAACGGGCCGCCCACGCCTGGATGGACACCGCGGTCACCCGGCCCATGAACCTGACAGAGGACCCGCTGTTCGAGTACGCGCTCCTGAAGCTGGGCTCCGACCGCTTCTGGTGGTACCAGGGCTACCACCACGCCGTGATGGACGCCTTCGGATCCCTGCTGATCACGCGCCGGGTCGCCGACGTCTACACCGCACTGGCCGGAGGCGGCACAGCGGGTGAGAGCCCATTCGGCACGCTGTCCGACCTCGTCGCGGCCGAACAGGCCTACCGGACATCGGGGCAATTCGCCCACGATGGGGCGTACTGGACGGAATGCTTCACCGATCGTCCGCAGCCGACCGGAATCGTCGGCACGCCTTCGACCACCCCGGAGCGCTATCTCCGGCATACCTCCGCACTGGAGTCGGCGGAGCACACGGCACTGCGCGACGCGGCCCACCGGGCCCGCGTCCCCTGGTCGCACCTCGTCATCGCCGCCGCGGCCCTCCACGTCCACCGGACGACCGGCACGGCCACCGTCGTCCTGGGCCTGCCGGTGGCGGCCCGCCTCACCCTGGTGGAGCGGCGCACCCCCGGCACGGCCGCCAACGTCCTGCCGCTCCGGCTCACGCTACGGCCGGAGGCGACACTCGGCGGACTCCTCGCGCAGATCGGCGAACGCGTGCGCGAACTGGGTGGCCACCAGCGGTACCGGGCCGAGGACATCCAGCGTGACCTCGCACTGCCCGGCCGCCCGGGGACCTGGTACGCGCCGGTCGTCAACGTCATGTCCTTCGACTACGCGATCACCTTCGACGGGCTGCCGACGACCGCGCACAACCTCTCCTCCGGCCTGGTGGGCGACCTCACCTTCGCCGTGTGGGACCGTCGCGACGGCGCGGCGCCGGCCGTCGACGTGAACGCCCACCCCGAACTGTGCACCCCCGATGAACTGGCCGTTCACCACCGGCGCCTGCGCGCGGCCCTGCGAGCCGTCACGGAGACCGATTGCTCCCGGCCGATCGGGCGGATCGATCTGCTGTCGGCGGAGGAGCGGGCGGTTGTGCTGGCGGTGCCTTCGGTGGGGGTGCCGTCGCGGGTGACGTTGCCGGAGTTGTTCGAGGCGCGGGTGGTGGCGGCGCCGGGGGCCGCGGCGGTGGTGTGGGAGGGGTCCACGCTGTCGTACGGGGAGCTGAACGTGCGGGGGGACCGGTTGGCTCATGGGCTTTTGGGGCGGGGGGGCGGGCCGGGGGGCGTGGTGGGTCCTGCTCTGCCCCGGGGCGGGGGGCTGGGGGTCGGC
>NZ_JAFEXF010000230.1 GCF_016905445.1 Streptomyces sp. G44
GGCCCGGCGGGGCCCCTCCCCGAGGGCGGCGGGGACGGCCCGGTCACGGCGGCCGGCGCGGTCGGCGGCGGTGGCGGTGCCGGGGGCGGTGTCCGCGCGGAGGTCTCGCGTCTGCTGGTCGTCGTCCTCGTCGTGGGCCATGCGATCCAGCCAATCATCCGGGACGGACCCGCGCCGCCGTACTCGCGCAACCGTTCGCTATTGACTAGCTCTATTCAGACGCCCAGGATGTGAATAACAAGGTCACAGCAGGTTCACGCGAGGAGGCACCGCCCCATGTCAGGACCCCGCCCCGTACGAGCGCCGCGCGGCACGGAACTCAGCGCCCTGGGATGGCAGCAGGAGGCCGCCCTGCGGATGCTCCAGAACAACCTCGACCCCGAGGTCGCCGAGCACCCCGACAAGCTCGTCGTCTACGGCGGCACGGGCAAGGCCGCCCGCGACTGGCGCTCCTTCGACGCGATGGTCCGCACGCTCAAGACCTTGAAGCAGGACGAGACGATGCTCGTCCAGTCCGGCCGCCCCGTCGGCGTGATGCAGACCCACGAGTGGGCGCCGCGCGTCCTGATCGCCAACTCCAACCTGGTCGGCGACTGGGCGAACTGGGAGGAGTTCCGCCGCCTGGAGCAGCTGGGCCTGACCATGTACGGCCAGATGACGGCCGGTTCCTGGATCTACATCGGCACGCAGGGCATCCTCCAGGGCACCTACGAGACGTTCGCGGCGGTGGCGGCCAAGAAGTTCGACGGCACGCTGGCGGGCACCATCACCCTCACCGCGGGCCTCGGCGGCATGGGCGGCGCCCAGCCGCTCGCCGTCACCATGAACGACGGCGTCGCGATCTGCGTCGACTGCGACCCCCGCGCCATCGAACGCCGCATCGAGCACAAGTACCTGGACGTGCGGGCCGACTCCCTGGAGCACGCGCTCCAGCTCGCCGTCGAGGCCCGCGACCAGCGCAAGCCGCTCTCCATCGGCCTGCTCGGCAACGCGGCCGAGCTCCTGCCGCGCATGCTCGCCGAGTCCGCGCCCATCGACATCGTCACGGACCAGACCTCCGCCCACGACCCGCTGTCGTACCTGCCGGTGGGCGTGGCCTTCGAGGACATGGCGTCGTACGCGGCCAAGGACCCGGCGGGCTTCACCATCCGGGCCCGCGAGTCGATGGCCCGGCACGTGGAGGCGATGGTCGGCTTCATGGACGCGGGCGCCGAGGTCTTCGACTACGGCAACTCGATCCGCGGCGAGGCGCAACTCGCGGGCTACGACCGCGCCTTCGCCTTCCCCGGCTTCGTCCCCGCCTACATCCGCCCCCTCTTCTGCGAGGGCAAGGGCCCCTTCCGCTGGGCGGCGCTGTCCGGCGAGGCCTCCGACATCCACAAGACGGACAAGGCGATCCTCGACCTCTTCCCGGAGAACGAATCGCTGCACCGCTGGATCAAGATGGCGGGCGAGCGCGTCCACTTCCAGGGCCTGCCGGCCCGCATCTGCTGGCTCGGCTACGGCGAGCGCGACAAGGCGGGCGAGCGGTTCAACGACATGGTCGCGTCGGGCGAACTCCAGGCCCCGCTGGCCATCGGCCGCGACCACCTCGACTGCGGCTCGGTCGCCTCCCCGTACCGCGAGACCGAGGCCATGCTCGACGGCTCCGACGCGATCGCCGACTGGCCCCTGCTGAACGCCATGGTCAACGTCGCCTCGGGCGCGAGCTGGGTCTCCCTCCACCACGGCGGCGGCGTCGGCATGGGCCGCTCCCTCCACGCCGGCCAGGTCTCGGTCGCCGACGGCACGAGGCTCGCCGGCGAGAAGATCCGCCGGGTGCTGACCAACGACCCCGGCATGGGCGTCATCCGGCATGTGGACGCGGGGTACGGCATCGCGGAGTCGGTGGCGGACGAGAAGGGCGTACGGGTTCCGATGCGGGAGGGTGAGGGCGCGTGAGCGGTCAGGCCACTGCGCCGTCCTTCCACGACATGTGGCGGGACCTGGCCCCCATCGGCCGTGACGCCACCACCCGCGGCTACCGCCGCTACGCCTGGACCGGGGCCGACACCGACTGCCGGGCCTGGTTCAAGGCCCAGGCGGAGACCCGCGGCCTCACCTACGAACTGGACCGCAACGGCAACCAATGGGCCTGGCTGGGCGACCCGGCCGCCGGGGACGCCGTGGTCACCGGCTCCCACCTGGACTCCGTGCCCGACGGCGGCGCCTTCGACGGCCCCCTAGGCGTCGTCTCCGCCTTCGCGGCCGTCGACGAACTGCGGGCCCGTGACGCCCATTTCACCAAGCCCCTGGCCGTCGTGAACTTCGGCGACGAGGAGGGCGCCCGCTTCGGCCTGGCCTGCGTGGGCTCCCGCCTCACCGCCGGGCAGCTCACCATCGAGGCGGCGCACAAGCTGCGGGACGGCGATGGCGTCACGCTGCCGCAGGCGATGGAGGCGGCGGGCCACGACCCGTACAGCATCGGCCCCGACCCGGAACGCCTCGCCCGCATCGGCGCGTTCGTGGAGCTGCACGTCGAGCAGGGCCGCGCCCTGGACCTGACCGGCGACCCCGTCGGCATCGCCTCCGCCATCTGGCCGCACGGCCGCTGGCGCTTCGACTTCCGGGGCGAGGCCAACCACGCGGGCACGACCCGCCTGGCGGACCGCAGGGACCCGATGCTCACCTACGCGGAGACGGTCCTCGCCGCCCGCCGCGAGGCCGAACTGGCCGGAGCGGTGGCCACGTTCGGCAAGGTCTCCGTCGAGCCGAACGGCGTCAACGCCATCCCGTCCCTCGTACGCGGCTGGCTCGACTCCCGCGCCGCCGACCAGCCGGCCCTCGACCAGGTCGTCACGGGCGTCGAGAAGGCGGCCCGTGAGTACGCGGAGCGCCACGGCATCGACCTCGACGTCGTGCGCGAGTCGTTCACCCCGGTGGTGGAGTTCGAGGACGCCCTCCGTGACGAGCTGGGCGCGATCCTCGGCGGAAAGGCCGGGCGGCCGATCCCGGTCCTCGGCACGGGAGCGGGCCACGACGCCGGTATTTTGTCCGCCTCCATCCCGACCGCCATGCTGTTCGTACGGAACCCCACGGGCGTCTCGCACTCCCCGGCCGAGTACGCCGCCGAGGACGACTGCCTGGCCGGGGTGACCGCACTGGCCGACGTACTGGAGGGGCTGGCGTGCAGGTGACGACGTACTGGCTGGAGCACGCCTGGCTCGGCGCGCATGTCGAGCCGGGCGTGGCGGTGGAGGTGACGGGCGAGCGGATCACGGCCGTCCGCGAGGGCGTCGCGGCGCCCCCGCCGGGCGCGACGGTGCTGCGCGGTCTGACGCTCCCCGGCCTGGCCAACGCCCACTCGCACGCCTTCCACCGGGCGCTGCGCGGCACCGTCCAGGTCGGCTCCGGCACGTTCTGGACGTGGCGCGAGGTCATGTACGGGGTGGCGGACCGCCTGACGCCCGAGAGCTACCACGCGCTCGCGCGGGCGGTGTACGCGGAGATGGCGCTGGCGGGCATCACGACGGTGGGGGAGTTCCACTACCTCCACCACCGGCCCGGCGGCGCCCCCTACGCCGACCCCAACGCGATGGGTGAGGCGCTGATCCAGGCGGCGGCCGACGCGGGCGTGCGGATCACGCTCCTCGACACGGCGTACGTGGCCTCCGGACTGCTCTCCGAGACGCGGGGGAAGACCCCCGACCGCCACCAGCTGCGCTTCTCCGACGGCACGGCGGACGCGTGGGCGGAGCGGGCGTCGGCGCTCAAGGACCGCCCGCACGCGCGGATCGGGGCGGCGATCCACTCCGTACGGGCGGTCCCGGCACGGCAGTTGGGCGTGGTGGCGCAGTGGGCGGCGGAGCGGCAGGCGCCCCTGCACGTCCACCTCTCCGAACAGACGGCGGAGAACGACGCCTGCCAGGCGGTGCACGGCCGCACGCCGACCCAGCTCCTCGCGGACCACGGCGTCCTCGGCCCGCGCACCACGGGCGTCCACAACACGCATCTGACGGAGGAGGACATCGGGCTGCTCGGCGGCACGGCGTCGGGCACGTGCATGTGCCCGACGACGGAACGCGACCTGGCCGACGGCATCGGCCCCGCGGTCGCCCTGGACCGGGCGGGCAGCCCCCTGTCGCTCGGCAGCGACAGCCACGCGGTGATCGACCTCTTCGAGGAGGCCCGCGCCATGGAGCTGAACGAACGCCTCCGTTCGCATACGCGGGGTCACTGGACGGCGGCGGCCCTGCTGCGCGCGGCGACCGCCACGGGCCACGCGGCGCTCGGCTGGCCGGAGGCGGGCGTACTCGAAGCGGGCGCCCTGGCGGACCTCACCACGGTCGCCCTGGACACGGTCCGTACCGCGGGCCCGGTCCCGCGCCTGGCCGCGGAGACGGCGGTCTTCGCGGCGACGGCGGCGGACGTCCGCCATGTGGTGGCCGGGGGCCGGGTCGTCGTACGGGACGGTGCGCACGCGCTGGTGCCGGATGTGCCGGGGGCGCTGGCGGAGGCGGTGGCGGCGCTGCGAGATTGACCGGTCCCCCGGCCCCCGAGTCCGCCCTCTTCCCCCCCGGAGCAGCCATGACCACCACCCTCATCACCGACATCGCGAGCCTCGTCACCAACGACCCCGCCCAGGGCGACGGAAGCCCCCTGGGCCTGCTGACGGACGCCGCCGTCGTCCTGGACGGCGAGACCGTCGCCTGGGTGGGCCCGGCGGCGAAGGCCCCGGCCGCGGACGAGGCCCACGACGCGCGGGGCCGCGCCGCGATCCCCGGCTTCGTCGACTCCCACTCCCACCTCGTCTTCGCGGGCGACCGCACGCAGGAGTTCAACGCCCGGATGTCGGGCCGCGCCTACTCCGCGGGCGGCATCCGTACGACGGTGGCGGCGACGCGCGCGGCCACGGACGAGGAACTGGAGGCGAATGTCGTCCACTACCTCCGCGAGGCCCTCCGCCAGGGCACGACGACCTTCGAGACGAAGTCGGGCTACGGCCTGACGACGGAGGACGAGTCCCGCGCCCTGCGCATCGCGGCGCGGCACACGGACGAGGTGACGTACCTCGGGGCCCACATCGTCTCCCCGGACTACGCCGAGGACCCGGCGGCGTACGTCGAACTGGTCACCGGCGAGATGCTGGACGCCTGCGCCCCGCACGCCCGCTGGATCGACGTGTTCTGCGAGAAGGGCGCGTTCGACGGCGACCAGGCCCGCGCGATCCTGACGGCGGGCAAGGCGAAGGGCCTGCACCCCCGCATCCACGCCAACCAGCTGTCGTACGGTCCGGGAGTCCAACTCGCGGTAGAGCTGGACGCGGCCTCGGCGGACCACTGCACACACCTCACGGACGCGGACGTCGACGCCCTGGCCCAGGGCGACACGGTGGCGACGCTCCTGCCGGGCGCGGAGTTCTCCACCCGCGCCGAGTGGCCGGACGCCCGCCGCCTGCTCGACGCGGGCGCGACGGTCGCCCTCTCCACGGACTGCAACCCGGGCTCGTCCTTCACGTCCTCGCTCCCCTTCTGCATCGCCCTGGCGGTACGGGACATGGGCATGACCCCGGATGAGGCGCTCTGGTCGGCCACGGCGGGCGGCGCGAAGGCACTGCGCCGCGACGACGTGGGCGTACTCCGCGAGGGCGCCCGCGCGGACCTGGCCCTCCTGGACGCCCCGAGCCATGTGCACTTGGCGTATCGGCCCGGGGTGCCGTTGGTCAGTGGGGTGTGGCGGAGGGGGGTGCGGGTGGCCTGACCGATCCTGCGGGGCAGGGCAGTTCAGGCATGGAGCGATTGGGTGAGCAGCACACCACAGCCAGGGACAGGAACGTCGGCCGTTCCAAGTAGCAGCCGTAAGAGACGTCGCCGCCACAGCCGAGCCGTTCGGCGGCGGAGTCGGCCCGCAGTGTGCGGCGGGCGCGGTCCCGGTCGGACGCGGAGCCGAACCGAGGCGCGTACCCGGCCAGCCGCTCCGCGATCCAGGCCGCCGCCTCCTTCGGTTCCTCCCACGTGCCTCGAATGAGCTTCATCGGCTTGACCAGCCAGTACGCCGTTTCCAGCGGGGGCAGATCCACTAGGGGGAACTCCGCTCTCACCTCTCGGTGGCGTCTGACCAGCTCGGGGTGGCTCCCATCGGGAGGCGGGTACGGAGGCGGAGGCCGCCGCAGGGCCTCGTCGTCGAACCGCTGCTTGGGGCCCGTCCAGAGGTAACCGTGGTGGTGCACTGCTCGCCCCTTCGGGGAAGTCACGGAGCAAGGTGCCCGGCCGGGCCCGCCCCGCGCGGAACGGGGCGGGCCCGGCCGGTGGCAACGGGACCGGTCAGGCGGACAGCCCGAACCGCACCGGGTCGATGCCGGCCGCGGCCAGCTCGGCGGTGGTGAAGCGCAACGGCGCGGCATCGGGCCGCTTGCCGTCACCCACGGCCCACGCGTCCGTACCGATCCGGCAGAGGGTCACGCACGCTTCCCCGTCCGGGTGGGTACTACCGCCGCACGCCTTGCTGAATACGGCGCCTTCGGAAATGGGGAGGCTGTACAGGTCGGTTCCGGGCATGGTTCACCTTCCGTTGTCTCGGTCAGGCGGGAACGGCGATTTCAGCCGACACTCCGGATTGTTCGGCCGGTGCGCTCAAAGCTTCGGCCGCTCGGCGAGGAGGGTCCAGCCTTATTTGTGTTGCGGGGTAGATGATCACGAGCGGTAGGCGGTAGCCCATCCTTCGAGAAGTGCACGGCCCTCTTCACCGAACAAGGCATGACGTTCATACATGACGAACACTTCCAAGTGCTCAGTGATATCCCTGACATCTTGGAAAACTATGCGCCCCGTGAACGTCTCGACAGTGGCCAACCGGCGATCGTAGAGAGTGAATGTGTTCATCGGCCCGCGCACGACAGCGGTTCCCGAGGGAATGATTCCGATGCGAACATGAGGTAGGCGGGATATGGAGATGAGTCGGTCGATCTGCACGGCCATCGCCGGACGCGGGACCACTGCCCACTTCACGGCTTGCTCCGTCAACAGGAACGTGAACCGCTTCGCCTCATCGTAGAGAATCGCTTGCCGTTGCAATTTCCTGGCCACCGTTGCGGAGACGTCCACAGGGGAGTGGGCGAGACTCGCTCTGATGTACTCGGGTGTGGCCAGAAGCCCCGTCACCATCGCGGGCAAGAAGTAACGAAGCTCCTTGGCTTCCGCTTCGAGCCCGCTCAGCTCCGCTTGCCGCTTTTCGAGTCCCCTGCGCCGCGAGGCCCGCTTGCCCTCCCATTCCGTATGGGCCAGCCGGACAAGAGCGACCACGTCCGCCACGACTTCCGGTGGCGCGTCAAGGGCTCCGAGGATCAACTTCACATCGACGGCACCTGGCGTGATCCGGCCCGTCTCGATGTTGCTGAGCTTGGTCTGGGAGATGTGGCAGCGCTGAGCGAGCCAGACCTGAGTACGGCCGGCTCGCTTGCGCAGGGCGCGGAGTCTGTCCGCCAGGTCAGCCTTGGACTGGCCTAGTTCCGCTGGATCAAACGTCAAGGCCCTTCACGTACTCCTCGAAGGGCACGGCGTGCTCCAGGGCGGTTCGCTTCCATTCCCGGTAGGGCGACGAGTCACCCTCGTAAGCCTCGCGGTTGATCTGGGTTCCGTCCGGCCGGAAATTCAGGTGGGCGATGCGTGACTCGTCGAACATCCACCAGTCACGCCCGGACAGCGGCAGCCCGTAATCCTCGTGCGTCACGTCCAGGACCCGGATGTCCTCACCTGCCGCGATGTTTCCGGGGATGCCCCAGGCGAATTGATACCGCTGGTAGTCGGTCAGCGGTCGACGCAGGACGCGGACGCGGCCTATACGTCTGCCGGATTCGACGTACCCGCGCACTCTGTCGTGCCAGCGGGCGTTGTGGTCGGCGGGCTTCTGTTCACCGCACAGAAACCGGCTGACGTTCTCCCGCTCCCTGGGCATGGTGTACGTCGGCTGGGCCTCGAATCGCCACGCTTCCTGTTCGAAGGCGTCGAAGAACCTGCGCCAGTCCTCACCATCCAAGAGCACGGAAGGCCTCCCTCAGAATATGCTCCGGGATCTCCACCAAGCCTTCTCCGGTAGGCGGAGTGAAAGCCTCGGACAGGTTTCCCTGGACCACGAATGAACCGCTCTTGGTCCGATAGACGTTCGGACAATCGTCGTCATCACAGTCAGGCCCACCGACACTGCCGGTCAGACGGATGAGTTCCGCACGCTCCATCATCTCCTCCTTTGGGCGCAGGTTCATCTCCTGCCGCCACGAGGACGGTAGGTCGACCCAGCGGCGACCGTCCATGGCACATCGCCGATATTTGCGTTGCCGGGTAGACGATCACGCGAGGAGCTGCCGCCTCCAGGCCGACAGCCGGTCTCGCGCCTCTTCCCCGAACCGGGCGTACCCCTCGTACACGGCGAACTCGTCCAGATATGCCGAAACGTCACGACTGCTCCGGAACACCATGACCCCGGTCGACGTCTCAACCGTCGCGGTCCGGGCGTCGTAGACCGTGAACGTGTTCAGAGGAGCGACAGGCATATGACCGACCAGCGGGATCACTCCGAGGCGTACGGCCGATAGCTGACTGATCGCCGCCAGCCTGTCGATCTGCGCCGCCATGGCCGGTGGCGGCAGATAGGGCCATCTGACCGCCTGCTCGGTCAGGATGAACGTGAACCGCTTCGACGTGTCATGGAGGACCGCCTGGCGCTCCAGCTTCCGGGCGACGGCGTCGCTGTGGTCTCCAGGGATGTGGGCGAGGCTCGCCGCAGCGTACTCAGGGGTGGCCAGCAGTCCCGTCACCATGGACGGCAGGAGGTACCGGAACTCGGTGGAAGTGCGCTCCATCTCGGCGAGCTCGTTCTGTTTCCTGCTCAGCCCCGCAGGCTGCTGCAGCCATGAACTCTGCCACTCGGCCTCGACGGTCGAGTGGTTACTCTCCCCGCCCGCATGCTGCACGCCCCACTCCTTGCCCTCAGATAACCGGTTCACTCGCCGTGACGGCGGCGATGAAGGGGCCCCACGCGGCCGCTGGGATCACCAGGGTGGGCCCGTCCGTGACCTTGGAGTCCCGGACGGGGACGACGCCGGGGAGGCCGTCGGCGACCTCGACGCAGTCGCCGCCGTCGCCGTTGCTGTGGCTGCTCTTGCGCCAGCGGGCGGCGCCGGGGAAGTGTTCGGCGACCTCGACGCACTCGCCCCCGTCCCCGTTGCTGTGGCTGCTCTTGCGCCAGACAGCGGTGCTCAAGTCAATTGCGTAGCTTGCCATTTCGATAGTCCTCAGCCGCATCCTCGATCATGGCGAGGGACGCCTCCGGCGGCAGTGCGGCGGCCCTGAGCCGATCGTATGCCTTGTGGTACCGCTTCACGAGGGCTGGATCGTCGATGGCCTGACCGTGATAGGGGCCCTCCGTGTACAGGAGCGGGGGAGCGTCGTCGAACTCCATGAACATGAGCGACAGCTCCATAAAGGCACGGGTCGGAGCGTTCCACGGAAGGACCTGTGGAACGATGCGGCGACGCCTCGCCAATGCGGCGATCTTGTCCAGTTGTTCGGCCATTTCCGTCGGCGGGACGATGGGCTGCCGCAGCAAGGACTCATGCAGGATCGTCCAGTACTCCGGCTTCCTCGGGTCGTCGAAGAGCTTCGCCCGCTGCATCCGGCCGTCGATCTTCGCGTCGACCTGTGTCGGCAGATCCAACGGGTGCGTGGAGTTGATCACCGCCCGCGCGTACGCGGGGGTCTGAAGCAGCCCGGGGATCAGGGCGTTGCTCCACCGCTCGATCACCCGCGCCCGCGGCTCCGCCTCCAGTACCTGCGCGAAGTACTCCGCATGCACGCCCCTCCGTGCCTTCTGCACGTCCTCACACCGTCGCTCGAAGAACCCGTCAGTCTTCAGGAACCGGTCCACATGCCGGGCCAGCTCAAGCGGCATGCGCCGCTCGCCCCGCTCGATCTCACTCAGGTACGAGACCCCGAAGTAGCTCCCCTCCACCGTCTCCTGGAGCGTGTGGCCCGCCGCCTCCCGTTTCCAGCGCAGCTCCTTGCCGTAGAACGCGGGGACGCTCGCCGAACCGTCGATCTCCTTGCGTGACGCCACAGTTGACCGCCTTCACACTTCGCACCGTGGAACCCAAACCCCTGTCACGCTACGCCGCCCCACGCCACTCTGTGACCGCAACGTCACACTGCGCACCGGAAGGCGTACCCCCATGCACGACCCGGCCCCCGCCACCCCCCACTTCGAAGCCGCCCTGCTCGCCGTCCCCAAGGCGGTACCCGAACTGCGCCGCACCCTGGATGCGTACCGCCCGCACCCCGACCTCTCCCTCTGCGTCAGCGAACTGCTCAGCAACGTCATCCGGCACCTCGGCGAAGGCACCCCCGTGACGGTGAGAGTCACCGGAGGCGGCGCGGGACGGATCCGCGTGGCGGTCACCGACCCCGACCCCCGCGCGTTGCCCGTGCTGCGCCACGCCACCGGGGACGAGGAGGCGGGACGCGGCCTGGCCCTGCTGGACGCCGTCTCGCTGCGGTGGGGCGTCGAGCAGGGGGCCGACAGCAAGACCGTCTGGTGCGAACTGGGGGAGGCGTAGGTGC
>NZ_JAFEXF010000231.1 GCF_016905445.1 Streptomyces sp. G44
TTTTATGTCGTATGGCATGGACAGCGCGAGCGATGCAGAGAGGGGGGAGAGTGCTGGGACGGGTGAGGTGTAAAAAAGGGACAGGAGCGGGGCGTGGCGCCGGCCGGGCGCGCACCCGAAGGACTCCAGGAAGGCGCCGGTGCCCCCGAGGCCGCCGCCGCCGAACCAGCCGAACAGCTTCTGGGCGCCGTGCGCGGCGAGCACACCGCCGGTCCCCGCGCGCAGCAACAGCAGCCCGAGGTCGCGTCGGTCCAGGCACGAGCAGGTCATCAGGGCTCCCGGGGTCGTCGGTGGCGGAACACTCCTCTCCCCACCGTCCGCCGGACCGGCGCCGCGCACCCGGCCCGCGCGGCCGTACGGGTGAGGGCCGCGCCCCGCCCGGTGGCGGGGGGCACGGCCCGGTGTGACGGTGAGCCCATGAGCATTCAGGTAAACCGGCTCGGCGACCCCGTGGTCCGTGCCTTCGTCGCCGCGGTGAACTCCCACGACAAGGCCGCCTTCGAGGCGCTGCTCGCGCCGGGCGCGACCATGTCCGACGACGGCTCCGAGCGGCAGATCGCCGACTGGACGGACCGGGAGATCTTCTCCTCCAACGGCCACATGGACGTCGAGTCGGAGTCGGACGCCGGCCGCGCGCTGCTCGTCTCCTACCGCAACGACACGTGGGGCGAGATGCGGACGAAGTGGCGCTTCAGCGTCGACGACGCGGGCCGGATCACCCACTTCGAGACAGGTCAGGCCTGACCCGCAGGGATCGCCACCGCCGCCCCGCTCACCCGCACCCGCTTCTCGCCGTCCCGCAGCGTCACCGTCAGCACGCCGGGCCGTCCCATGTCCTCGCCCTGGCGCAGGGTGAGGACGGACTCGGCGGGGACGAGGGCGAGTTCACGGGCGTACGCGCCGAAGGCCGCGGCGGCCGCGCCCGTCGCCGGGTCCTCCACGACGCCGCCGACCGGGAACGGATCGCGCGCGTGGAAGACGTACGGTGATTCCCGCCAGACCAGTTGGACGGTCGTCAGGTCGAGGCGGCGCATCAGCGCCTCCAGCCGCGCGAAGTCGTAGTCGAGGCGGGCCAGCCGCTCCCGGGTCGCGGCCGCGAGGACCAGGTGGCGGGCGCCCGCGAAGGCGATGCGCGGCGGCAGTTCGGCGGCCAGTTCGCCGGCGCCCCAGCCGAGCGCGGCGAGCGCCTCGGCCACGTCGTCCGCCGGGGCCTCCTCGACGCGCGGGGTGACGCTGGTGAGCGTGGCCCGCACGGCGCCCTCCGCGCGGGAGACGGCCACCGGCACGCTGCCCGCCCGGGTCGCGAAGACGTACGCGGCCTGCGCGCCGTCACCGGTCACCGCGCCGTCCCGCTCGGCGAGCGCCACCGCGGCGGCGACGGTGGCGTGCCCGCAGAAGGGGACCTCGGCCTTGGGGCTGAAGTACCGCGCGGTGTAGTGCCGCCCGGGGCTGCCGGAGCCGTCGGAGCTGCCGGAGCCGTCGGATCCCTCGGCGGCCGGGATCAGGAACGCCGTCTCGCTGTACCCGACCTCGGCCGCGATCGCGAGCATCGCCTCGTCGTCGAGCCCGGCGGCGTCGAGGACGACGCCCGCCGGATTGCCCCCGGCGGGCTCGGTCGTGAACGCCGCGTAGCGCAGCACGGCGGGGGAGGGGCCGGTGGAGCTCTTCGTCGTCATGTGGCAGGGCAACCGTTCCGCGGCCCGGGTCATTCCCGTGGGCCCCCCGGCCCGCCGCGGACCGGCCGCCCCCCATTCCCCCTCGGTGGTGGTCAGTGACAGTTCTTGGTCCCGCGGTCGCTCCGCGTCCAGGAGCAGGAGTCCTGGAGCGAGCCGCTCGGCCTGATCAGACGGGCCTTGTCGGAGGTGTTGTTCCAGACGTAGCTGCCGCGGCCCCAGTGGCGCACGCCGGAGGCGTCGGTGCCCTTGCCGGTGCGCACCTTGACGGTCTTTCCTGCGCCGATCTTGTAGCTGCCGAAGGTGTAGGTGTAGCCCGTGTCGTCCTTCAGCCTGTAGCCCTTGAGCTGGACCGCGGACCGGCCGCTGTTGTGGATGTTCACCCACTCCGCGTTCAGCGAGGAGTTGGAGCGGGTGTCGCGGCCCGGGCTGTCGTACTGGATGAAGCCGAGGTGCAGTCCGCCCTGGTGGCGCGCGGTCGCCGCGGCGGCGGGCGAGGCGGTGAGCAGGGACACCGACAGGGCGGTGGCGGCGAGGACCGCGGGGGCCATGGTGCGTATGCGCAAGGGAGTGCTCCAAGTGTGAAGTTCTCGTGGAGAGGAGCCGAGCATACGGCGCCCGGCGCCCCTTCTTGAGGCGGTACGTCCGATTCCACTTGTGGAGATCTCCCGTGCTCGACCGCGCCACCACGCGCCACCCCCGGCCGGTGCGGCGTCGCCTCCGGGCGTCAACCCCGCCCGACGTACGGCATGTTGGTGGCCAGCACCGTCGCGAACTGGACGTTCGCCTCCAGCGGCAGTTCCGCCATGTGCCGCACGGTGCGCGCCACGTCCGCCACGTCCATCACCGGCTCGCTCGCCAGTTCGCCGTTGGCCTGGAGGATGCCGGACTGCATGCGCGCGGTCATGTCGGTCGCGGCGTTGCCGATGTCGATCTGCCCGACGGCGATGCGGTACGGACGCCCGTCCAGGGAGAGGGACTTCGTCAGGCCGGTCAGCGCGTGCTTCGTCGCCGTGTACGCCACCGAGTGCGGGCGCGGGGCGTGCGCCGAGATGGACCCGTTGTTGATGATGCGCCCGCCCCGCGGCTCCTGCTCCTTCATCTGCCGGAAGGCCGCCTGGGCGCACAGGAAGGCGCCGTTCAGGTTGGTGTCCACGACGTGGCGCCAGGCGTCGTAGGGCAGTTCCTCGACCGGGACGCCGCCGGGGCCGAACGTACCGGCGTTGTTGAAGAGCAGGTCCAGGCGCCCGAAGCGCTCCCGCACGGCGGCGAAGAGCGCCGCCACGTCGTCCGGCCGCGCCACGTCGGTCCGTACGCACAAGGTGGCGCCGCCTCGCGCGGGGGCGAGGGCGGCCGTCTCCTCCAGGGGCTCCGTACGGCGGCCCGCGAGCGCCACCGACCAGCCCGCGGCGAGCAGTTCGAGGGCGACGGCCCGGCCGATCCCCGAGCCGGCCCCCGTCACCACGGCGATCCTCGGGTCGTCCTCCGCGGCGGGCTCCACGAGGCCCTCGGCTGCGCTCTCCACGACGCTCTCCGCCTCGGCGACCACGGCGGTCCTCGCGACGCCCTCCACGGTGGTCCCCACGGCGCTGTCGGCGGCGGGCTCCACGGTGCTGTCCGATGCGTCCGTCGCGGTGGGCCCCGTGGTGTTCCCCGGCGCGTCCGGCAGGTCAGTTCGCTCAGCGTTCATGGCCCCGCAGCGTACGGGAGGGGCGTCCACGCGGACATCACCCGACCGCCATGCGGCTGTTGTGTACGTGACAGGCGGACGTCGTCCCCCGCCACTTACATGCCCCTGACACCAATCGTCAGGGGAGGGCCACATGACATCCGCAGCCCAGCAGCACTCGCCCGAACTCCGGGCCGCCGCCCGCCACCTGGGGCGCCGTCGCTTCCTCACCGTCACGGGCGCCGCCGCCGCGCTCGCCTTCGCCACCGACCTGCCCAGCGAGGGCGTCGCCGCCGCGGCCGAACTCGACGGCCGCCGCATCAAGGACGACCCCTTCACCCTCGGCGTGGCCTCCGGAGACCCCCTGCCCTCCTCGGTCCTGCTCTGGACCCGGCTCGCCCCCGCCCCCTACCAGCCGGGCGGCGGCCTGCCCAAGGAGCGCGTCACCGTCCACTGGGAACTCGCCCACGACGCCCGCTTCCGGCGCGTCGCCAGACGGGGCACGGTCACCGCCCACCCCGAGTTCAACCACACCGTGCACGTCGAGGCGGACCACCTGGAGAGCGGCCGCCGCTACTACTTCCGCTTCAAGACCGGCCGCTGGGTCAGCCCGACGGGCCGCACCCGCACCGCCCCCGCGCCCGGCAGCCGCCCCGGCGCCCTCACCCTCGCGGCCGTCTCCTGCCAGGCCTACCACGACGGCTACTTCACTGCGTACAAGCACCTGGCGCAGGACGACGTCGACGTCGTCTTCCACCTCGGCGACTACCTCTACGAGTACGCGGTCAACGCCACCGGCGGCGCCCGCGACTACACCGACCGCACGCTGCCCGCCCACTTCAACAAGGAGACCGTGACCCTGGAGGACTACCGCCTGCGGTACGCCCTCTACAAGTCCGACCCCGACCTGCGCGCCGCCCACGCCGCGCACCCCTTCGTCGTCACCTGGGACGACCACGAGACCGAGAACAACTACGCCGACCACATCGACGAGAACGGCAACCCGCCCGCCGAGTTCCTGCTGCGCCGCGCCGCCGCCTACCGCGCGTACTGGGAGAACCTGCCGCTGCGCCGCCCGCAGCTGCCCAAGGGCCCGGACGCGCAGCTCTACCGGCGCCTGACCTGGGGCCGCCTCGCCCAGTTCGACATCCTCGACACCCGGCAGTACCGCTCCGACCAGGCCTACGGCGACAAGGCCCACGCCCCGGGGCCCGAGACGGACGACCCGAAGCGCACCATCACCGGCGCCGCCCAGGAGCGCTGGCTCATCGACGGCTGGCGCCGCTCGCGCGCCCTGTGGAACGTCGTCCCGCAGCAGGTCACCTTCTCCCAGCGCAAGCTGGACCTGACCGCGCAGGCGAAGCTCTCCATGGACGCCTGGGACGGCTACCGCGCCTCCCGGCAGCGGGTCCTCGCGGGCGCGAGGTCGGCGGGCCTGGAGAACCTCATGGTCCTCACCGGCGACGTGCACGTCGGCTACGCCTTCGACATCAAGGCCGACTTCGACGACCCGTCCTCCAGGACCCTCGGCACCGAGATCGTCGCGACGTCCATCGCCAGCGGCAAGGACGGCGCGGACAAGCCCGCCAACTGGGACACGTACACCAAGGCCAACCCGCACCTGAAGTTCTACAACGGACGGCGCGGTTACGTGACGGTCGGCCTCGGCCGGGAGTCCGCGAGGGCGGACTTCAAGACGCTCTCGTCGGTCACCACCCCCGGCGCGCCCATCAGGACGGCCGCGTCCTTCGTGACGGAGGCGGGCGACCCGGGGCTGCGGCCCGCGTAGGGTCCGGCGTCCCCGGGAGCCGCCCTGACCACCAGGGTCAGGTCGTTGCAGGCGGTGAAGCGGGGCCGCACCGAGGCGGCGGCACCGCCCCGGGGGCCGGGCAGTTCGGCGGCCGGATACACGTCGGTCCGCTTGCGGTCGACGACGTCGCCGACGACCCGCGCCACACGGACCGGCTCGGCCCCCTCCGACAGCCGCAGCACCAGGTCCACGGTCTCCGCCTCCCCTCCGCCGCAGGCGTCCAGCACCCGGGAGTACGCCACACAGAACCGGAAGCGGCCCGCCCCCAGCGCCGTCACGTCCGTCTCGAACGCGGCGGAGGGGTCCTGGCGCGGCACGGCGAGGAGGCGGGGGCGCTGCCCCGGCGCGAACTGCGCGCCGTACAGCGTGCCCTCGACCGTGCACGACCCCGTACCGGTGGTCAGGGTGTGCGCTTCCGCGTGAGCGGGGCGCTTCCAGGTCCGTACGGACAGGTTGTTCTTGACGGTCGTGTACGGAATCCACCAGCTGAACGGCGCCCCCGGCGAGGGCTCCAGGCCCAGCAGGCCCTGCTGCTCGACCGCCGAGGAGGCGACGCGGCGCCGTGCCCCGTCGTCCGCGCGGACCACGTGGAAGTCCCAGCGGCCCTCGGCGAGCAGGAGGGCCCGGCGCTCCAGCACGGCCGTCCACGGCGCGTCGTCGGTCTCGGGCCGCCGCAGCGGCACCTCGACCAACTGGCCGCCGCCCGGCCCGTCGGAGCCGCGCAACGTCGCCGTCAGCGTGAACGCCTCGCCGGGCATCCCGGCCCGCTCCAGCCGTACGTCGAGGTCGCCCTCCGCGTTCACCGAGCACGCCGACCTCGGGCGCAGGGGGCCCGGGCCCGCAGTGCGCCACCGCCGGGCCCCGCTCACCGCCCGGCGCAGGGTCCGCCCGGTGGCGGCGCGGGCCCGCCGGGCACCGGCCACCACGCGGCGGTCGAGCGGCACCGGGACGGGCGGTGAGGTGGCGTTCAGCTCGTCGAACAGTTCCTCGTAGCGCCGGGCGATGTGCTCCGGCGCGTACCGTTCGGTGTTGCGCCGGGCGGCGCTGCCCATGGCGCGCCGCAGGTCGGCGTCCTCGATGAGCCTCAGCAGCCCCCGGGCGACGGCGTCGCGGTCGCCCGAGCGGACGAGCAGTCCGTCCTCGCCGTCCCGGATGATCTCGGCGGGACCGTGGGGGCAGTCGGTGGCGACCACGGGCGTGCCGCACCGCATGGCCTCCACGATGGTCATCCCGAACGACTCCTCGCGCGAGGTCACGGCGGCGATCGCGCCCTTGGCCCACTCCGTGGCGAGGGACGGGTTGGCGCCCATCAGGAAGACGTGGTCGCTCAGGCCGAGTTCGTCGATGCGGGCGCGCAGCGCGGCGTGCCGGGGCCCGCGGCCGTAGATCCGCAGCTTCCACCGCGGGTGCGCGGCGGCCACGGCGGCGAAGGCCTCCACGAGCAGGTGGTACCGCTTCACCGGGATGAGGCGCCCGCCCGCGATGACGAGCGGGGCCTCGGTGTCCGGCGCCGCGGTCAGCGGCGGCCGGGGCGAGGCGTTGGGCAGGGAGACGATGGGGGTGCCCGTCGCCGTGAGGTGCCGGCGGTGCGTGACGGCGTCCGCCTCCGTGAGGGTGGTGTGCGCGTCCAGCGCCGCGATGGCGGCGTCCTGGGCGGCGCGGATACCGGGCTCGTGCGTGCTGTAGACGCGGTGCTCCTGGCCGATCCGCAGGTAGTGGCGGCGGCCGAACGCGGCCAGGTAGATCACCAGGCCGGGCCGGGTGGCCACCACCACGTCGGCGTCGGTACGCCCGAGGAAGCGGGCCACCCGCCGGTCGGTGAGGCCGTCGAAACCGGAGCCGCGCGCCTCGACCGGGGGGACGAGCGCGCTCGGCGTGCCGAGCAGCGCGCTGCCGAGGTCGTTGCGGCGCGAGTCGGCGCGTCTGTCGATCAGCGGCCGCAGTCGGACCTTTCCGCTGAGCGGCAGGCAGGGCCTGTCGTGCGTGCGCCAGACGCTGACGATCTCGACGTCGTGGCGCTCGGCGAGGGCGCCGGCGGAATTGAAGGTGGCACGGACGGTGCCACCGATCCCGTAGGCGTTCTGGAGCAGGAAGGAGATTTTCATCGAGCCTTGCTCAGGTCGGCAGTCGGGTGACGCCCGCCACGTTTCCACGCCCGGAGGGCTCTTCGGGTGAGCACACGCGCCGGAACCCGATGGGCACTCCGTACGGGGAACGGGCGGGCGCCGCGTTGACCCGGCACCGCGGCCGGGTGAACCAGCGCTGCCCCGGATCTCCCGGGGCGCAGGCGGCCACGCGCAGCGCGGGGCGCGGACGCAGCAGGTCGTCCTGCGTCAGACAGCCCTCGCGGGCGCGCAACTGCCCGCGCCGCGTGAGCGTCCACCGGACCGGCGCGCCGGAGCACGGGCCGAGGGCGACCGCGGGGCCCCTGACGTGCACGCAGCGACGGCCACCGCCCCCGTCCGCGTCCCCCGACCGCAGGACGCCGTCGTCCGTGAGGTGCCAGCGCTGGCGGACCGTGCCGGTGCACGGGGCGGTGCGGACCGTGCCGCGGTCCCGCGTCAGACAGAGGTCGGGCGCGGTGAACCCGGACGCCGTGGAGCCGATCCAGGAGACGACGGTACCGGGGCGGGGCTCGGGCGGGGGCCGCGTGTAGCCCCGCTCCAGCCAGCGCGCGTACTGCGCCGCCACTCTCCTGGTGGGCGCGCAGTGCTGTCCCGGGCAGGTGACCGCCCGCCGCTCGTCGTGGACGTAGTAGTGCGCGAAGAGGGCGGCCTTGCGGGCGGCTTCGGCGGCGCCGAGATTGGGCGGGCGCACGGCGGTCCCGTATCCCTCGTGGCCCGTCAGGCGCGGCGGTCCCCCCGCCGGGCGCGCCCGCAGCGCCGCCAGGCGGAGGTAGCGGGCGGTGACCGCGTGGTCGTTGTGGTCGGCCCACTCCTCGCCCGACGACTTCAGCGCGGTGTTGGCGAAGTCCAGGGTGCGCACGGTGCCGGGCCGGAAGCGCTCGATGAGGGCGGCCAGCGTCGCGACCAGGGCCGCCTCCGTGTATTGGGCGGAGCCGTCCACGGCGCGGAGCGAGCGGACCCGGGACTGGAAGAGGGCCAGCAGGGTGTGGCGCCGCGCCGCCTCGTCGCGCCAGCCCCCGTCGGGCAGCCGCAGGAACAGCAGCCGGATGTCCGGCCGTCGCGGTCCGCCGTCCAGGCGCACACCGTGCACCGTCCGCCCGCCGACCCGCACCGGGGCGGCTTGCCAGGGGCTGGGCTCGCCGGGCCGCGTCGGCCGTCCGGCGAGCGCGCTGTACGCCTGCTGCACGCCCCGTTCCCGGCGGGCGGCATACCCTCCCCTCCACGCCAGATGGGCGTCGCCCGCGGTCACGTACACCACCCGCAGGCAGTGGCCCCGGTCGAAGTCCTCGGCGATCTCCGGGTTGACGAACAGCAGGTCGTCGTCCTGGTGCGCCACCCCGACCAGCGTCGTGTCACGGCACCGCGCGCCGCCGGCCGCGGGGAGCGGTGGCGCGGGCACCGTGAAGGCCAGGGCGGCGAGGCCGACGAGCACGGCCAGCGCCAGCCGGTGCAGGCGCATGCCGCGTCACCCCGTCTCTCGCACGCGGCGGAGCCGGTGGACCCGATGAACCCGGTGGTCCCGATGAACCCGGTGGACCCGAACCTGATGAAACGGCCCCGCGCTGAAGCCAAACGAGTGGGACTTCAGGTCGTCACACAAACCCGCCGCCGGGCGGGGCGGCCGGGGCGGCGGCGGGGTCCCGACCACGTGCCCGGAGCTGCGACCATGGACGGCGGATCCCGAACGACCTGGAGGAGCGCGATGCCCGCGTGCGCGCAGACCACGGAAGAGCACCAGATAACGAAGGCGGCGGAGCCCCGGGGCGCCGCCGCCCTCCGCCGTACCGGGGCCCTGGTCACCCTCGTGCTCGGCGGCCTCACCGCCGTCCCGCCGCTCTCCATGGACATGTACCTCCCGGCCCTGCCGGAGGTCACCGACGCCCTGCACGCCCCGGCCGCGACCGTGCAGCTGACGCTGACCGCCTGCCTGATGGGCATGGCCCTCGGACAGCTCGTCGTCGGCCCGATGAGCGACAAGTGGGGGCGCCGCCGCCCGCTCCTCATCGGCCTGCTCGTCTACATCCTCGCCACCGCCATCTGCGCCTTCGCGCCCACCGCGGAACTCCTCATCGGCTTCCGGCTCCTCCAGGGCCTCGCCGGGGCGGCCGGCATCGTCATCGCCCGCGCCGTCGTCCGTGACCTGTACGACGGCGTGGAGATGGCCCGCTTCTTCTCCACCCTGATGCTGATCTCCGGCGTCGCCCCCGTCGTCGCGCCCCTCATCGGCGGCCAGGTCCTGCGCTTCACCGACTGGCGCGGCATCTTCGTCGTCCTCACCGGCGTCGGCATCGCGCTGACCCTCCTGGTGTGGCGGCGCCTGCCGGAGACCCTCGCCCCCGAGAAGCGGCACAGCGGCGGCACGCCGGAGGCCCTGCGCACCATGAGGTCGCTGCTGGCCGACCGCGTCTTCACCGGCTACATGATCGCGGGCGGCTTCGCGTTCGCCGCGCTCTTCGCGTACATCTCCGCCTCGCCCTTCGTGATCCAGGAGATCTACGGCGCCTCCCCGCAGACCTTCAGCCTCCTCTTCGGCGTCAACTCCGTCGGACTGATCGCCGTCGGCCAGCTCAACGGCAAGGTCCTCGTCGGCCGCGTCAGCCTCAACAAGGCGCTCGCGTCCGGCCTGACCGCCATCACCGTCGCCGCGACCGCGCTGCTGCTCATGACCACCGGCGTCTTCGGCGAGGTCGGGCTGTTCCCCGTCGCCGCCGGGCTCTTCGTACTGATGTCGGCGATGGGCCTCGCCATGCCCAACACCCAGTCGCTCGCCCTCACCCGCACCCCGCACGCCGCCGGTTCCGCCTCCGCGCTGCTCGGCACCACGTCCTTCCTCATCGGCGCGGTCGCCTCGCCGCTCGTCGGCATCGCGGGCGAGGACACGGCCGTCCCGATGGCCGTCGTCCAACTGGTCTGCGCGCTGGCGGCCATCGCGTGCTTCGTGGGACTGTGCCGCCCCTGGCAGCGGCGGCCCACGGAGGAGGCGGACCACTGAGCGCACCACGGCTGCTGCGCGCCGGCACGCCGGACCGCGCGGGCCTCGACCCGGACGAGATCGGCCGCCTCGTCGCCGAGGTGCGCGAGCTGACCCGCGGGCCGCGGCCCTGGTGCG
>NZ_JAFEXF010000232.1 GCF_016905445.1 Streptomyces sp. G44
GTCGCGGGCCAGCCGGGGGTGCGGGCGCGGTGGGCGACGCCCGCGGCGACGAGCTGGGCGAGGCGGTCCGTCAGCACCTTGCCGGACGGCTCCGGGAGGGCGGCGACCAGTTCGCCGTACGTGCGGCCCTCGTGCCGCGGCAGCTCGCGGACCACGAGCGTCGTCCAGCGGCCGCGCAGGGCGCCGAGGGTGATCTCCACGGGGCAGGCGGGGCCGGCGGCCGCGCCCCGGGCCGCGCGTCGTCCGGGAGCCCGGGGGCCGCCCCGACCGTGCCGCTCACCGTTCGGTGAGCCACGAATACGTCTCCTACCGTCTCGTCCATGACGACATCGACACCCTCCCTGCCCATCCGTGCCGAGGACGCCCCCGCGGCGTTCGCCGAGCGGTTCAACAGCGGTGGCCCCGAGGCCGTGCGCCCTGCTCGTCGTCGACTGGGAGATCGACGACGGTAGAGGCCGCTACGGAAAGTTATGGGCCGAGCATCTTGCGTGCAAGCACGGGGTGTTGGGGCTGAACCAATCCGGGTGGGGACATTCGGGTCCGCGGATGCGGCGGTTCCAGGGCTTGTTGCGGGCGGTGCGGGGGCACGGCAGCAATGGCCCCGGCGGTGGCAAGCCGTGGACCCTGCCGTTGGCGGACCGAGTACTGTCGGTGGCCGCTTCCTACCGGACGGCGCTGACGATGCGACAGTCCGCGTCGTTGTCCGTGTCTCACGGGCGACCGTCTTCCAGGTCTTTCAGCGGCTGGGGCCCTGCTCACGCTCCAACCGCTCACCCCCCGTCGATGCCGCAGAGTGGTTACGGATCGTGGACGGGACACTGATGCCGGTGCGGCACCACACTGTGGCGGCGTCCTCACGCAACTACCGGTACTCGGCAAACATGCGGGTCATCATCGATGCCAACACGCGCTCGTCCCGCACCGCAAACGCCGGCGCCTCCTGTCCGGCGAAGAGGCCGACAACGCTGAATACCGCAAGGTCCGCGCCCGAGTCGACCACACCTGGCCGCCTTGTTGCCGCAGTACGCGTTGTGGAGCAGTGCCGAACTCGCGGCCTATGCCAGGGGTGCGCTTGCCCTCATCTCGGCATGCACCGCAGCCTCAGCATCACCTGACGGGACTGAGGCTACTGGCGCCACATGCTTCGGATCACCGTGACGGCCAGCCGCCGCCGTTCGCCTCCGCGCCCAGCGAAACGGCAGGCCCTGATCACTTGGCTTGAGTAACACATTGCGGCAATAACACCGTCACGTCACTGCGTAGGCAAAGGCCGCGAACGACGACCTCGACCGCCGTTACTCGCCGAACTCACTCCTGTATACCTAATTTGGCATCACGTAGCTGAACTGGGCCGGACTCGCCCGGAAGGCAGTGTCGACGTTCGCGTACTCCAGGCGCTTGCACACGGACCACTCCTTCTTATAGTTTTCGGGTACCGACGCGAAACGAAACTTAACGCATGATGCGTCGTCAGTGTACTTCTGCATCCAACCGTAGAAGCGGACTTTATTATCCGGCGTTAAACACTTTCGAATCTGCATCGCACCAGATGCCGTTTCTTTGTCGACGTAGGTGCTGCACGTCGCCAGCGGCGAACTATCAGTTCTCTGCCCCGCAGAGGCACTCCCTGCCGAGGACAGCGTTGCGATAACCGCAACAGCACCGACGGCACCGAACATTTTTATCTTGCGCTTCATTGAACCCACCTCGATCTGTTTTCGTCTGATCCACTCCTGGCATCGTCAGACGGTGAACGTTTCAGGCGAGCGCTCCGTATGACTCCTCCTCTATGGAAATTTTTCGAAGCACTGCCAGCCCACGCAACCGAGCACGCGACACTGTCCCTCTATGCACTCCGAGGATCTTCGCCGCCTGGTCGATCGTGTAACCCTCGACATCCACTAGACGCACTGCGGCGGACTGGCCGGACGGGAGGGACCTGAGTAGCCGTTCGGTCTCCCACCTGGCCTCGACGGAGTCACTCGCACCTTGACTCGGGCCTTCCGGGACATCTGCGGCCAGCACTTCACGCCGCCGACGCCGCTGCTGGTCGATCAGGGTTGTGGCTACAGTCCTGATGGCGTAGGCCCGCGGGTTGGGGTGCCGAATGAACGCCTCGGCGCGCAAAAGTAACCGCTCACAAGCTTCCTGCACCGCATCCTCGGCCAACCAGCGCACAGCCAGCCGATCAGCCTTTCTTTGCAGGTGAGGAAGTAGCGCACAGAGCAACTCCTTTGCATCACGCATTGCCGCTTCGTGGCGCCCACCCTCGCATCTTTCGGGATCGGAACACGGGCCGATCCTGCTCATAACCGCCTCCCGGACGTCGCTGCGACCACTGCCGACGCACGTCGCATGCTCGCACCTTAGGCGGTCTCCTGGAGCGGCGATACGCATTTGAGGGAGCTCTGAGCTCCGACTGGCACGCCAATCGATCGATTCCAGCCAAAAATTTGCAAACATGCCGGAGGACATACAGCCGTGATACAGCAAGCCTCACGATAGGCGCTGCCAGAAATTCCTTTTTTCTTCTCTGGACCTGTTGCGGGAATGCCACATGCAATGCCAGGCTGCTCCGCACATGCCAGAACGGCAACAGAGCCACTCGCTTGGCATTTCTACGAAAAGTCCGGCACCCCTGGGTGACCACGGGCAGCGCGTCACGCCGGCCCTTTCTTGATCATCGACAGAAGCAACCCGAAGGAGAACACGTGCAGTCCATGAGGTCGACTCGCTCCCCCCGCACCGCGCGCCACCGCAGCGGAATCAAGGCCACATTCGCCGCTGCTGTGATCGCGGCCAGCACCCTCACTGGTTTGTCTGCCACCCCGGCCAGCGCCGCTCCTCAGATCCCCACCGCGGAGGAGTACACCACCTGGCTCAAGTCCCTGGACAACACACAGGCCACCGCGACCGCCAGTGCGTTCAACGCGTTATCCGTGTCGAACAAGGACAAGTTCCTCCGCTACCTCGTCGACGAAGAGGTTCTCAGAGCGTTCGCAGTCGCCTCAGCGAGCGATCCCGGGACCACGGTTCTGGCAGACGGCGACGTCGTGATCGAGGTGGACGAGGGAGCTGCCCCGGATCCTGCCTCTTCCGTCGAAGGTGTCTCTCTTCGAGGCAGCGCGGGCGGCTGGAGCTGCTGGTACAACGTAAAGCAGAAGATCCTCGGGGTGACCATCACCCGCCTCAACTTCAAGCAGTGGTACCACTCAACCTCGACCAAGGTCGACAAGGTCTACAACGCCTCTGCTTCGCACACGAACTACAACGTCGGTGTATCCATCAGTCACGAGCCTGAGGAGCAGTGGATATCCGGTGCCGGCAACGCCCTGGCCTACGTCACTTGGCACGGCTCCATCATCTACAAGGGCTTCGGTGTGAACATCGACAAGCGCCACCACTTGCGTTGCGACGAGACTGGATTCCGGTACTCCTACCTCAAAAACGTCTAGTCTCGGGGCAGTTGCCCATCAGGTGAGGAGAGCGCATGGTAAGGACCCTCTCAAAGATCGCTATGTACGTCATCATCGCCGTCATCATTGTCGGCATCGTAGGGATCGTGCTCTGGAACCGCCTGTAGCAAGCCAAGTTGCTTCCATACCTGCCCCAAGCCGGGTAAAACCTGCCGTAACAGGCAACAGCATCAAGGTGTCCCGCTTCGGCGGTGGCTGATGCAGAAGCCGAGCACCACGCACGTCGGCGGGTAACTTGCGGCACAACTGTTCAAGTTCCCGCCAGAGGCATCCTCGCGTACAAACGCTCGAACCTTGCGGATTAACAGGTCCGTGAGGTGAGGCGTTGCACGAACAGTCACCGGATGCGCCCTTACCGCTGGTCAGATCTACAGGCTCCAGCGCAGTGCTCCCGCGGAAAGACCGAGGGGCCACTGCGCTGGGCCGTACCTTGCAACCGCACTCCGTCTGCATCCGCCATTTCCGATCGGACTCAGGTGGTTGCGCGTGTCAGACGGCGGAGCCGGCCTTCCACTGCGCCCAGTCCATGTTCCAGCCGTTGAGGCCGTTGTCCGGGGCGATGGTCTTGTCGCCGGTGTTGCGGACGTCGACGACGTCACCGGTGATGGTGTTGTCGAAGAACCAGGCACCGGGCTTGCTCTTGTCGCCCGCGCCCTTGGCGTCCTCCAGGCCGATGCAGCCGTGGCTGGTGTTGGCGTTGCCGAAGATCGACGGCGAGCCCCAGTAGTTGCCGTGGATGAAGGTGCCCGAGGACGACAGGCGCATGGCGTGCGGCACGTCCTTGATGTCGTACTCGCCCTTGCCGTCGTTGTCCTTGAAGCCGACGGTCGCGCCGTCCATGCGGGTCTCCTTGAACATCTCGGAGATCACCATCTTGCCGTTGTATGTCTTGTTCTCCGGCGAGCCCGCGGAGATCGGGATGGTCTTGACGACCTTGCCGTCCCGCGTGACCTTCATCGTCTTGGTCTTGGCGTCGACGACGGAGACCTGGTTGCGGCCGATCTTGAACTGGACGGTCTTCTGCTGGACGCCGTAGACACCGTCGGCGCCCTCGACGCGGTCGAGGTTCAGCTTCAGGGTGACGGTGGAGTTGCCCTGCCAGTACTCCTCCGGGCGGAAGTCCAGGCGGTTGTTGCCGAACCAGTGGCCGACGACTTCCTGGCCGCTGGTGGACGACACCTCGATCGCGGACTGGACTTCCTTCTTGTTCGTGATGCCCTTGTCGAAGTTGATCGACACGGGCATGCCGACGCCGACCGTGGAGCCGTCCTCGGGCGTGAAGTTCGCGATGAAGCTGTTGGCCCGCGAGACCGTGGTGAACGACGAGTTCTCGTGCGCCTTGCGGCCCTCGGAGTCCTCGGCGGTGGCCGAGATCTTGTACTTCGTGGCGCGCTCCAGCTGGGCGGCGGGCTTCCAGCTCTTCTTGTCAGCGGATATCTGACCGGCCACGGCCTGCCCGCCGGCCGCCTTCATCACCACCGAGGTGAGCGTGCCCTCGCTGACCGTGACCTTGGCCGCGCTGTGGATGCTGGCGTTGCCGGAGCCGTTCTTCGGCGCGATCTCGATCCGGGCCGCGGAGGTCTTCTCGGCCGCCGCCTCGTCGACCTGGTTCCGCGACTCCTTGCCGCCGCCGGAAGCCTTGCCCCCGTCGTCGCCGTTGCACGCCGAGAGCACGAGCACGCCGCCGACGAGCGCGGACACGGCCGCGAGGCCCTTGCGTCCGCGTCCCGGCCTGCGACGCCTACTGTCCGTCATCACACGCATCTCCATAGTTGCCGAATCCCCGAACCATCCCTGACCGGCCCCGATGGTCCCTCGTAACCCCGCATAACGTCCTGCCCGGTTCGTCCCGTTCCACTTCCGCGCGGAGTGTGGGGAACACCACGTCCGCGGTGCTGGCGCCGGTCCCCGCCACCACTGTGCGGCATGGGACCGCCGCGAGGAAAACCGGATCCCGCGCGCGGGATGACGACAGGACCCCGGACGGCGGTCGCTGTCCGGGGTCCCCGATTCCGGATTCCCTAATCAGGATCACGGATCCGGATGCGCCGATCCCGGCGCGGTGACCCGCCGCGCTGATCCCGATGTGCCGGTCCCTCCCGGCCGACCGGGATCGCGCCGCCGGCTAGGCGAGCCGGTCGTCGCGGCCGTACGCCGCCTCGTGGCCGTACTCCGCGTCGTGCTCGTCGTCCCCGTCGCTCTCGCCGTCGTCGTCGTCATCATCATCCTCGTCCGGGTCCCAGTCCGGCGCGTCGGGGTCGTAGTCGACCGTCTCGCTGCTCCACGAGGCCTGCGTCAGTTCGATCCCGGGCACCTCGCTGACCAGGTCGAACGGATCCACCAGATAGGCGAGTGCCTCGGCGCCGTCCTCCTTGACGGCGGCCTCGGCGTGCGCACGCTCCTCGGGGGGCATGTGCTCGTCCTCCGCGACGCGCGCCAGCGCGGCGCCGGTCAGCTGTTCGACGTCCGCCACCTCCACCACCATTTCAACCCGCAGTCGCACAAACCGTGATGTCTCGTCTCCAGTCATACGAGGGAGCGTAAGGCCCGCTTCCCCCGCGGGTTTCCCGCGACCCGCGCCTTTCATTACCATCGCCCCACACGGCCAATTCGCCAGCACCACAAGGGGGATCCGATTCCGTGTCCGCACGTCGTTCGATGCTGACCGCCACCGCCGCCGGAGCCCTCCTCGGGGCCCTGTGGTTCGTCCCCTCCGCGAACGCGACCTCCACCGGTTCGCACGACACCCTCCGGGACGACCGGCCCGTGGCGCCGGCCTCGGCCCCCCACCACGAGACGACCGCGTCCTCCGGCCGCCTCGCCGACACCGGCAGTTTCGACACGACCCCGTACGTGGTCGGCGGCACGGCGTTCCTCGGTCTCGGGGCGGGCTTCGTCGCCTATTCCGTACGCAGGGAGCGCTCGGGCCACGCGCGCGGCGCGGCGTTCTGAGCGGGGCCCGCGGCCGCCCGGCGCCCTGGGACATCCTGCTGGTCGGCGGCGCGTCCGGCGTCGGCAAGAGCCGGGCGGCCGCTCAACTGGCCGCGGAGGCGAAGGCGTTCGTCGTCGAGTTCGACGACGTGGTCGCCGCGGTCCAGGCGATCACCACGGCCCAGGGGCACCCGGGGCTCCACCACTTCGACGGCGACGTCTCGCGGCTTGCCCCCGCGCGGGTCCTGGAGTCGCAGATCGCCACGGCCCGCGCCCTCGAACCCGCGCTCCTCGGCGTCGTACGCAACCGCCTGACCGTCGACGTGCCGGCCGTGATCGAGGGCGACTACCTCACCCCGGCCGCCGCGGCGGCGGCCCTGCGCGAGGGCGCCGCGGCCGGCCGTGAGGTGCGGGCCGTCTTCCTGCACGAGGGCGATCCCGGGCGCATCGCCGCCAACTACGCCTGCCGGGAGCCCGACGAGGGCGACCAGACGGAGCGCGCCGCGGTCAGCGCCGCCTACTCCCGGTGGCTCGCCGGACAGGCGGCCTCGCACGGGCTGCCGGTGGTCGAGGCACGCCCCTGGGACACGCTGACGGCCCGCGTCCGGCAGGCTCTGGAGAGGCGTACGGACGCGGGCTAGGCCAGCACCCCCGTCACCGGCTCCACCGCCGCGAGCAGCGCGCCCGAGCGGACGAACGCGTCCGCCGCCGCCAGGTCGGGGGCGAGGAAGCGGTCCGGGCCCGGGCCCTCGACGCCCGCCTCGCGGATCGCCTCGATGACCGCCCGCGTGGCGGGGGCCGGGGTGAGGCCCTCGCGCAGCTCGACGGCGCGGGTGGCGGCGTAGAGCTCGATGGCCACGACGCGGGTCAGGTTGTCGACGGCGGTACGCAGTTTGCGCGCCGCCGACCAGCCCATGGAGACGTGGTCCTCCTGCATGGCGGAGGACGGGATGGAGTCGGCCGAGGCGGGGACCGCGAGCCGCTTCATCTCGCTGACCAGGGCGGCCTGCGTGTACTGGGCGATCATCAGGCCGGAGTCGACGCCCGCGTCGTCCGCGAGGAACGGCGGCAGGCCGTGCGAGCGGTTCTTGTCCAGGAGCCGGTCGGTGCGGCGCTCGGCGATGGAGCCGAGGTCGGCGGCGGCGATGGCGAGGAAGTCCAGGACGTAGGCGACCGGGGCGCCGTGGAAGTTGCCGTTGGACTCGACGCGCCCGTCGGGGAGCACGACCGGATTGTCGACGGCGGCCGCCAGCTCGCGCTCGGCGACCGTGCGGGCGTGCGCGATGGTGTCGCGGCCTGCGCCCGCGACCTGCGGGGCGCAGCGCACCGAGTACGCGTCCTGGACGCGCGGCGCGTCGTCCTGGTGGTGGCCGGTGAGGCCCGAACCGGTGAGCACCGCGAGCATGTTGGCGGCGGAGGCGGCCTGGCCCGGGTGCGGGCGGATGGCGTGCAGCTCGGGGGCGAGGACCTTGTCCGTGCCGAGCAGCGCTTCCAGGGTGAGGGCGGCGGTGACGTCGGCCGACTTGTAGAGGGTCTCCAGGTCGGCGAGGGCCATGATCAGCATGCCGAGCATGCCGTCGGTGCCGTTGAGGAGCGCCAGGCCCTCCTTCTCGCGCAGCTCGACCGGGGCGATGCCGTGCGCGGCGAGCAGCTCGCCCGCGGGCTTCACCTCACCGTCGGGACCCTCGGCGTCGCCCTCGCCCATCAGCGTCAGCGCGCAGTGGCTGAGCGGGGCCAGGTCGCCGGAGCAGCCCAGCGAGCCGTACTCGTGGACGACCGGCGTGATGCCGGCGTTCAGGACGTCGGCCATCGTCTGCGCGACCTCGGGGCGGACGCCGGTGTGGCCGGAGCAGACCGTCTTCAGGCGCAGGAACATCAGCGCGCGGACGACCTCGCGCTCCACGCGCGGGCCCATGCCGGCCGCGTGCGAGCGGACGATGTTGCGCTGGAGCCGGGCGCGGAGGTCGGGGCCGATGTGGCGGCTGGCCAGGGCCCCGAAGCCGGTCGAGACGCCGTAGACGGGGTCGGGCTTGGCCGCGAGCGCGTCGACGATCTCGCGGGCGGCGGCCAGGGCGGCCCGCGCCTCGTCGGTCAGTTCGATCCGCGCGTTTCCGCGCGCGACGGCGATGACGTCCGCCGCGGTCGTCCCGGACGTCCCAAGGGCCACGGTGCCCACGCTGTGCATATCCATATTCAGCAGCGTACGGATTGAATCGCCGAGTGTCACGGGTGGGTATGTCACGGGGTATGTCACGGGTGGAGTCCGCCCGCGCCACTTACCCCGCCGGCCGTGGGTCCCCCGGGCCCGTCACCCGGCGGGCGGGATTCCCCGGCCCCGGAACCGGCGGCGCTCCCCCGGCCCGGCCACCCGCGGGGGCGAGTCGGCGAGCCTGACCACCGGGTCGTCACCGCCTTCGGCGCCCGCGCCGCCTTCGCGCCCCGCCACCACCGGCTTCGCCGCGCGTGCCGCCTTGGCGCGGTACTGCGCCGCGTCGGCGAGGCGGAAGAGGCGGCGGGCCGAGCGCACCGGGCCGATCGGGTCCCCGGTGGAGGCGACCCCGCAGGCGACGCCGTCGCCCAGCTCCAACTCGGCGGCTCGCACGCACAGTTCGTCGGCGACGCGCACCACCTCGTCGGCGCTCGGCCCCACCGAGAGGAGGCAGAACTCGTCACCGCCCAAGCGCGCGGCCAGCGTTCCCGGCAGCATCGCGCCGCAGAGCGAGAGGATGGAGCCGAAGCGCTCCAGGAGCCGGTCGCCGATGGCGTGCCCCCGGGTGTCGTTGACCCGCTTGAGCCCGTTGACGTCGCAGACGACCAGGCTCACCACGGCGCCGTCGGCGCGGTGGCGCTCCACCGCCTCGTCGAGCCGCAAGTCCACCGCACGGCGGTTGGCGAGCCCGGTCAGCGCGTCCGTGAAGGCCAGCCGTCGCACCTCTTCGAGCCGCTCGGTCTGGGCGATCCCGGCGGCGGCCACCGCCGCGAGGACGGTCGCGAAATCGGCGTCGGAGCGGCCGAAGACGGGCGCGCCGGCCGGCCGGGCCACGTAGAGCTCGCCCCACGCGCGCCCGTGCAGCACGATCGGCGCGACCACGCAGCAGCCGCGGCCGCGCCGGCGCAGCGCCGAGACGCGCTGGTGGCAGTAGCCCGCCCAGTGGCCGCCGCTGGGCCCCTCGGCCGTCTCGACCCAGGCGTTCGGCTCGCCGCCGCCCGCCCAGCGTTCGTGCAGGAACTCGGTGATCTCCGGGAACTGGTGGACGGGGTACGCCTCCCGTTCCGGGAACTCCTCCTCGTCCTCGGCGCGTTCGCCCGCGTTCACGAGGACCCGCAGCCGCCCCAGGTCGCGCTCCCACACGGACAGCGCCGCGAAGCTGCCGCCTAGCGCGCGGCAGGCGCCGAGGGCCGCCGCCTGCCAGGACTCACGCGGAGTCTGCGCGGCGGCCATGGCCTGCGCCAGCTCCACCACGGCCCGCAGCCGGACGTCCTCACCCATTCGTCCAGGCTATGACGTTTACGGCAATGTGGAACTTCGGGGCGTAACGCTGCGTGCCCGGGGCGTGGCCCTGCCCCCCCCGGGGGGGGGGGCGCCCCCCCCCGGGGGGGCCACGCCCGCCCCCCGCCCTCCCCCCCGGCCCCCCGCCCCCCCCCCCCTTCTTTCACCCCCCCCGGCCCCCCCCCCCCCCCCCCCCCACCCGCCGCAAGCACACCGTGATCGTCGTCGGCACCGGTCTGGCGGGCGGCTCCGCCGGGGCCACCCTCGCCGAACAGGGCTACCACGTCGTGCAGTTCTGCTACCAGGACTCGCCGCGCCGCGCCCAC
>NZ_JAFEXF010000233.1 GCF_016905445.1 Streptomyces sp. G44
GGCGGGCTCCTCGCCCACTGGGCACCCGAGCTGCTCGGGCCCACGCCCGCCGACCGGCTCGCTGCCGCCGAGCAGCGGGCCGCCGACCTCGCGGTGCGCAACCGCCTGGCGCGCGAGCTGCACGACTCGGTGGGCCACGCGCTGAGCGCCGTCACGCTCCAGGCGAGCGCGGCCCGCCGCGTCCTCGATTACGACCCGGAGTTCGTCCGCGAGGCCCTGGCCGCCATCGAGGACACCACGCGCCGCACCGTCGGTGAACTCGACGCCGTGCTCGGTGTGCTGCGGGAGGCCGACGGCACCCGCTCGACGGCGCCCGCGCCCACCCTCGAAGCCGACCTGGACGGCCTGCTGCGCCGCACCAGGGCGGGCGGCCTGCGGGTGAGCGCCACCGTCGACATGGACCCCGCCGGCCTGCCCCCGCTGGTCTCCCGCGAGGCGTACCGCATCGTGCAGGAGGCCCTGAGCAACGCGTTGCGGCACGGCGGCGAGGACACCGCCGTCACCCTGCGCGTCGCCCTGGACGGCCCCGACCTGGCCGTCACGGCCGAGAACCCGCTGCCGACCCGCTCCCCCGCCGCCCGCCCCGGCGGCGGCCACGGCCTGCGCGGCGTCGCGGACCGGGCCCGGCTGCTCGGCGGCACGGCCTCGGCAGGCCCGGCGGACGGCGCCTGGCGACTCGACGTACGGCTTCCGCTGAAAGGACACGCATGACGACGCGCATGACGACCACCCCCGCCCCCACCGGCGCGCCCGCCCTGCGGGTCGTGCTCGCCGACGACGAGCGCATGGTGCGTACCGCCCTGCGCGCGATCCTCTCCGCCGAGGCGGGCATCGAGGTCGTCGGCGAGGCGGCGACCGGCGCCGAGGCGGTGTCGGTCGTGCGGGAACTGGAGCCCGACGTGGTCCTGATGGATGTCCGCATGCCGGAGATCGACGGCATCCGCGCCACCGAGCAGATCCTGCGGGCGATGCCGCGACCGCCGCGCATCGTGGTCGTGACGACCTTCGAGAACGACGCGTACGTGTACGAGGCGCTGCGCGCGGGCGCCGCCGGGTTCCTGCTCAAGCGGGCGGACGCGGACTCCCTCGTCCAGGCCGTGCGCGTCGTGGCGCACAGCGACTCACTGCTGTTCCCCTCGGCCGTGCGCGCCCTGGCCGCCGAGCACGGGCGCGCCAAGCCCGCGCCGCCCGCCTGGGTGGCGCGGCTCACCGGCCGCGAGAGCGAGGTGCTGCGGCTGATGGCGGCGGGGCTCACCAACGCGGAGATCGCCGGGCGGATCGGCGTGGGCGCGGCGACGGTGAAGACGCATGTGGCGTCCGTCCTCGCCAAGACGGGCGCGCGGGACCGCACGCAGGCGGTGATCGCGGCGTACGAGGCCGGTTTCATGAACACGGACTGAGCGGGCCCCGTCGACGCGCCCCGGGCGCCGCGCGGTTCATGAGGACTTTCTGAGAAAACGGTCGCAAGTGGATCAGAAGGGAACGAAACCTTCCCCTCCGCTCGTCCTTCTCTGGGATGAACAAGACGATCAGGCGCGCCTCGGTCTTCGCTCTGCTGCTCGTGCTCGCCCTGCTGGTGCGGGCGACGTGGGTGCAGTTCTGCGACGGGAAGGCGCTCGCGGACGACAAGCACAACCGGCGCAACGCGATCGAGCAGTACGCGCACCCGCTGGGCGACATCATCGTGGGCGGTGAGGCCGTCACCGGCTCCGCGCGCACGAAGGGAGGCGACCTCGCCTACAAACGCACGTACAAGAACGGCGCCCTCTACTCACCCGTGACGGGCTACAGCTCGCAGGTGTACGGCGCCACGCAGCTGGAGGGCATCTACAAGGACCTCCTGGACGGCACCGACGACCGCCTGAAGAACCCGCTGGACACGGTCACCGGCAAGCGCGCCGGCCCCGGTGACGTGGTGACGACCATCGACCCGGCGGTGCAGAAGGCGGGGTTCAAGGCGCTCGGGGACACCAAGGGCGCGGCGGTCGCGCTCGACCCGAGGACCGGCAGGATCCTCGGCATGGTCTCGACGCCGTCGTACGACCCGTCGAAGATCAGCGGCTCCGCGGATTCCGCGGAGTGGCGGGCGCTGACGTCCGACGAGGACAAGCCGATGGTGAACCGCGCGATGCGCCAGCCGCTGCCGCCCGGTTCGACGTTCAAGCTGGTCGTCGCGGCGGCGGCCCTGGAGGACGGGCTGTACTCCTCGGTGGACGCGAGGACCGCGAGCCCGAACCCGTACACGCTGCCGGGCACGGCGACGGTCCTGCGGAACGAGAACCCCTCGGCGCCCTGCGAGAACGCGACGATCCGCACGGGCCTCCAGTACTCCTGCAACAACGTCTTCGCGAAGATGGCCGTCGACCTGGGGCAGGACAAGGTCAGGGCGATGGCGGAGAAGCTCGGCTTCAACGCGGACAAGCTGGACGTGCCGGTGCGCGCGGCGAAGAGCGTGTACCCCTCCGGCATGGACAAGGCCCAGACGGGCCTGTCGGGCATCGGCCAGTTCGACGTGACGGCGACGCCGCTCCAGATGTCGATGGTGTCGGCGGCGATCGCCAACGGCGGCGAACTCGCCGCGCCGCACATGGTCTCGCAGATCACCGACGCGGACGGCAACGTCCTGGAGAAGTTCGGTGACGAGGACTCCCGGCGCGTGATGAGCGAGTCCGTCGCCGAGGGCCTCCAGTCGGCGATGCGGACGGTCGTCGAGAAGGGCACCGGTTCGAACGCGCGCATCGACGGCGCCACGGTCGGCGGCAAGACGGGCACGGCCCAGCACGGCGAGAACAACAGCAAGACGCCGTACGCGTGGTTCACCTCGTACGCCAAGGGCGCGGACGGCCGGGAGGTGGCGGTCGCGGTGATGATCGAGTCGTCGAGCGCGGCCCGCGACGAGGTCAGCGGCAACGGCCTGGCGGCGCCGATCGCCAAGGCGATGATGGAGGCGGCGCTGAAGGGCTGAGGCGCGTACCTGCGTACGCACCTGCCCGGGTACGTACATACGCAGCGTCAGCGCCGACGGCGGTCGATCCACAGCCGCCCGCCGACGATCAGCCCGAACGGCACGCACGCGCCGGCCAGCAGCCCGGCCGCGAAGCCGAGGCCCGAGCTCGCGTCGCCGTCGTCGAGCCCGGCCCCGAGGCCGCCCAGCACGACGGCCGCCCCGAGGACGGCGAGCAGGGCGTAGAACTTCCGGCTGAGGAAGTTCGTCCGCTCCGGGGCGGGCGGCGGCGCGGCGAGCTCCGCCGCCGGGCCGAGGCTGGCCGCCTTGGGGCGCTTGAACCAGGCGTAGATCACCCAGGTCCCGCAGGCCTCCCAGCCGTCGGGGGCGAGGCGTTCGTTGCGGTCTTCGCGGCCGCGCGTGATCAGCTCCCTGCGGTACTCCCACCGCTGGGGCCGCGCAAGGTCCCGGTGGCTGACGAAGCGGCCGACGGCGTCGACGCGCTCGACCTCCCAGCCCTCGTCGCCGAAGCGGTTCAGGAGTTCCTCGTCGCCGTAGGTGTCGGCGGTCCAGCGCCAGGTCTCGACGTGCCCGTCCGGTGGCCCGTCGGGGGTGGCCGCCTCGGGGACAAGCTGCCGGGCGAACTCCTCCGCCGGGCCGAACTCCGCCTCCGCGTCCTTCGCGCCCGACTCCTCCAGGTGCGCGGTCAGGTCCGCGACGGTCGCCTCGACGCGGTCGGCGGGCAGGCCGTGCGCGCGCAGCCGCCCGGCGAGGTCGGTGAGGTAGGTGTCCTGCTCGTCTTCTTGCGTGTTCATCGGGTGGGTTCCACTCCTGCCTGCGCGAGGAGCTCGCGTACGGATGTGTCGAAGGCGAGCCACAGCCCGCCCTGTTCGCCGAGGGTCTCGCGCCCGGCGTCGGTGAGCCGGTAGTACCGCCTGCCGGGCCCCTTCTCGGCGGCGCGGAACTCGGCGGCGACCAGGCCCGCCTCCTCCAGGCGGTTCAGCACGGGGTAGAGCGTGCCGCCCTTGATCTGTCCGAAGCCGGCGGCTCCGAGGAGCTTGGCGATCTCGTAGCCGTAGCTCTCGCCGTCGGTGAGGCTCGCGAGCACGAGGAGGTCGAGTACGCCCTTGAACCAGCTGGCGCGGCGGTCGGTCACGTGTCCGTGCCCTTCACTTGGTGGCGAGCGGCGCGGTGAGCGGCGTCGCGGACGGCGTCGGCGGCGCGAGCACCGTCAGGTCGCGCACGCTGAGGACGACGTGCAGGGCCATGGGCAGGAGCAGGCTGCCGGTGGCGAGGTAGAGGCCGGTGAGCAGCGCGCCGAAGACACCGAAGACGAGGAGCCCTTGGCGGCCCTGGTAGTACCCGGCGAGGGCGTAGACCAGCACGGAGAGGGCCGCGGCGGCGTAGAGGTGGAGGCCGAGGACGCCGACGCCGAACGCGATGAGCAGGCCGCGGTGGACGAACTCGGCGCAGACGCCGTCGGTCACGCCGAAGGCGACGGCGAGAGCGCGTTCGCGGGGCGTGCCCGGCAGCATCGCCTCGATGGCGGCGCGCCCCGGCACGTGCTTGCCCTGCCGGTCGAGGTCGCGGAGCGCGCGCCCGGACGTCACCGCGATCACCGTGGCGAGCAGGACGCCGACCACGACGACGGCGGGCTTGTCGGGCGGGGCGATGCCGAGGTCGGCGGCGGCCAGGCCCGGCGAGAGCAGCAGCGCGGCGGCCGCGAGGGCGGCGAGGGCCCACCACAGTCCGAGCGCGGCGCGGAAGTAGCCGACGAGCGCGCCGGGTTCGGTGGCGCGGCGGCGGGCCAGCGAGGCGTACATGCGGCGGCCGAGCAGGGGTTCCCCGAGCAGCAGATAGGCGCCGAGCACGGCCGCGAGGGCCGTTGCGGCGGGTGAGAAGTCCGGCGAGAAGTCCGGCGAGATGGCCATGGCGGGGTTCCCCTTCCCGAAGGGGTCGCGGACATGCGCCGTGTACGTGGCACGGGCCCGCGACCCCGTGAGCGTCTGAGCTACCTAGACCGTAGAGCGACCTAGTCAGGAACGCAACCTATCTCGGTATGCCGAGCATGCCGGGCACCCGTGGACCGTCAACAAGCGGACCGTCAGCCCGTGGACCGTCAGCCCGCAGGCCGCCACCCCGTGGAGCATCAGCCAGCGGGCCGCCACTCCGGATCGCGGCCGCTCAGCCCGATCACCCGGTCCAGGAGGGGCGCCCCGTCCGGCACCGGCACCGGCTTCCCGAACAGGCCGCCCTCCGGCTCCGCGCCCTCCTCCCCTTCCTCCCCCGTGGGGGTCAGGAGCGCTCGCGCGGCCTCCAGGCTCGCTTCGTCGGGCGCGTACTCCTGGCCCGTGGCCCGCGCCAGGTCCCAGCCGTGGACGACCAGTTCGTCCAGGGCGACCAGGCCCGCGACCTCGCCGGGCAGGTCGACCCCGCCCGCCCGGGTCAGGCCCTGCCGGGCCGCCGGGTCGCGCCACGCCTCGGCGAGGGCGTCCAGGGCCTTGGGCAGCTCGTCGCGCCAGCCGGGGCCGACGTCCGGCACGGTGCTCGTGGGGTTCTGGTCCAGCGTCGGCCCGAACTCCTTGCGCGCCGCCTGCTCGAATGCCTGGGCCAGGCCGATCAGGTGGCCGAGCAGATGGCGCACGGCGTACTCGGGGCACGGGGTGGGCGCCCCGAGCTGCTCGTCCGTGACGTGCTCGGCCAGCCGCGCCACCAGGCGGGCCTGCGGGGCGAGGTCGAGTTCGCGGTCGAGGTGGTCGTCGGTCATGGGGGGCCTCCACGGAGAGCTGCGGGTCGAGGACTGAGGGCTGCGGGCTGAGACCACGAACCAGGGCCGCGGACTGAGGCAGCCCTCTCGGTACGTCTCCCCTGGTGGACCGGCCGCGCGTCCCGAACTCATCGGTCTTCCTTGAGGAAACCGCCCGATTCCCTGCCGGGGGCCTTAGGAACCAGCATCACCTGGCATGACATCGACGATCGGACGCGTCCTGCGGGACCGCGACGCGGGCCTCTGTCTGGGCGCGGTGGTGGTCTCCGGCTTCGGGACCTCCGCGCTGTGGCTCGCCTCCGGGGTCTGGGTGAAGGAGCTGACCGGCTCCGACGGGCTCGCCGCGCTGTGCCAGCTGGCCCTGTGGGCGCCCACCCTGATCGGCCCGCTGCTCGGCACGCTCGCCGACCGCACGCGCCGCAAACCGCTCCTGGTGGGCGTCAACCTCGCGCTCGGCGCCCTGCTCCTGTCCCTGTTCGCCGTGGACTCCGCCGGACGGCTGTGGATCCTCTTCACCGTCCTCCTGCTGTACGGGGCGTGCGGCGTCGTCACGGACGCGGCGGAGGCCGCCCTGGCCCCGAAGGCCGTCGGCAAGGAGCTGGTCGGCGACTTCAACGGCCTGCGGATGTCCGCCAACGAGGGCATGAAGCTGGTGGCGCCGCTCGCGGGTGCGGGCCTGTTCGCCGCGTACGGCGGCGCCCGCGTGGCGCTCCTGGACGCCGTCACGTTCGTACTCGCCGCCTGCATGTACGCGCTGCTGCGGGTGCGGGAGGCCGCCCCCGTGCGTGAGCGCGCCTCGCTGCGGGTGCGGACCGCCGAGGGCGCCCGGTACCTGTGGGGGCACGCGCGGCTGCGGCCGCTGGTGGTGGCGGGCGGCCTGACGATGCTGACCTCGGGGCTCAGCGGTGCGACGGTCTACGCCGTCGTGGAGGGGCTCGGCCACTCCCCCGCGTACGCGGGTGTGCTGTACGTCGTGCAGGGCGCCGGCTCGGTGGCGGTGGGCATGGCGTCGGGGGTGCTGACGCGGCGCTTCGGGGCGTGGCGGTTCGGCGGGGCCGGCATCGTGCTGACCGGTGCGGCGGCGGCCCTGAGCGCGCTGCCGAGCGACACGGCGGTCCTCGCGGGGAGTCTCACGAACGGCCTCGGGCTGCCCTGCGTACTGATCGCGGGCCTGACGGCGGTGCAGCGGGAGACGCCGGACGCGCTGCTGGGCCGGGTGGCGGCGACCGCCAACACGCTGATGTTCACGCCGACCGCGCTCGGCATCGCGGCGGGCGCGGTCCTCGTGGAGAGCGTCGACGTCCGCGTCCTGCTGCCGGTCCTCGCGGGGGCGCGGCTGCTGATCGCCGCGCCCCTGCTGGGCCGCCGGGGGCGGGTCACTCCACGTCGGCCCAGCGCTTGATGGTGGCGACGGCCTCCGCCTGTTCGGCGGCGGGCAGCCCGGCGATCGACGCGCCGTGGTTGGCGCCCGGCACGACGTAGCGGTGGGAGTCGCGGTGGCTCGGGGTGAACCGTTCGGCGCTCCACGGGTCGTTCTGGCCGTAGACGAACATCATCCGCTGGCCACGGGTCTTCACCCAGCGGTCGACGTCGGCGACGGTCCTGTCGCTGTACGTGCCCCGCATGGCGGCGGGCAGCACCGAGTTGGGCCGGTAGAGGTCCGGGTAGTGGCGGACGCCCTTGAGGTGCTCGAACTTCAGGTCCGCCCAGCCGAGTTGGGTGGCGGCCTGGCGGTAGTAGGGGCCGGAGCCGTTGGTGCCGAGGTCCTCGTCGCGGTAGACGCTCAGGCCGTGCTTCTTCGACCAGTCGTAGAGCTCGTCGTCGGTGGCCTTCTTCGCGTCGGGCACGGTCGGGCAGTCGGCGGCGGTGCCGGACTGCCAGAAGTTCCACACCTGGTCCAGGACGGCGAACTCGTAGGCGCGGTCGGTGGTGCCGAGGGTCTCCTCGAACGTGTCGCCGTTGGCCTCGGCGTCCGCCTCGAACCTGGGGAGCAGCGTGGCACGGCGTACGAGCATCTCGCGCTGCACGGCGTTGAGCGCGTCCCGGCACTCCTTGGTGCCGACCGTCTTGAAGAAGCGCTCGTAGCCGCTGTCGTCGCGGTTGTTCGCGTCGTTGGGCGCGACGAACGCGACGACCGCGTCGAGGTCGTCCGGGTAGTGGCGCTCGTGGTAGGTCGCGGTCATGCCGCCCTTGCTGGCGCCGGTGCCCAGCCACTTGCCCTTCTCGACGGTGCGCAGGGCCCGGGTGAGGCGGTGCTCGTCGGCGGCTTCCTGCTGGACGGTCAGCTTGGACCAGTCTTCGCCCGCGGCGCCCGTGGGGCGCGAGGGCCCGAAGTAGCGGTGTTCGACGCTGACTTGGTTGGCGTCGATGAGGCGGGTGAGGGAGGCGGTGCCGCCGCCGAGGGTGTAGCCGGTGGTGTAGAGGACGGTCGGCTTGTCCGTGGACTTGTGCCAGAGCGTGGCGCGCTGGGTGAAGGTGGCGCCGCGGGGCTTCGCGTGGTCGACGGGCTGGACGTACGTCAGCGTGTAGAGGGGGTGGCCCTCCTTGTCCGCGACGGAGACGACCTTCATGCCCGGTATCTTCTCCAGGCGTTCGCGGACGGTGTCGGCCGCGGCGGCCTGCGCGGCGGCGGATCCCGCACCGCCGAGCACCGCGGCACCCGCCATCAGTACCGCGCAGGCCAGCGCGGATATCGCTTTGTTGCGCACCTTGGCTCCCTCTGTCCCCGGGTGGCGGGGAAAGGCTGTGTCCCCTGGTGGCGGGGAGAGGTCGTGGTCGCCCCCTGGCACCGGGGAAGGGTGTGGTTGCCCCCTGGCACCGGCGGCGGTTGTGGTGCGCGGATCGTAGCGGCGATCACCACGGCCGCGACAGAGCCGCGCGAGGCGGGGGGCGGGGGGTGCTCCTGGCCCGCCGGGGCCGGGGTGACGTGTGCGAGTTCGGTGACTTCCGGTGCCGACTGGGCCCGCGCGACGCGTGCGCGACGCCGGTCACTCCTGGGGCCACCAGGGCTCGCGTGACGTACGCGACGCCGGTCACTCCGGCTGCCGCGCAGGGTTCACGTGCCGCGCGACGCCGGTCACTCCGGCTGCCGCGCAGGGTTCACGTGCCGCGCGATGCCGGTCACTCCCGGGACCGCCGGGGCTCGCACGACGCGCACGACACCGGTCACCCCTGCTGCCGCGCAGGGTTCACGTGCCGCGCGATGCCGGTCACTCCCGGGACCGCCGGGGCTCGCACGACACGCACGACGCCGGTCACTCCGGCCGGGTCAGGGCCCGCGGGGTGCGCACGACATCGGGCACCCGTGGCCCGCCAGAGCCGGTGCGACGTGAGCGACATCGGTGACTCCCGGCGCCGCCAGGGCACGCGCGCCCTGCGACACCGCTCACCCCTCACTTTTCACCCCTCACCCCTCACCCCTCATCCGCCAACGCCCCCTCACCACCAGGACCCGCACCACGTGCCCGACGCCGCTCACCTCCGCCCCGCCAGAACCCCACCCCCCGCGCCCACCACCGCTCACCCCCGACCCGCCAAAGCCCGCGCCACGTGCGCGAGGTCCGCGTCCGAGGCCAAGCCGGCGTGGTAGAGCCGCAGTTCCGTGGCGCCGCGCTCGGCGGCGCGGGCCGCGTCGGCGGCGAGGGTGGCGGGGCTGCCGCCCATGCCGCCGACCACGGTGAGGTTGGCGGCCAGCACGGTCTCGGCCCCCGCGTGTGCGGCGAACGGTGTCAAGGCCTCGGCGCCGTCCGTGCACGGCACGACCACGCCGTCGGCCACGCCGAGAATGTGCGCCGGGTCGACGCCCGCGTTCGCCCCGCAGTGGTACGGGACCGGGTCGGCGTGCAGCAGCGCCTGGAAGCCCGGCGGGGCCGCCGCGCGGACGGCGCCGATCGCGGCCTCCTGGAGCGTGCGGGCCGTTTCCTCGCGCCACGCGCGCGTGGCCGCCGCCCGCTCGACGCCGATGAGCTTCTCGACGCCCGGCCAGCCCGAACTCTCGGCCCGGCCGCGCCACAGCGGCTCCAGGGCGTCACGGACGGCTGCCGCGAGCTCGTCGGGGTCGAGGCCCGTTCCCGCGCACCCCTGGCGGCAGGAGGCGCAGAAGCAGAGCGACATCAGGTACTGGCCCGCCTCGCCGAGGCCGACGCCCGCGGTCTTGTCGTGGGCGTACAGATGTGCGAGGCCGTACCAGCCGCACGACTCCAGTTCGGTGCCGTCGGTTCCGGGGCGCACGGCGGCCTCGGCGGCGAGGTCGACGAGGTACGCGCGCGTGGCGGGCCGCGCGATGCACGGCGCCCAGGGGTAGCGGTCCCCGTAGGCGTTGACGACGGAGGTCGCCGGGTGCTCCTCGCCCAGGCAGGAGTTGTGGGCGAGGACGACCCAGCTGTGCACGTCCAGCCCGGCGGCCCGCAGCGCCCGCGCGGCCTCGCCGTAGGCGTCGCCGGGCGCCCAGTCCCCGGCGGCGTACGGCCGCAGCGCGCGCCCCCGCCACCGTCCGTCCGGCGGGTAGAGC
>NZ_JAFEXF010000234.1 GCF_016905445.1 Streptomyces sp. G44
GGAGCGTAGGCGGCGCGTGGGGTTGTGAAAAGGGACGGGGCCCCCCCCCCCCCCCCGCCGCTCCGCGCCGGATGTCTCCCACCCACCCGCCCGTCAACCGGCGTCGAGATGTCGAGGTAGGGGCGGGGGCCGTTAACCGGCGTGGAGTTGTCGGGGTAGGGGCGGGTGGGGGTGCCCGTTAACCGGCGTCGAGAGGTCGGAGTAGGGGGGTGGGGGCCCGTTAACCGGCGTCGAGATGTCGGGGCAGGGGTGGGCGGGGTGCCCGTTGCTCGGAGGGAAGGTGGGTGGAGCAAGGGCGGGCGGGGTGGCCGTTGCTCGGAGGAAGGGTGGGTGGAGCAGGGCGGGCGGGGTGGCCGTTGCTCGGCGACATCAAGGTGGGTGGCGGCCCCAGGGCAGGCCGCGACGGCCCGCAGTCGCCCGCGTGCCTGAGGGGACGTGGGGGTATGTGCGCGCGGAGCACAGTGGTGGTCGAGCCGAGCCGATGAGCAGCCACAGGCCAGCGCCAAGATGGCGAGCACGGACATACCCCCGCGGCCCCGCCCCGCAGACGAACCTCAGGCGCCCACCCGCACCACACACCTCACTCCCTGCTCCCCACAGACGAACGCCAGACACCCACCCGCCCCACACACCTCACTCCCCGCTCCCCACAGACGAACGCCAGACACCCACCCGCACCACACACCTCACTCCCCGCCGCCTCCGCCAGGCGCCCACCCGCACCACACCCCCACACCCCCCGCCCCACCGCAACCCCACCAAACCCGCTCCCCCCAAAACCGCCCGCACGGACGCACCCGGTTCGACACGCCCCGGAAACTCCACTTTGGTGGGGGTATCGGCTCGTTCGATCACCAAGCACCAGAACCTGGAGGGCGCTGTGCGGCAGCCGGAGGGTTACGACTACGACACCCACAGCACGCTCGCCGGCCCGCTCACCGAGCCGCGCGGCGGCAAGGACGGCGGCGGCAACGGCGGCGGCTATCGGGTCCAGTACCGCAAGCTTCTCTCCTCAGAACCTCACCGAATACGGGCCGTGCTCCTGATGACACTGGCCCCCCTGCTCACCGGCCTGCTCCTCGTCTACCTCGTCTGGCCCTCCCACTGGACCGAACGCGAGGGCGGCGAACGCTGGCTCATCGGCCTCGACGTCACGATGCTGGTGGCGATCGGCCTGATCGAGCTGTTCATGCTGGTCAACGTCATATCCATCGCGCACGCCACGATGGTCGCGAGGGACCCGATCCCGGTGACACCGCAGGAGGGCACCCGCGTCGCCTTCCTCACCACGTACGTGCCGGGCAAGGAGCCCCTCTCCATGGTCCGGGCCACCCTGGAGGGCGCGGTGCGGATACACCACACGGGTCCCATGGACGTATGGCTCCTGGACGAGGGGAACGACCCCGACGCGCGGGCCCTGTGCGAAGAGCTCGGGGTGCGTCACTTCACGCGCCTCGGCGTACCGGAGTGGAACCGCGGGAAGGGCCCGCACAAGGCCCGCACCAAGCACGGCAACTACAACGCCTGGCTGGCGATGCACCACGCGGAGTACGACTTCTTCGCCTCCGTCGACACCGACCACGTGCCGCTTCCCAACTTCCTGGAGCGGATGATGGGGTACTTCCGCGATCCCGACGTCGCGTTCGTCGTCGGACCGCAGGTCTACGGCAACTACGAGACGCCGGTGACCAAGGCCGCGGAGTCCCAGCAGTTCCTCTTCCACGCGCTCATCCAGCGCGCGGGCAACCGCTACCGGGCGCCCATGTTCGTCGGCACCAACAACGTCGTACGCATCAGCGCGCTCACCCAGGTCGGCGGCCTGTACGACTCGATCACCGAGGACATGGCGACCGGCTTCGAGCTGCACCGCCGCCGCAACCCCGCCACCCGCAACCACTGGCGCTCGGTCTACACCCCGGACGTGCTGGCCGTCGGGGAGGGCCCGGCGTCCTGGACGGACTTCTTCACCCAGCAGATGCGCTGGTCGCGCGGCACGTACGAGACGCTGTTCAAGCAGTACTGGAGGGCGCCGTTCACGATGCCACCCGGACGGCTCTTCTCGTACACGCTGATGCTCGTGTACTACCCGATGACGGCGGTCAACTGGCTGCTCGGCATTCTCAGCTGCACCCTCTTCCTGTGGTTCGGCGCGTCCGGCACCCAGGTCGCGGCGTCCGTCTGGATGATGCTCTACAGCGACGCGGCGGCCCTCCAGGTCGGCCTCTACCTGTGGAACCGCCGCCACAACGTCTCCCCGCACGAGCCCGAGGGCTCCGGAGGCCTCGCCGGCATGGCGATGTCGGCGCTCTCCGCCCCCATCTACGCCAAGTCCCTCGGCGCGGCCGTCCTGCGCCGCCCCTGCCGTTTCGTGGTCACGCCCAAGGGCAACGACGCCAGCCCCGACCGGCTGCTGACCTTCCGCATCCACCTCTTCTGGGCGGTGCTGCTCGCCACGTCGCTGGTCGTCTCCTTCGTGCTCGGCCACACGCATGTGGCGATGCGCACCTGGGCGGTCCTCGCGATGGCCATCTCGCTGGCCCCGGTGGCGGTGTGGAGCTTCACCGTCGCCAGGGAGCGCCGGCGGGCCGGGCAGGAGCGTAAGGCGCGCCGGGAGGCCGGGCATCCGGTCGCGGAGGCGGAGGGCGAGCCCGAACCGGTGTTCGCCACCGGTACGACGACAGGAGGGAACTGACACATGGCACCCATGGCCTACCGGCCCTCGAGACGTACGAGGAAGACACTCATCGGGGCCGGCGCGGGCGCCCTGCTCATCGGATTGAACGCCCCCGCCGCGCTCTCCTTCGCCGAGGAGCGGTACCACGAGTACAAGATCTCCCGGCCCGGCTACAAGGCCAAGTACGGCTCGTGGAAGATGGTCGACATCCCCAAGGAGTTCCGCACCAACGCCATCCACGCCGCGCTCCTGCACACCGGCAAGGTGCTGATCGTGGCGGGTTCGGGCAACGAGCAGAAGAAGTTCGACGCCGGGTCGTTCGACACGGTCCTGTGGGACCCGAAGAAGAACAGCTTCAAGAAGATCGACACCCCCGTGGACTTCTTCTGCGCCGGGCACGCCCAGCTCCCCGACGGCCGCCTCCTGGTGGCGGGCGGCACCGCGCGCTACGAACTGCTCGACGGCGAGGTGGAGCGGGCCGGCGGCGGCATGCGGGTGAAGAACGAGAACCCGGACAAGCCGGTGTTCCTGAAGAAGGGCACCAGGTTCCGCTCGCCGTCCGGCATCCAGTACGTCAGCAAGTTCGACGTCGAGGTGCCGAAGGCCAAGCGGGACTTCAAGATCTCGTACGACAAGTCCGGGGAGATGGAGCCCTGGAAGACGCAGATCAAGGCGAGCGAGGCGCGGGTCTTCGTCGAGGCGGTGGAGCCGGGTGAGCAGTCGGTCAACGAGACGACGGCGCAGTACGAGATCGAGGGCCTGACCGGCGACGAGGCCGACAACACGTACGGCATCGCCGAGAAGATCGACATGGAGAAGCAGGACTTCCAGGGGATCAAGGCGGCGTACGAGTTCGACCCGAGGGCCGAGCGGTACGTCCCCGTCGAGCCGATGAAGAAGGCCCGCTGGTATCCGACCCTGGTCGGCCTGGAGGACGGCAAGGTGCTCGCGGTCTCCGGCCTCGACGACGTCGGCGTGATCGACCCGGGCGACAACGAGATCTACGACCCCAGGACGAAGAAGTGGACGGACGGCCCCAAGCGGTACTTCCCGACCTACCCCGCCCTCTTCCTCACCAAGGGCGGCAAGCTCTTCTACCCGGCGTCCAACGCCGGGTACGGGCCCGCCGACATGGGCCGTGAGCCGGGCCTGTGGGACCTGGCGACGAACAAGTTCGAGAAGGTCCCCGGGCTGACCGACATGGACCAGACGGAGACGTCGGCGTCCGTGCTGCTGCCGCCCGCGCAGGACCAGAAGGTGATGATCCTCGGCGGCGGGGGAGTGGGCGAGTCCGACAAGTCGACGCGCCGCACCGCCGTGATCGACCTCAAGGAGGAGAACCCGTCCTTCCGGACCGGCCCCGAACTGCCGGAGGGGACGCGCTACTTGAACAGCGTGATCATGCCGGACGACTCGGTGTTCACCTCCAACGGCTCCTCCGACTACCGGGGCCGCAGCGCCAGCAACATCCTCAGGGCCCAGTTCTACGACCCCAAGCAGAACGTCTTCCGTGAGGCGGCGGCGCCCAAGGTGGGCCGCAACTACCACTCCGAGGCGCTGCTCCTGCCCGACGGCCGCGTCGTGACCTTCGGCTCGGACCCGCTCTTCGACAACCAGCAGAACACCAAGCTCGGCCACTTCGAGCAGCGCATGGAGATCTTCACGCCGCCGTCGCTGCACAAGGGCGGCACCAGCCGTCCGGTGCTCGGCGCGGGCCCGGAGCAGCTGCCGGCGGACGGCCGCGCCACGTTCCGCGCCGACCGTCCCGGGGACATCGTGTCGGCCCGCCTGATGCGGCCGAGCGCGGTGACGCACACGACCGACGTCGAGCAGCGCTCGATCGCGCTGGGGCTCACCAAGGGCCCGGGGTCGGTGACGGTGGACGTCCCGCGGGGTGACGCGGCGCTGGTCCCGCCCGGCTGGTACATGCTGTTCGTCACCGACAAGGACGGCACGTCCTCGGAGGCGAAGTGGATCCACGTGGGTCAGGAGAAACGCTGACCGGGCCCGCGTCCGCGTCCGGCGGTCACGCGTCCTTGGCGTTGCGCGCGAGGCCCAGCGCGTAGTCCGGCCACCACTGCCCCGCCGCCGGGCCGCCCCGGCACGGGCCGTCCGAGTCGCCCGGCCGCTTGATCCACAGGACGGCGTCGAGCAGCGGGTCGCCCGTGCGGTCGGTGGGCGGCGTGCCGAGGCCGCGGCCGGGCGGGTTGCACCAGGCGTCCTCCCGGTCGCCGGCCAGCGGCCCTTTGCCGTTGCGGCTGGTGTCCATGACGAAGTGCTTGTCGCCGACCGCCGCCGACAGGGTGCGGCCGTACTCCTTGGTGACCTCGTCGCTCTGGAAGTTGGAGACGTTCAGCGAGAAGCCGTCGGCCTCCGCGATGCCCGCCTTGACGAGGGGCTCGGAGAGTTTGTGCGCGTCCGTGATCCAGCCGGGGTTCCCGGCGTCGAGGTACACCTTCACCTTCGGCTGCCGCTTGAACCGCTGGATCGCCTCGGACAGCAGCTGGTAGCGGTCGGCGTGGTACTCGGCGGGCGTGCAGCCGTCCACGATGTGCGGGATGGCGTCGGGTTCCAGGACGACCACGGCGGGGGTGCCGCCGATCGCCCCGGCGAAGCTGTCCACCCACTCCCGGTAGAAGGCGGAGCTGTGCGCGCCGCCCGCGGAGTGCTGGCCGCAGTCCCGGTGCGGGATGTTGTACGCCACGAGCACCGCCGTGCGGCCGTCCCTGGTCGCGCCTTCGGTCGCCGCCCTGACGTCGGGCGCCGGGTCGTCGCCCGCGGGCCACACGGCCAGCGGCTGCTCGGAGATCCGTCTGAGGGCCGCCGCGTCCTCGGTGCGGCCCTGCCGCTCCCACTTCTCGACCTGGCGGGCGGCGGGGCTGTCGGGGTCGACCCAGAACGCGTTCGGGGCCTTCGCGGCAGCGGTCGAGGGCCCGGCGGCGACATCGGCGGCCCGGGACGTGGCGGGCCCGGCCTCGGACCCGGATCCCGAGGAGCAGCCCGCCGTGAGCCCGATGGCGGTGAGAGCCGTGAGTGCCGTGAACGTGCGGAGCAGCCGGTACATCCAGACCCCTTGGGCGACGGTGACGGTCAGTCAGCCCGGCAATCGTCGCATATGCGGCCAATCATCCCCTTGTGCGACACCGGGGTCCGGGCCCGCGAGCGCCCTGCCGACTACCTGCTCCTCGCGGCGGAGGGCCGCCGCACCGCCACCGCGCAAGAGGGAAGCCGGGGCCGAGAAGGAACGTACGCCCGAATTGCGAGACGGGGCTGACCGCCATATGACCGGCGGGTAAGGTCTTTGGCGTGCCGAAGCCGCTCAGTCTTCCCTTCGATCCGATCGCCCGCGCCGACGAGCTCTGGAAGCAGCGCTGGGGATCGGTCCCGGCCATGGGCGCGATCACCTCGATCATGCGCGCGCACCAGATCCTGCTCGCCGAGGTCGACGCGGTCGTCAAGCCGTACGGACTGACCTTCGCGCGCTACGAGGCCCTGGTCCTGCTCACCTTCTCCCAGGCCGGCGAGCTGCCGATGTCGAAGATCGGCGAGCGGCTCATGGTGCACCCCACCTCCGTGACCAACACCGTCGACCGGCTCGTGCGGTCCGGCCTGGTCGACAAGCGCCCCAACCCCAACGACGGCCGCGGCACCCTCGCCTCCATCACCGGGAAGGGCCGCGAGGTCGTCGAGGCGGCCACGCGCGAGCTGATGGCGATGGACTTCGGGCTCGGGGTGTACGACGCCGAGGAGTGCGGGGAGATCTTCGCGATGCTGCGGCCGCTGCGGGTGGCCGCGCGGGACTTCGAGGAGAAGTAGAAGCGTCCGTTCCGCTCGCGGCGGGGGCGGCGAAGATCGCCTGCGGCGGGCGGTTACGCTCGTAGCCATGAAACGCAGCGTGCTGACCCGCTACCGGGTGATGGCCTACGTGACCGCCGTGATGCTGCTCGTGCTGTGCGCGTGCATGGTCGTCAAGTACGGCTTCGAGAAGGGCGAGGGCCTGACGCTCGTCGTGTCGCAGGTCCACGGTGTCCTCTACATCATCTACCTGATCTTCGCCTTCGACCTCGGTTCCAAGGCGAAGTGGCCGTTCGGCAAGCTGCTGTGGGTGCTCGTGTCGGGGACCATTCCGACCGCCGCGTTCTTCGTCGAGCGCAAGGTCGCCCGCGAGGTCGAGCCGCTGATCACCGACGGGTCGCCGGTCGCCGCCAAGGCGTAACCACCGCCGCCACGGGCAACCCGTGGCGGTATGCCATCGACATTTACTAGGACGTCCTAGTAAATTCGAGGGTATGGACGCTGACGCGATCGAGGAAGGCCGCCGTCGCTGGCAGGCCCGTTACGACAAGGCCCGCAAGCGCGACGCGGACTTCACCACGCTCTCCGGCGACCCGGTCGACCCCGTCTACGGGCCGCGCCCCGGTGACACGTACGAGGGATTCGAGCGGATCGGCTGGCCGGGGGAGTACCCCTACACGCGCGGGCTCTACGCCACCGGGTACCGCGGCCGGACCTGGACCATCCGCCAGTTCGCCGGCTTCGGCAACGCCGAGCAGACCAACGAGCGCTACAAGATGATCCTGGCCAACGGCGGCGGCGGCCTCTCCGTCGCCTTCGACATGCCGACCCTCATGGGCCGCGACTCCGACGACCCGCGCTCCCTCGGCGAGGTCGGGCACTGCGGTGTCGCCATCGACTCCGCCGCCGACATGGAGGTCCTCTTCAAGGACATCCCCCTCGGCGACGTGACGACCTCCATGACGATCAGCGGGCCCGCCGTGCCCGTCTTCTGCATGTACCTCGTCGCCGCCGAGCGCCAGGGCGTCGACCCGAACGTCCTCAACGGCACGCTCCAGACCGACATCTTCAAGGAGTACATCGCGCAGAAGGAGTGGCTCTTCCAGCCCGAGCCCCACCTGCGCCTCATCGGCGACCTGATGGAGCACTGCGCGCGCGACATCCCCGCGTACAAGCCGCTCTCCGTCTCCGGCTACCACATCCGCGAGGCCGGGGCGACGGCCGCGCAGGAGCTGGCCTACACCCTCGCGGACGGCTTCGGGTACGTGGAGCTGGGCCTCAGCCGCGGCCTGGACGTCGACGTGTTCGCGCCCGGCCTCTCCTTCTTCTTCGACGCGCACGTCGACTTCTTCGAGGAGATCGCGAAGTTCCGCGCGGCCCGGCGCATCTGGGCCCGCTGGCTGCGCGAGGAGTACGGCGCCACAACCGAGAAGGCCCAGTGGCTGCGCTTCCACACGCAGACCGCCGGTGTCTCCCTCACCGCCCAGCAGCCCTACAACAACGTGGTGCGCACCGCGGTGGAAGCCCTCGCGGCGGTCCTCGGCGGCACGAACTCCCTGCACACCAACGCCCTCGACGAGACCCTCGCCCTGCCCAGCGAGCAGGCCGCCGAGATCGCGCTGCGCACCCAGCAGGTACTGATGGAGGAGACCGGCGTCGCCAACGTCGCGGACCCGCTCGGCGGATCCTGGTACGTCGAGCAGCTCACCGACCGCATCGAGGCCGACGCCGAGAAGATCTTCGAGCAGATCAAGGAGCGGGGCCGGCGGGCCCGCCCCGACGGGCAGCACCCGATCGGGCCGATCACCTCCGGCATCCTGCGCGGCATCGAGGACGGCTGGTTCACCGGCGAGATCGCCGAGTCCGCGTTCCGGTACCAGCAGTCCCTGGAGAAGGGCGACAAGCGGGTCGTCGGCGTCAACTGCCACGAGGGTTCCGTCACCGGCGACCTGGAGATCCTGCGGGTCAGCCATGAGGTCGAGCGGGAGCAGGTGCGGGAGCTCACCACGCGCAAGGAGCGGCGGGACGACGCGAAGGTGCGGGGCGCCCTGGAGGCCATGCTGGCGGCCGCGCGGGACGGCTCCAACATGATCGGCCCCATGCTGGAGGCCGTGCGGGCCGAGGCGAGCCTCGGGGAGATCTGCGGGGTGCTGCGGGACGAGTGGGGGGTCTACACGGAGCCGCCGGGCTTCTAGCCCGGCTCCGGTGCCGTGCGTACGGGCCCGCCGCCCGAGCCCGAGAGGCGCCGGGCAGGCACTCGCGGGGCCTTGGCGCGCGCGAGGCGGACCGCCTCGTCGCCAAGGCGACCCTCGGCAGTCGCGCCTGGACTAAGCGGTGGGCAGCGCCAGGCGGAACAGCGCGCCGCCGCCCGCCGCCCGCTCGGCCGTCAGCTCCGCGCCGTGCGCGTGCGCGATCTGGCGGGCCATCGCGAGGCCGAGGCCCGAGCCGGGCAGGGCGCGGGCCCTCTCGGCGCGGTAGAAGCGGTCGAAGACGTACGGCAGGTCCTCCTCCGCGATGCCGGGGCCGTGGTCCCGCACGGTCAACTCCGCCTCCATCAGGCAGAGTTCGACCGGGGCGCCCGGCGGGGAGAACTTCGCCGCGTTGTCCAAAAGGTTGGTGAGCAGCCGGGACAGGCGCGCCGGCACCCCGGGGAGGCTGAGGTCCGCCGCCTGCGGCGCGATCCGGAGGGTGAAGGGGACGGCGGGCCAGTGGCCGCGCGCCGCCTCCACCGCGTGGGCCGCCAGCGGGGCGAGCCGTACCTCCTCCAGCAGGGGCTGCGGCTCCTCCTCCCTGGCCAGCTCGATCAAGTCGTTGACCAGCCCGGTGACCTCGCGCAACTGACGGCCGAGCGCCCCGGCCGCGCGCTCCCGCTGGGCGGGCGTCAGACGGTCCGCCCTGGCGAGGAGCTCGGCGTTCGTCCGCAGCGCCGTCAGCGGGGTGCGCAGCTCGTGGGAGGCGTCGGCGACCAGGCGGCGGCGGGCCGCGACGGACTCCTCCAGCTCGGCGAGCATCATGTTGAACGTGGCGGCCAGGCGGGTGACCTCGTCCTGCCGGCCGTCACGGCCCGCGCGGCCCGGCGGCCCCGGCGGCAGCTCGATGCGGTGGCGGGCGTCGCGGGTGGCGGCGATGCGCTCGGGGGTGGCGGTGAGCCGGGTGATCGGGGCGAGGCCGGTACGCGACACCCAGTAACCGCCGACCGCCGAGAGCAGCACACCCGCGCCGCCCACCGCCACGAGCAGCGTCGCGGCCTGGCGCACCCCGCGCTCGGCGATGTCGGCCCGCAGGGCGACCTGCACGGCCTCGCCGTCGCCGAAGGTGGTGGTGAACATCCGGCCCGGCTTGCCGCCGGGCAGCGGGACGCTCGCGTAGTACGGGGTCCGCCGCCCGGCGGCGACGTCACGCGTCGCTCCCGTCACCGGCAGCAGGTACGGCTGCGCCGGATCGTCGGCGGGGTCCTCCGGGACGACCTGCGAGCAGGCGGGCGCCCCGAGGAACCGGCACTCGCCCGTCACCACGCCGGGACCCTCCGCGTCGCGATGCTGCCGCGCGATCAGCGTCGCCGACTGGGCGAGGTTCTGGTCGAGCTGCTGGTACAGCTTGAAGCGGATCACGAAGAACGCCGCGGCGCACACCCCGAGCGCCACCAGCGCCACGGCCGCCGCCGCGGCCACCGCGAGGCGGGTGCGCAGCGGCCTGCGGCGGTCCGCCGGGCGCCGGACCGCCTACGTCGCGTC
>NZ_JAFEXF010000235.1 GCF_016905445.1 Streptomyces sp. G44
GTGATCTGAGTGTGGCGACCCTCGCGCGGCTGATGGCGCAGGAGGAGATCACCGGGCTCCAGGTCACGGCGGGCCTGTTCCGGGTGATGGCCGAGGAGGACCCGGGCTGCTTCGCGGGAGTACGCGAGGTCATCACCGGCGGTGACGTGATCTCCCCGAGCGCGGTGCGGCGGGTGCTCGAACACTGCCCGAACACAGTGGTGCGCGGCGCCTACGGGCCGACCGAGACCACCCTCTTCGCCAGCCAGGCCCCCTGGACGGCGGACCAGGCGATCCCGGCCCCGATTCCGGTCGGACGACCGCTGGACGGCACGCGCGCCCACATCCTCGACGAACACCTGTCGCTGGTCCCGGAAGGGGAAGCCGGGGAGCTGTATCTCGCGGGTGCGGGTCTGGCCCGGGGGTACTTCGGGCGCCCGGACCTGACGGCGGAGCGGTTTCTCGCCGACCCTTACGGGCCTCCCGGCAGCCGTATGTACCGCACCGGCGACCTCGCCCGCTGGTCCGGCGAAGGCCTGCTGGAGTTCGTGGGCCGGGTCGACGACCAGGTGAAGATCCGCGGGTTCCGCATCGAGCTCGGCGAGATCGAAGCGGCGCTGGGCCGCTTCCCGGGACTGTCCCAGGTGGCGGTGGTCGCCCGCGAGGACGAGGCGGGCGACAAGCGGCTCGCCGCCTACGTCGTCGCCGAGACAGGCACCACCACCGGCACCGGCACCACCGGCACCACCACCGGCACCGGTGCCAGTACCACCACCGGCACCGGTGCCAGTACCACCACCGGCACCGTCGACATCGCGGCCCTGCACACCCACACGGCAGACCTCCTGCCCGAGTACATGGTCCCCGCCACCTTCACGGTCCTCGACCAGCTTCCCCTGACCACCAACGGCAAGGTCGACTACCGCGCCCTGCCCGACCCGGACCTGCCCGCCACCAGGACCGGCCGCGGTCCGCGGACCCCGCGCGAGGAGGTCCTGTGCGGTCTCTTCGCCGAGATCCTCGGCGTCCCGGAGGTCGGCATCGACGACAACTTCTTCGAGCTCGGCGGCCACTCCCTCCTCGCCACCCGCCTCGTCAGCCGCATCCGCACGATCCTGGGCGTGAAGCTGTCGATCCGCAGCCTCCTCCAGACCCCCACCGTGGCCGCTCTGTCGAACCTGGGCCGGGCGGACAGCGAGGAGCAGGACAGCGCACTGGAGCCCGTGCTGAACCTGCGCCCGGCCGGCAGACGCGCGCCGCTCTTCTGCGTGCACCCCGGAGGCGGCATGGCCTGGTGCTACGCCGGGCTGCTGCGCTACGCCCCGAAGGAGCACCCGGTGTACGGGCTCCAGGCGCGCGGGCTGGCCGCGGACGAGCCGCTCCCCGGGACCATGGACGAGCTGATCGAGGACTATCTCGGCCGTATCCGAGCGGTCCAGCCGTCCGGGCCGTACGCCCTCCTGGGCTGGTCCTTCGGCGGCAAGGTCGCCCACACCCTGGCGGCCCGTCTCCAGCAGGAGGGCGAGGAGGTGTCCCTGCTGGCCGTGCTCGACGCCGGCACCGGAGGGCACGCCAGCGCGGACAGTACGCGCAGCCAGCGCGATCTCCTGGAGCTGGCCTTCGACGGGATCGGGGCCTTCCACGCCGAGGCGGGCGACGAGCCGATCGGGATGCGGCGCATCCTGGAGATCCTCAAGTCCCACGGCGGCACACTGGCCAGTCTTGAGGAGCGGACGGTCGCCGCTCTCATCGACATCACGGCGAACAACCTCAGGATCAGCCGGGTGGCACCGCCCGAGCGCTTCGACGGCGACATGCTCTTCATCGAGGCGGCGGGGGCGGGCGGGGCGGGCGGTACGTCCACCGGACTCGCGGACGTCTGGGCGCCGTACGTGAGCGGCCGCATCGCCAAACACGTCACCCCTTTCGAGCACATGCAGATGATGAGCGCGGCCGCCCTCGCGGACATCGCCCCGGTTCTGGCTCGCGCGCTGAAGAAGAGTTCCGACGACATGAGCCAGGCGAGGGGCCGATGATGACCGTCCGGCCGACGCCCAACAGGTCGAGGGTGCACCGGGGGCGGGTGCTGCGCGTCGAACGGGTCACCCCGAACATGGCCAGGGTCGTGCTCGGCGGTGAGGGCCTGCGGGAGTTCGCCGCCGGGGAGCACACCGATCACTACATCAAGTTGATCTTTCCTCTGGAGGGAGTGCGGTACCCCGCACCGTTCGACATCGCGGCCATCCGCCGGGACCTCCCGCGAGACCAGTGGCCGAGGACCCGGACGTACACGGTTCGCCGGTGGGACCCGGAGGCGGTCGAGCTGACGGTGGACTTCGTCCACCACGGTGAGCGCGGTCTGGCCGGCCCCTGGGCCGCGACGGTGGAGCCCGGGGAGGAGATCTTCTTCTCGGGTCCCGGCGGAGGCTACTCGCCCGGCGCGGAGGCCGACTGGCATCTGCTCGTCGGGGACGAGAGCGCCCTGCCCGCGATCGGGGCCTCCCTGGAGGCCATGCCGGCGGGAACGGTCGCCAAGGCGTTCATCGAGGTCTCCGGCCCGGAAGAGGAGCAGGAGATCCGGACGCCGGCCGATGCCGAGATCACCTGGCTGCACCGCGGGGAGCGCCAGATCGGCGACGCGCTGCACGAGGCCGTCTCCGCGTGGGAGTTCCCGGCCGGAACGGTACGGGCCTTCGTCCACGGCGAGGCGCACTTCGTGAAGAGCCTGCGGCATCACCTGCGGACGGAACGCGGCCTGGCCCGCGAGCAGCTGTCCATTTCCGGCTACTGGCGTCGCGGCGCGGACGAGGACGACTGGCAGTCCTCGAAGTCCGAGTGGAACCGCGACGTGGCGGACCCGGTGCCGACGTAGTCCGGCCCCCGCCACGTCCATCCTGCCGGGCCGGCCGGCCGGCCGTCCCGGACCGACCAACAGACCTGCGCCGACGAACAGTCCAGACCTGAGCCGACGAACAGTCCAGACCTGAGCCGACGAACAGTCCCGAGCCGACCAACAGTCGCGCGACCTCAACACCGGAAGAGAGTAATGGGCCATGCACGCTGTCGATTTCACTGAAATTCGGTCGTTCGGGTCGGGTGCGGGGCTGCTGACCGATGGTTCGGTGCAGGCGGCTTTCGCCGCGCAGGTGCTGCGTTCCCCGGACGCGGTGGCGGTGCGGTGTGCGGGGCGGGAGTTGTCGTACCGGGAGCTGGACGAGCAGGCGAACCGGCTGGCACACCGGCTGCTGGATCTGGGAGTGGGGCCGGAGGCGCCGGTGGCGGTGCTGATGGAACGCTCCGTCGACCTGGTGGCGGCGCTGCTGGCCGTACTGAAGGCGGGCGGGTTCTACCTGCCTTTGCACAGTGCGAGTCCGCTGGAGCGGTTGCGGTGGATCGTGGAGGAGACCTCCGCACCCGTCCTGCTCACCGACGCGGCAATGTCGGAGCGGGGCGTGCCCGCTGCTCCGGCGGTCGTCGTGGTGGACCAGGACGCGGAGATCGCCGGACTGTCATCCAGTGACCCGGGTGTGGTGTGCCGGCCGGAGCAGCTGGCGTACGTGATGTACACCTCCGGTTCCACGGGCCGCCCCAAGGGCGTGGCGGTCACCCACCGCAACGTCCTCGACCTGGTCGCGGACAGCATGTTCACCCGGCCCGGCGCGCACGAGCGGGTGCTGATGGTCATCCCGTACGCCTTCGATCCCTCGATCTACGGCATGTGGGTGCCGCTGCTGCACGGCGCGCGGACGGTCATCACGCCGGAGGGCGAGCCGAGCGTGGCGGCCCTCGCGCGGCTGATCGCCGAGGAGGAGATCACCGCCCTGGACGTCTCAGCGGGGTTGTTCGGGGTGATGGCCGAGGAGGATCCGGGCTGCTTCGCCGGAGTACGCGAAGTGATCAGCGGCGGAGACGTGGTCTCCCCGACCGCGGTGCGGCGGGTGCTCGAACACTGCCCGGACATCGTCGTGCGCAGCGCGTACGGCCCCACCGAGACCACGCTGTACGCGACGCAGCAGCCGTGGACGCTCGGCGGCGAGCTGCCGGCCCCGCTGCCGATCGGGAGCCCCCTGGACGGGAAGCGGGCCTATGTGCTCGACGAGGATCTGTCGCTGGTCCCGGAGGGGGTGGCCGGCGAGCTGTACCTGGCGGGTGCGGGTGTGGCCCGGGGGTACCTGGGACGTGCGGACCTGACGGCGGAGCGGTTCGTCGCCGACCCGTTCGGCCCGGCGGGCAGCCGCATGTACCGCACCGGCGATGTCGCCCGCTGGTCCGGGGAGGGCCTGCTGGACTTCGTGGGCCGGGCCGACGAGCAGGTGCAGATCCGTGGCTTCCGTGTCGAACTGGGCGAGATCGAGTCGGCGCTGGGCCGCGTCCCGGGGCTGTCGCAGGTCACGGTCATCGCCCGCGAGGACCAGCCGGGCGTCAAGCGGCTGGTGGCCTACGTGGTCGGTGAGCCGGGTGGCGGGGCGGTGGATGTGGAGGGTCTGCGCGGTCATGTGGCCGGGGTGCTGCCGGAGTACATGGTGCCGTCGGCGTTCGTGGTCCTGGAGCGGCTTCCGCTGACCACCAACGGCAAGCTGGACCGGCGGGCGCTGCCCGCTCCGGAGCTGCCGTCGACCGGTGCCGGGCGCGGCCCCCGGAATCCCCGGGAGGAGGTGCTCTGCCGTCTGTTCGCCGATGTCCTGGGCGTTCCCGAGGTGGGTGTCGACGACAACTTCTTCGACCTGGGCGGGCACTCGCTGCTCGCCACCCGCCTGGCCGCGCGGGTGCGTGCGGTCCTGGGTGCCGAGCTGGCGGTGCGGACGCTGTTCGAGGCTCCCACGGTCTGCGCCCTGGCCGACCGGATCACGCGGACGCAGACGCAGACGGAGCCGGGGGCGGCCCGGCCCGCGCTGACGGTGCGGGAGCGCCCGGAGCGGATCCCGCTGTCCCCGGCCCAGAACCGGCTGTGGTTCCTCGACAAGCTGGAGGACGAGAGCGCCACCTACAACCTTCCCCTCGTGGTGCGTCTGGCGGGGCACCTGGACCGGTCCGCGCTGACGGCCGCGCTGAACGACGTGGTGGCACGGCACGAGAGCCTGCACACGGTCTTCCCCGAGGACGCTCAGGGCGTCCCCCACCAGCAGATCCTGCCGGCGATCCGGGCGGTCCAGGACGTCGAGGTGGTGCGGATCGAGGAGTCCGCCCTGGCCGCGGAGATCTCCGCCCTCGCCCGGGAGCGGTTCGACCTGGCGGCGCACCCGCCGTTGCGGATCCGTCTGTTCGCCCTGTCGGATACCGAGCACGTCCTGTTCCTGCTGATGCATCACATCGCCTGCGACGGCTGGTCGCTCGCCCCGCTGACCCGGGACATCAGCCTCGCCTACGCGGCCCGGCTCGAAGGCCTCGCTCCCGCGTGGCCCGCGCTGCCGGTGCAGTACGCGGACTACACGCTGTGGCAGCGCGAGCTCCTCGGCGCGGAAGACGACCCCGACGCCCTGGTGAACGAGCAACTGGCCTTCTGGACAAAGGCGTTGGACGGCATCCCGGACCAGCTCGACCTGCCCTTCGACCACCCCCGGCCGAAGGTGGCCGGCCACCGCGGCGACTCGGTCCCCTTCGAACTCGACGCCGGGCTGCACCAGCGCCTCACCGGTCTGGGCCGTACCCATGGGGCCAGCCTGTTCATGGTGGTGCAGGCCGCCTTCGCCGCGGTGCTCACCCGGCTGGGCGCCGGCCACGACATCCCGGTGGGCACCCCCATCGCCAACCGGACCGACGAGGCGATGGGCGACCTGGTCGGCTTCTTCGTGAACACCCTGGTGATCCGGACCGACACCTCCGGCGACCCCTCCTTCCAGCAGTTGCTGGCCCGGGTGCGAGAGGTGGCCCTGGAGGCCTTCGCCCATCAGGACATCCCCTTCGAGCACCTGGTGAACGCGCTCAACCCGGTCCGCTCCGCCGCCCAGCACCCCCTCTTCCAGGTGCTGCTGGCCATGCAGAACAACGCGTCCGTACGGCTGGACCTCCCGGGCCTGACCGCGGACGTGAGCCCGGGGGAGACCGAGGTCGCCAAGTTCGACCTCACCCTTGAGCTCTTCGAGCGGTACGCGGACGACGGCACCCCCGACGGGATCAGCGGGCGCCTCGGCCATGCCCTCGACCTGTTCACCCCGCGGACCGCGCGACGGATCGCGGACTGCTTCACGCGGCTGCTCGCCGAGGTCGCGGCCGACCCGGACCTGCCCCTGAGCCGCATCGCCCTCCTCTCCGCGGAGGAACACCGGCAGCTCGTCGTCGAGTGGAACGACACCACGGCGCCGTACGCCGACGACACCACCGTGCACCGGCTCTTCCAGGAGCAGGCGGCCAGGACCCCGGACGCGACAGCGGTGTCCTGCGGCGAGGAGGCGGTGAGCTACCGCGAGCTCGACGCGCGCGCGAACCAGCTCGCCCATCACCTGATCGACCTGGGAGTGCGCCCGGAGCAGTTGATCCCCGTCTGCGTCGAGCGGGGAATCGACGCGGTCGTCGCGGTCCTCGGCGTACTGAAGGCGGGCGCCGCCTATGTGCCGCTCAACCACGACTATCCGGCACACCAGCTGGAGTTCATGGTCGCCGATGTGAACGCGTCGCTGGTCATCACCCACGCCCATCTGCGGGACCGGCTGGGATCCGCCGGCGCCGAGCGGGTGCTGATGGACCAGGACCGGGCCCGGATCGCCGCCCGGCCCCGCACCGACCCGTGCGTGCCGGTGGGCCCCGACAGCCTGTTCCACGTCATCTACACCTCCGGCTCCACCGGCACGCCGAAGGGCGTCATGATCGAGCACCGCTCGGTCTGCCGGCTGGTCGACAGCGACGTGTTCGCGGGCATCGGCCCCGGCGACGTGGTCGCCCACCCGTCCAACTTCGCCTGGGACGCCTTCACCTTCGAGTGCTGGCCCGCGCTGACGTCCGGGGCCGCCATGGTGGTCATGGACAAGGAGGTCCTCCTCGACGCCGTCGAACTGAAGGCGGCTCTGCGCCGCCACGGGGTGACGATGATGTGGCTGACGGCCCCCCTGCTCCGCCAGCACCTGATGGACTGCCCGGACCTGCTCGCCGAGATGCGGTACGTGTTCTTCGGCGGCGAGGCCATCGAACGGTCGGCGGTGGACCTGCTGGTGGACGGGCCGTGGGCCCCCGAGCACCTCGTCCACGGGTACGGTCCCACCGAGGCGACGGTGTTCACCTCGTGCTACCGGGTGGACCGGAACACCCCGCGAACGGGTCAGCTCCCCATCGGCGGGCCGCTGACGAACACCGAGGTCTTCGTCATGGACCAGGACGGCGCCCTGCTGCCCCCCGGGATGCCCGGCGAGCTGTGGGTCGGCGGCCCCGGCGTGGCCCGGGGCTACTGGAACCGCCCGGCACTGACCGAGGAGCGGTTCGTCGGGCACCCGTTCTCGGACGACCCCCGGGCCCGCGTGTACCGCACCGGTGACGTGGTGCGGTGGCGGCCGGACGGGCTGCTGGAGTTCGTGGGCCGGGTCGACCACCAGGTGAAGATCCGCGGGTTCCGGATCGAGCCGGGCGAGGTCGAGGCGCTCCTGCTCGGTCTCCCGGGGCTGTCGGAGGTCGCGGTCGTCGTACGGGAGGACCAGCCGGGCGACAAGCGGCTGGTGGCCTACGTGGTCGGTGAGCCGGGTGGCGGGGCGGTGGATGTGGAGGCTCTGCGCGGTCATGTGGCCGGGGTGCTGCCGGAGTACATGGTGCCGTCGGCGTTCGTGGTCCTGGAGCGGCTTCCGCTGACCACCAACGGCAAGCTGGACCGGCGGGCGCTGCCCGCTCCGGAGCTGCCGTCGACCGGTGCCGGGCGCGGCCCCCGGAATCCCCGGGAGGAGGTGCTCTGCCGTCTGTTCGCCGATGTCCTGGGCGTTCCCGAGGTGGGTGTCGACGACAACTTCTTCGACCTGGGCGGGCACTCGCTGCTCGCCACCCGCCTGGCCGCGCGGGTGCGTGCGGTCCTGGGTGCCGAGCTGGCGGTGCGGACGCTGTTCGAGGCTCCCACGGTCTGCGCCCTGGCCGACCGGATCACGCGGACGCAGACGCAGACGGAGCCGGGGGCGGCCCGGCCCGCGCTGACGGTGCGGGAGCGCCCGGAGCGGATCCCGCTGTCCCCGGCCCAGAACCGGCTGTGGTTCCTCGACAAACTGGAGGACGAGAGCACCACGTACAACGTCCCGGTGGCGTTCCGGATCACCGGGGAGCTGGACGCGGAGGTCCTCGAACAGGCGCTGAACGACGTGGTGGCGCGGCACGAGAGCCTGCGCACGGTCTTCCCGGAGGTGGCAGGGAGCCCGGCGCAGGTGGTCCTGGACCAGGACGCCGCCGACGTGAAGCTGCTTCGGGTCACCTGTGGTGCGGACGAGGTGGACGGGGTGCTGCGGAAGGCCGGCCGCCATGCCTTCGACCTGGCCGCCGAGCTGCCGCTGCGGGCCACGCTGTGCACGGCCGGCCCCGGCGAGCACGTCCTCCTGCTGCTCATGCACCACATCGCGAGTGACGGGGCCTCCATGGGGCCGCTGGGACGCGACCTGGAAGTCGCCTACCGGGCCCGGCTCGAAGGGCTCGCTCCCGCGTGGCCCGCGCTGCCGGTGCAGTACGCGGACTACACGCTGTGGCAGCGCGACCTCCTCGGCGCGGAGGACGACCCCGACGCCCTGGTGAACAGGCAACTGGGCTTCTGGAAAACCGCGTTGGCCGGAGTCCCGGACCAGCTCGACCTGCCCTTCGACCACCCCCGGCCGAAGGTGGCCGGCCACCGCGGCGACTCGGTCTTCTTCGAACTCGACGCGGCACTCCACCGCGGAATGGCCGACCTGGCGCGAGCCACCGGCACCACCACGTTCATGGTGACGCAGGCGGCACTCGCGGTGGCGCTCACGAAGCTGGGCGCGGGGACGGACATCCCGGTCGGCACCCCGGTCGCGGGACGCGCCGACGAAGCACTGGACGACCTCGTCGGCTTCTTCGTCAACACCCTGGTGCTGCGCACGGACACCTCGGGAGATCCGACCTTCCTGGAGCTGCTCGGCCAGGTCCGCGAGACCGACCTGGCCGCGTACTCCCACCAGGACGTGCCGTTCGAGCGGGTGGTCGAGGCGGTCAACCCTCGGCGCTCACTGTCCCACCACCCGCTCTTCCAGGTCCTGCTCAATCTGCGGAGCGGCGCGGAAGCGGCCCTTGACCTGCCCGGCCTGACGGTCGAGGAGATCGTGGGGGAGCAGCAGACGGCGAAGTTCGACCTGTCGCTGAACTTCCTGACGACGTACACCGATCAAGGGCTTCCCGGGCCCGTGCCGGCGTACGTCACCTACGCCGCCGACCTGTTCGAGCGGGGGACCGTGGAGGCCCTGTTCACCCGTCTCGTACGTGTCCTTGAATCCGTCGTCGCCGACCCGGCGCGGACACTCAGCCACATCGACGTGATCGACACGCACGAGCGTGGGCGGTTGCTGGAGGAGTGGGCCGGTGCCCGGCCCGGTGCGGGGCCGCTGACCGGTGGTTCGGTGCAGGCGGCTTTCGCCGCGCAGGTGCTGCGCTCCCCGGACGCGGTGGCGGTGCGGTGTGCGGGACGGGAGTTGTCGTACCGGGAGCTGGACGAGCAGGCGAACCGGCTGGCACACCGGCTGGTGGGCCTGGGAGTGGGGCCGGAGGCGCCGGTGGCGGTGCTGATGGAACGCTCCGTCGACCTGGTGGCGGCGCTCCTGGCCGTACTGAAGGCAGGCGGGTTCTACCTGCCGCTGCACAGTGCGAGTCCGCTGGAGCGGTTGCAGTGGATCATGGAGGAGACCTCCGCACCCGTCCTGCTGACTGATTCCGTGATGTCACAGCGGGATGTGCCCACAGCCCCCGCGGTCATCGTGGTCGACCAGGACGCGCAGATCGCCGGACTGCCATCCAGTGACCCCGGTGTGGTGTGCCGGCCCGAGCAGCTGGCCTATGTGATGTACACCTCCGGTTCCACGGGCCGCCCCAAGGGCGTGGCCATCACCCACCGCGACATCCTCGACCTGTCCGGGGACAGCATGTTCACCCGGCCCGGCGCGCACGAGCGGGTGCTGCTCCTTGCCTCCTACGCCTTCGACCCCTCCACCTACGCCTTCTGGGTGCCGCTGCTGCACGGCGGACGCA
>NZ_JAFEXF010000236.1 GCF_016905445.1 Streptomyces sp. G44
ATCGTCGGCACGGACCCCGCCGACTTCGCCGACGCCTTCGCCCGCAACTACTCCCAAGAAGGCGCCTACATCCCCGCCCGCGCCCGCACACAACTCACCGACGCCCTCACCCGAGCCGCCGGCGAGGCCTGACGGATCCGCGCACGACCGGCCGGCCCGCGGTTCGCCCTCGGGCCTCGCGCACCCCCGGACACAGCAGAGCCCTCTCGGCAGGGCCGCGCTCACCCCGCTCACCCCCCATCAACCTCAGCCTTCGATCGGGAGGGCCCCATGCCTTCATCTGTCATGCCCACATCTGTCAAGAGTGACGGGCACACGTCGTCGGACGCCATCTCCGCCGTCGGACTGCGCAAGTCGTACGGCGACAAGACCGTGCTCGACGGCATCGATCTGCAGATCCCGGCCGGGTCCGTGTTCGCGCTGCTGGGGCCGAACGGCGCCGGCAAGACCACCGCCGTGAAGATCCTCTCCACGCTCGTCACCGCCGACGGCGGGCAGGCCCACGTGGCGGGCCACGACATCGCCGCCGCACCGGACGGGGTACGTGCCGCCATCGGCGTCACCGGGCAGTTCTCGGCGGTCGACGGACTGATCACCGGCGAGGAGAACATGCTCCTCATGGCCGACCTGCACCACCTCTCCAAGCAGGAGGGCCGCCGGGTCGCCGCCGAACTCCTGGAGCGCTTCGACCTGGTGGAGGCCGCCAAGAAGCCCGCCTCCAGCTACTCCGGCGGCATGAAGCGACGCCTGGACATCGCCATGACCCTGGTCGGCGACCCCCGCATCATCTTCCTCGACGAGCCGACCACCGGCCTCGACCCGCGCTCCCGCCACAACATGTGGGGCATCATCCGCGGGCTGGTCTCCAGAGGCGTCACCGTCTTCCTCACCACCCAGTACCTCGAAGAGGCCGACGAACTCGCCGACCGCATCGCCGTACTCAACGACGGAAAGATCGTCGCCGAAGGCACGGCCGAGGAGCTCAAGCGGCTCATCCCCGGCGGCCACGTCCGGATCCGCTTCACCGACCCCGCCGCCTACAAGGCCGCCGCCTCCGCACTGCGCGACGTCACCACGGACGAAGAGGCACTGGCGCTGCACATCCCCAGCGACGGCAGCCAGCGCGAACTGCGCTCCATTCTCGACTGGCTCGACTCCGAGGGCATCGAGGCGGACGAACTGACCGTGCACACCCCCGACCTCGACGACGTCTTCTTCGCCCTGACCGGCCCCGCCAACGTCGTCAGCCAGACCAAGGAGACCGTCCGATGAGCGCCCTCTCCCTCGCCGTCCGCGACTCGACCACGATGCTGCGCCGCAACCTCCTGCACGCGCGGCGCTACCCGTCCGGAACCCTGAACCTCCTGCTCGCCCCGATCATGATGCTCCTGCTCTTCGTCTACATCTTCGGTGACGTGATGAGCGCGGGCATCGGCGGCGGCGGCGCGGACCGCTCCGATTACATCGCCTACATCGTGCCCGGCATCCTGATGATGACCATCGGCAGCACGGTGATCGGGGCCGCGGTCTACGTCTCCACCGACATGAACGAGGGCCTCATCGCCCGCTTCCGCACGATGCGGATCTACCGCGGCTCCATGATGATCGGGCACGTCGTCGGCAGCGTGTTGCAGTGCCTGGCCAGCGTGGTCCTCGTGGGTGCCGTCGCGGTGGCCATCGGCTTCCGCTCCACCGACGCCACGGCCCTGGAGTGGCTGGCGGCGTTCGGACTGCTCGCGCTGTTCGCCGTGGCGCTCACCTGGATCGCGGTCGGCATGGGCATGGCCAGCCCGAACGCCGAGGCGGCGGCCAACAGCGCCCAGCCGCTGATCCTCCTGCCGCTCATCTCCAGCGCGTTCATCCCGGCCGGGACGATGCCCGGCTGGTTCCAGCCGATCGCCGAGTACCAGCCCTTCACGCCGGCCATCGAGACCCTGCGCGGCCTGCTGCTCGGCACCGAGATCGGCAACGACTGGTGGATCGCCCTCGCCTGGTGCGTCGGCCTGATCGCACTCGGCTACCGCTGGTCGATGGCCCAGTTCAACCGCGACGCCAAATGAGCCCGCGGGCGGGCTGATTCCCCCGGAGCCCGTCCCGCTCCCGGGCGCGTACGGCGACACCCCCGTCGGCGTACGCCGCCCGGTCCGCGCCCCCGGCCTCCAGGCCGGGGGCGCGGTCATGCCCGGCCGCACCACCCGCGGAAGCCCACGCCGAACCGGCAGAGGAAGTTGGTATGGACACAGCACAGAACCGTCAGCCGGCGGCACCCGGCGCCTCCGCCGCCTTCGTCCGCTTCGTGCTCTGCGGCGGCGGGGTGGGGATCGCCTCCAGCTTCGCCGTCGTCGCCCTGGCCTCCTGGCTTCCCTGGGCCCTGGCCGGCGCCCTGGTCACCGTGGCGTCCACGCTCCTGGCCACCGAGTTGCACGCCCGCTTCACCTTCGGCGCGGGCGGGCGTGCGACCGGACGCCAGCACGCGCAGTCGGCCGGCTCCGCGGCTGCCGCGTACGCGGTGATCTGCCTGGCGAGGCTGGTCCTCCAGCAGCTGGTGCCGGCGCCCGGCGCGACGCTCGAACAGGTCGTCTACCTGTCCGCCTCCGCACTCGCCGGCATCGCGCGGTTCGCCGTGCTGCGGCTCGTCGTCTTCACCCGGACCCGACCGCACGCCACGCCCCGTACACGGCCGACGGCCGGTCAGGCGGACGGGGTACCGGCGAGCAGCCCTTCGCCGACGGCCGCCGCGACCTGACCGATCCGGTCGGTGAGATAGAAGTGGCCGCCGCCAAAGACCTTCAGGGCGAAGTCACCGCTGGTGTGCTCCCCCCACATCTGCGCTTCGCCGACCGTCACCATCGGGTCCCGGTCCCCGATCAGGGCGGTCACCGGAACGGCCAGAGGCTCTCCGCCGGTCCACCGGTACGTGGCGACGGCCCGGTAGTCGGCGCGCAGCGCCGGCAGCACCATCTCCAGGACGTCGGGGTCCTCCAGCATGGTCCGATCGGTCCCGCCCAGCCGGTGCAGGTCGGCCAGCACCTCGGCGTCGTCCCACGGCTTGTCCACGTCGCCGCTGTGGCAGAGCGGCCCTCCCCGGCCGGAGAGGAACAGCCGCATCGGCGCGGGCAGTCCGTCGCGGACGAGCAGTCGCGCTGTCTCGAAGGCGACGAGGGCGCCCATGCTGTGGCCGAACAGGGCATACGGCCGTCCGTGATCGCGGGCCGGCCCGTCGGCCAGTTCCCCGGCCACTGCCTCGACGAGCGGGCCCAGTGCGGTGAACGGCGCTTCGGCGAACCGGTCCTGGCGTCCCGGATACTGCACGGACACCACGTCGAACTCCGCGGAGAGGGCACGCGCCAGCTCGACGTACGCCGCCGCGCTGCCCCCGGCGTGCGGAAAGCACACGAGCAGCGGCCCGTCCCCCTTGGCCGCGGTGAAGCGGCGGAACCACGTCCTGTTCACTGTCGGTCTGTCCCTTCGTCTGTTCCCGCCGACCGGTCGTGGAGCGCGCCGGGACCGTGCCCCCGGGCCTGTGGCCGAGGCGGCCGCACCGGGCGAACCGGAAGAGGCGAGAAAGATGCCCGCCGTCGCCCTCGGGGGTTGTCGGGCGCCGGCGGGCGGTTCGGTGTGCCCCGCGAGGGTTGGTGTCCCTACGCGTAGGAGCTCACGGAGCTGAGCATCCCGCCTCGCCCTCGGGGGGCACTCGCGGGGCGGTGGAGACCTTGCCCCGCCCGGACTTTGACGTGAGGATCCGGGGTTGTGACTGACGCCGACAGAGCCGAACCCATCGAGTCCGGCGGCCCTCCGCCATCTGTACGGTCACGTCACGGTGAAGTGGAGCGTCCGGCCGTGGCGGGGCCCGCGCACCGCGACACGAATGTGCTGCGCTGGCTCACCGCGTACGCCGCCTCCATCGTGGGCGACAGCGTCTACTTCCTCGCCCTCGGCTGGTCCGCGGCGCAGCTCGCGGGCCCCGCGCAGGTGGGCGTCGTGCTGGCGCTCGGCGCCGCGCCCCGGGCACTGCTGATGCTCGTCGGCGGCGTGATCGCCGACCGGTTCGACCCGCGCAAGGTCGTCATCGGCTCCGATGCCCTGCGGGCCGCGGTGATCCTGGCCGCCGCGGCCGTGCTGTGGCTCGGCACACCGCGGTTGTGGCTGCTGATCGTGGTGGCGCTGGTCTTCGGGGTGGCGGACGCCCTGTTCATGCCGGCCGTGGGCGCGTTGCCGCCGCGGCTCACCGGCCCCGACCAGATCGTGCGCCTCGTCGGCCTGCGGCAGCTGGCGATCCGGATCGGGAAGGCCGCGGGGCCGCCCATGGCCGGATTCGCGCTCGCCCACCACGGTGAGGCCGCCTTCGCGCTGGCCGGGGGACTGTTCGCGCTCTCCCTGTTCCTCCTGGTCTCCGTACGCATCGCGCCGCGGCCCCCGGGCCGGACCGTCGAGGAATCGACCGGCCCCTGGCAGGACCTGACCGACGGGCTGCGCCACATCAGGCGGCACCCGGTGGTCGGGCCCCTCGTGCTCGCCACCGCGCTGAGTGAGGTCGGGTTCATGCCGCCCCTCCAGATGGGAGTCTTCCTGCTGACCGAGGAGCGGGGCTTCGGGGCCGCCGGAATCGGCTGGATACTCGGCGCTTTCGCGCTCGGGGCCGGGCTGGGGGCCGTCGCCCTGTCCCTCAAGGGGCGGATCCGGCGGGCGGGGCCGGTCCAACTCTGCACGCTCTTCGTGGCCTCCGTCGCGATCGGTGCCATCGGGCTGCTGCCGACCCTCGTCGGTGCCGCGGCGGTGGCAGGCTTCGCGGGCCTGGTGGGAGGAGTGTGCGGCGGTCTGTCCGTCGCACTGATCCAGCACCACACGGCCCCCGCCTACCAGGGCCGCGTCGCCGCGGTCCTGGCGCTCTCCCATGTCGGCCTCGCCCCGCTCGTCTTCCCGCTCTTCGGTCTGGTGGCAGGGGCGGTCGGGGTGACGCCGATGTTCCTCATCGGCGCGGCGGTCAGCGCGAGCGCCGCTGTCGTCGCGGCCCTTTCCAGCGCGGTGCGGAAGGCGGAACTCACGGCACGTGGGTAGGGACCGCTGCCGGGTGCCTGCCGACCTGATGCCCTCCCGGCAGGTTCGCCGCAGGTGCGGGGAGTCCCCCGTCCCGGTTGCGCGGCGTCTCTGGCGTGGACCGGGGCACTGAGAAACAGTCTCACCGCCGTTCCCGGAACTGCCCGTCCGGAGGCGGCGCGCCGGTGCCGAACGGTACCGGTGACAGGACCGACACCAAGGCCTCGCCGGTCGCAACGCAGGTGCAACTCCAGGGTGCGGCCACGGATTTGCCTCTGTATGGTTCCGTTTACCGAGAATCCTTCCCACCCCTTTCCGCCGCTGTCGCGTTACCCGAGGGCCGCCGGGTGGGCGCATGATTGCGCCATGCGCCCACCCGGCTTCCGGGCAGTGCACCGTTGCGATCCGCCGCCCCGCCGGCATCGAGGTGTGGTGCGATCAGGGCCTTGGGGCGCGTCCCGGAGCGTACCGGCCCGCGTCAGCCGGTGGAGTCCCGCACCGGGTAGTGGATGATGACCGCACCGCCGGTGGCGTAGTTGGCGACATCGGCGGTCAGCCGCTCGCCGTGCGACGACGTCCGCGCCGCGTCCATGGCGGCGGCGTCGGCGAAGTCGGCCTCGAACACCGCGAAGTAGGGTGCTCCTCCCTCGTCCGCCGCCACGTCGAAGCTGTAGCGCCACGCGAGCGGGCCGGGCCACTTCGCGACCAGCGGCAGGTGTGTGGTCACGTAGTAGTCGCGGAAGTGGTCGGGGTCGACGGGCTCGGAGTACAGGACAACAAGCTTGTGCATAACGGCCTCCGTCTGGATCAGGGTCGGCGGGCTTGGAGTGCAGGACCGGCGACCTCGTGCGCTGCTCGCGCGCATGAGGCGCGGGGCGGCCCCGCCGATCGGGCTGTTCCGCGTGGCATCCGCTCTCCCGTCGGGTTCGTTTCGAAATCAGAAACGCCGAGGGGATGCTAGTGTTTCGGAAAACGAAACGCAAGGCTGGGAGGGGCATGCCGACACCGCGCCCAGGAACACCGGTTCGTGGATCGACGACCGGCCGACCCCTCATGGCCGCGATGGACCTGTTCGGCCGCCGGTGGGCGCTGCGCATTCTCTGGGAGCTGCGCGCGGGCCCGCTCGGCGCCCGCGCGCTGCTGGCACGGTGCGAAGGGCTGTCGTCCAGCGTCCTCTACCAGCGGCTCCGTGAACTCACGGCGAGCGGGATCATCGCCCCCTCGGCCGATGGCTACGAACTCACTCGGCTGGGGACAGCACTCAGGGACGCCCTCCGTCCGCTCGACGAATGGGCGATCACCTGGGCGCGGGAGCAGGAACGCGACGACCAGGAGCCCACGGAGACGTGAAGGCCACGGCCCGAAGCCCGCCGGCACAGGGAATTCCGGGTCACGACTCCTCCCGTGGCTCCGTGCGGAAGTCGAAGTACGCCCACGCGAGGATCCCGGCGGCCGCCACCGCACCCATGACCAGGACCTGTACGGCGGTCGGCGCGCCGCGGGTGAGGTAGCCGGCCAGGCCCGTCGCCAGCCCGCCCACCAGCATCACCATGCGGCTGGCCAAGTACTGCCCCGGGGCGGCGCCGACGCCGCCTTGCCGCTCCGCGAACAGCCCTCTCGCCGCCGCCTTCACCGGCTGATCCGCGCCCCGGCGCCGCTTCGCCCGGTATTCCAGCCCGAAACCGACCGCCAGATAGAGCACGAGGACCCCGGTCAACAGGGCCCAGTCAGCCGGCCCGTCCATGCTGCTCCCGCGCGCCGTCACCGTGGCCGAGACAGCAGAGCTCATCACAGCCCCCCGTTCTTCCGTGGCGGACAAGCCCCGTCGGCCTGACCTGCACAGGCGTTCCAACTACCCCGCATCCGGCACTTGTTGCCAGGTCTGACGGGAAAAGAGGGGCGGCAACTCCCCGCCGTGCGGCGGGGCACGATCAATCTCAGGGCTGCCGTCCGGCAGTGGCCCCTCCAGGGTCGTCGGCAAGCATCACCGCGGCGGTCGTGCGCTTGCCGACCGATTCCCGGTGAACCTCGAAGCTCTGGCACACCGCCATCACTATCTCCAGGCCGTGCTGGCCGACCCGGCCCGGATCGGCCGCCCTCGCCACCGGCAGGACCGGCGCGGTGTCCCAGACCGAGACCTCCAGCCGGCCGCCGACCAGCTGGAGATCGAGCAGACACGGGCCGGGGGCGTACTTGAGGGCGTTCGTCAGCAGCTCGCTGACGACCAGCTGCACCATGCCCCACACCCGTTCGGACACCGGGACCCCGTGCACGGACTGCACACGTGCCAGGAAGTCGCGGGCCAGCGCCCGCGCCTCGGCGATGTCCTCGGTCTTGCCCTCATACGCCTGCGACACCCTGAGCAGTCCGCCGCCCGACAGCCGTCCCTCGCTCTGTGCAGCCCCGTCCATGCCGATGCGCCCGCTTCCTGAACTCGACAGTCAGGCTTATACCCGCAAGCCCAGCATGTAACAAGAAGATCACACTGGCGCGTGGTGTCCACGGTAAGGGAAATCAGCCGTGACGGATCGCACCAGAGTGCCGCGATCACCGTTGGTGACCACCGCCTCCGTTGCGTGAACACCGCCACTTCTCTCTCGTGGAGAGCCGCATCAAGGTCGCGGCACGCTTCGCGGCTGTGATGTCCAGGGCGTCAGGGGGAAAGAGGTGCACAACATAAGGAGGCTGTGGTGCGGTGTGATCGAATGGGACTGGCCGAGGTACTGGCAGCGGCGGAGGATGCCGCGCCGGTACGTTCCCTCGACGTCGTGGCGCACAATCTGCGCACGCGGTTCGGCGCGCGCTACGTCTCGTTCCTGTTCGTCGACGTCGTCGGCCGACGCCTGCTGCGGGTCAACGAGGAGAAGACGACGCGCCAGGAACGCGGCGCGGATCAGGTCCCTCTGGACGGCAGCGTCTACGACGCGGTCCTGCGCACCCAGAAGGTGATGCTGGCACCGCTGGAGGCACAAGGGCAGCGTGTGCTCGCCCCGGTCACCAACCGCGGCGACGCCATCGGCGTCCTGGAGCTCTACCTCACCCACGTCACACAGGACGTGCTGGAGCAGGTCGAAGAGGCCGCGCACGCGCTCGCGTACATCATCGTCACCGACCGCCGCTTCACCGACCTCTACCACTGGGGCAACCGCACCGCCACCGTCACCCTGGCCGCGGAGATCCAGCGCCAGCTCCTGCCCTCCGCGCCGTCGTGCGAGGCCGACGAGTTCGCTCTCGCCGGAGCCCTGGTGCCGGCCTCCGACATCGCGGGGGACACCTACGACTACAGCCTGGACGAGGACATCCTGCACCTGTCCATCACCGACGCCATGGGCCACGACGTCGACGCCTCCCTCATCGCCACCCTCCTGGTCAACGCCTCCCGCGGCGCCCGCCGCGCCGGCGCCGACCTCGCCGAACAGGCCCGCCGGACACACCAGGCCCTCCTCGACCACGGCCGCCGGACGTTCGCCACCGGCCAGCTCCTGCGCATCGCCCTGGACGGGAGCGGCGCCCAGTTCGTCAACGCCGGTCACCCATGGCCCCTGCGGCTGCGCGACCGCACAGTCGAGGAGATCAAGCCGCACATCGACCTCCCCTTCGGGGTCCCCGGACAGGGCCCCTACCAGGTACAGGACATCGACCTGCGCCCCGGTGACCGCCTCGTGCTCTACACCGACGGCATGCAGGACCGCCAGGCAGCAACCGTCGACCTGCGCGGCCTCATGCGCGACACCGCCCTCGAACACCCCCGCGAGGCAGTGCGGGCCATGGTCGCCGCGGTCTCCGACGCCTGCGACGGCGATGTCGCGGACGACGCCACCGCCCTGTGCCTGGACTGGCGCGGCCCCTGCCCCTGCCCCTAGGGCCCTGTCAGGGCAGGCGGGGCCGAGCCCGGACCGGTGCCCGCGTGGACGGTCCGGCCGACCTCGCCGGAGGGGCCGTTTTGCTCCGCTATGCACGGCGCATCAGGCGTGCGTACGAGCACCAATGGGCGCTCTGTGCGCCCTCCCGGTTCCCATGAGTGACGGAAATGATGAGCCCACTCGCACCCTGCCCCATGAACCTGATGATCCGCGTCCCCGGTCCCTCGGCCCGGACGGACCGGCGGCGGAAGGAGTTCACGGTGTTGCTTCTCATCTCCCCGGACGGTGTCGAGGAGGCCCTCGACTGTGCGAAGGCGGCGGAGCATCTCGACATCGTCGACGTCAAGAAGCCCGACGAGGGCTCTCTCGGCGCGAACTTCCCCTGGGTCATCCGGGCGATCCGCGACGCGATACCGGCGGACAAGCCGCTCTCCGCCACCGTGGGCGACGTGCCGTACAAGCCGGGCACGGTGGCGCAGGCCGCGCTCGGCGCGGTCGTCTCCGGCGCCACGTACATCAAGGTCGGTCTCTACGGATGCACGACGCCCGAGCAGGGCATCGACGTCATGCGCGGAGTCGTCCGGGCGGTGAAGGACCACCGCCCGGAGGCGCTCGTCGTCGCCTCCGGCTACGCCGACGCCCACCGGATCGGCTGCGTCAATCCACTCGCGCTGCCCGACATCGCCGCCCGCGCCGGTGCCGACGCCGCCATGCTCGACACCGCGGTCAAGGACGGGACGCGGCTCTTCGACCACGTGCCGCCGGACGCGTGCGCCGAGTTCGTCCGGCTGGCCCACGCCGCCGGCCTGCTCGCCGCCCTCGCGGGCAGTGTCAAGCGGGCCGATCTCGGCCCGTTGACCCGCATCGGCACGGACATCGTCGGGGTGCGCGGAGCGGTCTGCGAGGGCGGCGACCGCGACACCGGCAGGATCCGCCCGCATCTGGTGGCCGCCTTCCGGGCGGAGATGGACCGGCACGCCCAGGAGCGCGCGGCAGGCGCCACCGACGTGAGTTGACCACCGCCATGCCGACCTGCGAGCCCCACCGCGGGCCCGGACGCCGGGCCGGACATCTCCCCGTCGCCGACCCGGCCACCGGAGAGGTCCTCGCGGAGGCCCTCGACGCGCAGCGGGCCGGCCCCCCCGGCCCCGCCTCGGACACCCGGCAGGGGCCGGTCGGCGACGCCCCCCAGGGCCCGGGTCCAGCAGCGTGCGCG
>NZ_JAFEXF010000237.1 GCF_016905445.1 Streptomyces sp. G44
CCCGGGCTGGACCCGCCGGGGCTTCCCTTGTGACCCGGTGGCAAACCTCCCCCCGCCACCCGCACAGAAATTCTTTCCGGCCCGCAAAAGACTTTTCTCGGCGTGGGGGTTGGTTTTTTCGCGATCTCAGCGGTCCACAGGGGGGGCGGGAGAGACAACCTGCCGCGGGGGGAAGCCGAACCGGCAGGGGAGGGGGGGGGCGGGAATGGGGGGCCCCCGCCACTGACCGCCGGGCCGAGTCGGCCCCAGGGGCCGCACGCAGTTCCCGCAGGACCAGCAGTACGCAGTACACGTAGTAACAGCAGTAACAGCAGTAACAGCAGTAACAGAATGTGAGGTAGGAGCAGACCTCATCAGGATCGCCCGGGTGAGCAGGACCGCCCGGGTACCGCAGGCCCCGGATTGGAAGGTGGTCCCCGGTCACGCAACCGCGATCCGTACCCGCGGCTCCTCGCTCCCAGGCGGGCCCGCGGAACATGAGGACCGGCACGTTCAGCCGGTAGATGACGTGGAAAGCTCGGGGCCCGGATGCCGCTACGGCAGCCGGGCCCCTCGACGTGCTCCCGAGAACGCCCCCGCGACGCGCCCCCGCCGGGCGGCCTGCGTACGGACGGCGCCGACCGTGACGCACGCGGCGAGCGGCACTCAACACTCAAGCGGCCAAACAATCCTTGTTCCCCCCTTCCACGCCCTCCATGCCGCCGCAAGCCCCGATTCCCCCGTTCGAAGGAGAGTCCCGGCCGCAAGTGAGTGAAAAGCGGCTCCGGGGGCTGACCGGGTCGTTCCGCGAGGTGTTCGTACGTCGTTGAGTCCGGCATGGCAGTCTTTGACGACGATCTCCCCGGCACGACGCGCTGGCCGGTCGACCCCGACGGGGGCCTCGACTACTGCCAGTGGTGCACGCAGCTGTGGCAGGCGGACGGCCTCGCCGAGCTGTCCGCACACGTGGAAGCAGCGAGGAGAAACGATTCCGTCCCCATGCGGCGCGTGTGGGGCGGTCTGTGGCGCGGACGCGGACGGGTCGTCCTGCTGTCCGCCGCGACCGCCGCGCTGCTCTCGGGCTTCCTGGCCGTCACGCTGGTCTGACGCGCACGCGACAGAGAGAAGTGACAGAGAGAAGTGGTGGGTGGAGTTCCTGCCCGGAGGTCAGTGGGGAAGCACCCGGGGGCGCTTCCCCACTGACCTGAGGTGACCCGAACAGAGGTGACCTGCGCCGGGGTCGTCAGTGGCTCGGGCCCTGCTTCCGGTCGCGCCACGACTCGCCCTTCATGCCGCCCCTCATCCCGCCCTTCATGCCGCCGCGCTCGCCCTTGACGCCCTTGGCGTCGTCGTCGAACTCGATCTGCTCCTTGCGGACGGTGTCGGAGACCTCGCGGGTTTCGGTGACCTTCTCCGTCTCCAGGTGCACGCGTTCGACGGGCACGGTCTCCTTGCTCACCACGGCCCTCTCGGCGTGCAGGGTCACCTCGGTCTCGGCCTCGCCGATGTTGCCGCGTACTCGTTCACCCTCGCGGATCGGCTCCCGTACGACACGGACCTCCTCGTGGGAGAGGGGGACGGACGTCGTGACGTCCTCGCTCACGACCGTCTTCCGCAGCCGGGCGCGCCCGACCTCTTCCTCCTCCGTGCCGATCCGCAGCCGCTCCTCGGACCGCACGAGTTCTTCCCGCGCCTTCTCGTCCTTGCCCATCCCGGCGCGGGTGGCGAACTCCCGCTTGCCCGCGCCGGCCCCCGCACCCGCGCCCACCCCGGCGCCCGCCGCTCCGGTGAGCGGGTGCTCCTGGGTGCCCGCGGTGCCCGTGCCGGTGCCGGTCGGCGCCATGCCGGGCGCGGTACCGGGCCGGGCCAGGCCGTAGTGGGCGTAGAGCTCATGCTCCTGGCCAGGGTCGAGGTGCTGGTCGGCATCCACCCGGGGGGCCTCCTTCACGGCCTCCTTGGTGGCCGTGACGTGCAGGTCGTCTCCCCGCAGACGCGCCCCCGCCAGCGGCACGAAGCTCTCCTTCATGCCGAACATGCCGGTCTTGACGGTCACCCACTCGGGGCGGCCGGTGCGGTCGTCGAGGTAGACCCGTTCGATGCTGCCGATCTTCTCGCCGGTCCGGTCGTAGGCTGTCAGGCCCTTGAGCGCGTCGGGGTTGGTGAAGGCCTCGCCCTGCGTCATGGGTGATCACTCCCTTGGAGCATGCGACGGGCAGAAACCAATCCGCCACGGGACGACGCACGCCTCCTGTCCATCGCGCGCCGCCGGGGCCCGCCCCGCAAGGCGAGGAATCACGCAGCGTAGGGAGTACGCCCGCCAGGAGTACGCCGTGCCGGGGCCGGCGGCGGTCCGGCCGCCCCCGTCCGCCCCGCCCCCGATACGGCCATTCGGGTGAACGCGTGGCCGCTGCACCGACCGGGTCCCGCTCCGGTCAGGCCGGGGGCCGCCTGCTCTGGAGGGCGCGCGCCAGGCGGGGCCCGAGGCTCTGCTTGAGCCGGCGCAGGGAGGGGAGGCGGCCGACGGTCTGGTCCAGGTGGTAGTAGAGCTGGGGCGGCACATACGGCAGCAGCGGTGAGTGGCGCTGGCCGAGCAGCGCGAACATCTGGCGGGGCTCCAGGCCGATGTAGCGGGGCAGGTTCTCGTACCACTGGGCGCTGTGCCGAGCCGCGCTCTGCACCGAGAGCAGGGCCTGCTTGCGTTCCCGTTCGTAGCGCGCGAGGGCGGCCGGGAGGCCGGACGGACCGCTGGACCCCTCGGCCGCGAGCGCGCGGGCCAGGCACACGGCGTCCCGCAGGGCCAGGCTCGTGCCGGCGCCGATCGAGTAGTGCGTGGTGTGCGCGGCGTCGCCGATCAGGGCGAGGTTGCCGTGGGACCAGGTCTCGTTGGTGACGGTCGGGAAGGCCTGCCACTGGGCGTGGCTCTCGATGTCGGTGCGGCCGAGGAGCGGATGGCCGTCGAGCATCGTGGTGAAGAGCTTCTCCAGCAGGCGCAGGGCGTCGCCGTGGTCGAGCCGGTCGAGGCCGAGGCCGGTCCAGGTGGCCTCGGAGCACTCGACGACGCAGGTGCTGTGCCCGCCGCTGTAGCCGTAGGCGTAGCACCAGATCCAGCCGTGGCCGGTCTCCACGAAGGCGAAGGTGAACGCGGTGAAGACGCGGGTCGTGCCGAGCCAGACGAAGCGGTTGGCCCCGGTGGTCACACGGGTCCCGAAGTGGACGGCGCTCTGCGTGCGCAGCCTGCTGTGCGCGCCGTCGCCCGCGACGACGAGGTCCGCGTCCGGCAGGTCCTCGCGGCCGCCGATCTCGACGCCGTACTCCAGGCGGACCCCCAGCTCCCGGGCGCGGTCCGCGAGGATGGTCCGCAGGCGGTGGCGTCCGATGGCGTGGCCCACGTCGCCGTCGTGGGCGGTGGTCCTTTCACCCACGTACGCGAAGCCGCCGCGCCAGCTCACGGACTGCTCGGCGATGGCGCGCGCGGACTCCGGGTCGTGGCCGCGCAGCTCCTCCAGGAGATCGGGCCAGTACGTGACGCCCCAGCCGTGGCTGGCACCGGCGGCGTGGCGCTCGTGGACGGTGACCTCGTGGGCCGGATCTCGGAGCTTGGCGAGGATGGCCAGGTACAGGGAGGCGGGGCCACCACCGACGCATTCGATCTTCACGCCGACCAACGTAGGCGCCGCCCGCCGCATTACAGCCGAACAGCGTCGCTGTGTCGCCCCCGCCGCCGCGCCTCTCCCCCACTCAGGCGAGCGGCGGCCACCGTCCCGCCCGGCACCATGCCCGGCGTCACACTCGGTCACTGAATAGCGATCATGGGTGACATCTGGGCAGGATCGTCAGGTCTCGGGATACGACGATCACGAGGAGAACGGACGTGTCGGTTCACCTCAGACTGCTTGTGTCGCTGGCCCTGGCGCTCGTCCCCCTGCTGGCGTTCAGCCCCGCCGCCGCCGCGCCCACCGGGCCGGCCGGCGCTCCCGACTCCCTCGTCCACCAGGTCGAGTGCGACTGGAAGTACGGCAGATCCTGCGTCGTGGGCGGCGGCATGTCCTTCATGTGACGGCCGGGAGGACGCGGCGTGCGGAATTCGTCGCCGATTCCACCGCCTGGCGTAGTCGGGACGGCCACGGGATGCGTGTCGTGCCCGCCCCTAGTGAGGTGGCGGGCATGGACCACCACATAGACGAGGCGCGCCCGGCGCCTCCCACGCGGCGCGACGCCCTGCGGGCCGCCGCCGGATTCCTGGCCGTCGGAGCGGTCCCGGTGACCGCGTTCCCGGCCGCCGCGTCGCACTCGGACGGCACCGACGTCTGCACGGGCGGGTACGACGTCGAGTTCGAGACGGCGCTCGCCGAGGCGGCGGCCCGGCTCGACGCCGACGACAACCGGGCGGCCTTCGCCCCCGAACGCCCGCCCGGCCGCTACGCCCTCCCGCTGCGCCGCGGCTTCCGGGTCTCCGCGCGCTACGGCGTCCGCGGCGACTGGCTCGCCGGGCACCACACGGGCATCGACCTGGCGGTGCCGACCGGGACGCCCGTGTACGCCGTGGCCTCCGGGGTCGTCGTACTGGCGCGCCGGTCGGGGTCCTACGGCAAGGCGGTGACGGTGCGGCTGCGGGACGGCCACTACGCCGTCTTCGCCCACCTGTCCCGCATCACGGTCCGCCAGGGGGCCGCCGTCCGTGCCGGGGCGCGCATCGGGAGCAGCGGGGCCACGGGGCGGGCGACCGGGCCCCATCTGCACCTGGAGATACGTTCCCGTCGCGGCTACGGCTCGGACATCGACCCGGTCCGTTACCTGGCCAGGAGAGGGGCCCGGCTGCTCTGACCGCCCTCGGCTCGAAGATCCGTACGCCGTTACTGAGTCGGGAGAACTGACGTTAGAAAGCACGCGGCTGTGCGTAGGCAGCCGCTCTTTCCCACTCAAAGGAGAACGTGATGTCTCGCATCGCGAAGGCCGCCGCCGTCACCTTCGGCACCGGTGCCGTCCTGCTCGGGGGCGCGGGCCTCGCCGCGGCGGACGCCGGTGCGCAGGGTACGGCCGTCGGCTCCCCGGGCGTGCTCTCGGGCAACGTGGCCCAGGTCCCGGTCCACATCCCCGTGAACTTCTGCGGCAACACCATCGATGTCATCGGCGCGCTGAACCCCGCCTACGGCAACAAGTGCGTGAACACCGACGGGGGCCACCACCACGGCCACGGCCACGGTCGCTGAGCCGATCGCAGGACACCTGACGAAGCCCCCGGTGCGTTTCCACCGGGGGCTTCCGCCGTCAGCCGGTCCAGAAGTCCCACCAGCGCGTCAGGACGAGCATGCCGACGGCGCCCAGGTGCAGGGTGGGAAGAGCCCACGTGAACTCGTGCAGGAAGGCGCGCACTCCGCGCGGGGCGGGCAGGAAGCCGCGGCGCACGTTGTGTGACGTCACGTACCAGAACAGGAGCGTGGTGGCGGCCCAGGCGAGGCAGCACCACAGGCAGAGCGCGTTGACGCGGTACAGGGACTGGAACTGCAACCACGTGCAGAAGGCGACGCCGAAGAGCGTGCCCGCGTGGAACGCCAGCCAGTACCAGCGCGGGAAGCGGGCGCCCGCCAGCACGCTCACCCCGACGCCGATCACGACGGCGTAGGCGGCCAGGCCGAGCAGGGGGTTGGGGAACCCGAAGGCCGACGCCTGGGCGCTCTTCATGATGCTGCCGCACGCCACCACCGGGTTGAGGCTGCACCCCGGTGTGTGGTCCGGGTCCTTCAGGAGCTTGAGCTTGTCGAGCGTGATGACCCACGACGCCAGCAGTCCCGCCGCGCCGGTGGCGACCAGGAGCAGGCCGAACCACCGGTCCCCCGCAGGCCGGTGGGTGCCTTCCGGGGGCGCCGTACCGTCGGCGCGGAGCGACCCGGCTCCCTGGCGCGGTACGCGGCGCGGCAGGTCCGTGGTGCTCATCAGCGCGGGTCCGTTCCGGGGGCGGTCGCTGGGAAGGGTCGCCGTTCACCGGCTGCTGAGGTCATGGACGGAACCGTATAGACGCCCGGGGGCCGGTCCGGTGCCGTTGTCACCCGTGTGGTCGAGCCCGGCGGCGCCATCACACGATGGGGTCACGCGGAGCGGGCCGCGGACGCCCGCCGGTCGAACTGGTCTTCCCGTACGCGGTGTCGGCGTCCGGGTGCGGACACGCGCGAGGGCCGGCCCGTGGAAGAGGTGACCGGCCCTTGCGTCGTCCCGGCCGCGGCGGGCCGGACGATGGGGTGCGGAGAGGAATGGCCCGCGCTTTACCGGGCGGCGGGAAGTCCGCCGATGAGCTTCGCCGGGCCGCCCGTGGTGTTCACGTTGCCCGCGGCGTCCGAGACGGTGTTGACGACGGACGCGCCCTTCTTGGTGTCGATCAGGTTCCCGTCCCGCGGCTCGGGGTCCAGCAGGGGCTGGGTGGCGAGGGACTCCACTTCGGTGGTCAGGCTGGTGGGCGTCAGGCCGCCGGCGAACGCGGGCGCGGCGGAACCGGCGATGGCGATCGAACCGGCAAGGACAGCAGCAGCCTTCAGGGCCTTCATCATGTTCCTTTCTTCGGCAACGCGTGTCGCCTGGGGGCACCGTGCAGGCAACGATTGCCTGGCGTCTCACTTCACCGGGCCCAACGAGCACGAGCGGGTACGGAAACCCCCGGGGCGGCAAACTCCCCCGGGCCCACTCGAAGGAAGAACGGTCCGATTCTCATATCAACCTGCTGCCGGGCGCCCTGGGCTGACGCTCGCTCAGGGCGCGGGGGCCTTCGGCACGGCCGGGGTCTGCGGCAGGGTTCCGGTCGGCACGTTCTGCGGCGCGGGCACCTTCGGCAGCGGCGGCACGCCCGGCAGGCTGGGCGCGGGCAGGTCGCCGCCGACCATGGTGGCGGCGACCACGTTGACCATGCTGTCGACGACGGCGGGGGCCTGGGCGCGCACGGCCGCGGCGTCGCCCGCCCCGGCGGCCCTGAGCAGCTTGGCGTCCGCCTTCTGGAGCGCGGACAGGGCGCCGGCCCGCGGGTCGGCCGGCGCCTTGTCGCGGGCGGCGCCCCCGGCCGGCCGCTCGGGCGGCTGCGGCAGCTTGACGGTGGGGTCGGCGAGGGTCATGGACGCGGGGGTGTTGGTGCCGGCGGCGTCGACCGCCCGCTTCAGGGCCTCGCTGTGCTTGTCGACGTCCGCCGGGGAGAGCTTGTGGCCCGGGGCCCTGAGCACCGCGGTGAGCAGTTCCGAGGACGGGGTGAGGACTCCGGCGAGGTCGTGGAGCTGCTCGGCCTGGGCCAGCATCGTCTCCGGGGCCGGGGCGGGGGCACGGTGCGCGTTGCGGGTGTCGTCGCCGGGTGTGCCGTCACCGGCGAGGGCGAAGGCGGTGCCGGCCGTGCCGATGAGCAGCGTCGCGCACAGGGCGGGGGCCGCGATACGCCGTACGGGCAGAGCGCGCATGGGTGAGTCCCTTTCGGTGATGCGTCGGATCTTGTGATCACCGTGAGAGCGGCCTCGTCGGACCGCAACCGAACGGCCCCCATCCGAGGGGCGGGACGCGATCGCTCCCCGCCGACACGCCGAACGGCCGCCCCCGCCTGCGCGGGAACGGCCGTCCGTGGAATGACGCGTCAGCGGTTGACGCAGTGGTTGCCGAACGCCGGGTTCAGCACACCGATGACGTCGACGGTGTTGCCGCAGACGTTCACCGGGACGTGGACCGGCACCTGGATGGTGTTGCCCGAGACGACGCCGGGGGAGTTGGCGGCGGCGCCCTGCGCGCCGGCGTCGGCGGTGGCGACGCCCGCGCCCGCGGCCACTGCGGCGGCGGCGACGGCGGACAGGGCGAGGGCCTTGGTGGTACGCGACATGGAGTACTGCTCCTTGTGAGGGTGTGCCATACGGACCGTGTGCCCGTACGTGGGATCAACTGTCGATCGGCATGGTGAGTTGTGCGCCCGGTCGGGTGATGTGCGAGGGCGCCGATTGCCGCCGTGGCAGCGTCGGTTGACGCGCGGGCCGGGGGCCTCGCCGGTTCACCGGGACCGCGTGTCGCGCCCACGGCCCCCCGCTCGCCCGGCCCTTCACGAATCCGACACACGTACGCGGGTTGACGGGGCGGCACCGCGCAGCCGTTACAGTTGCCGTCTTCCATACGGACATTTCAGTCATACGCCGTGAAATAGCGTATTCAATACGAACCTCTCATCTCCGCTGTGGTCGGAGCTCTTCACACTTCGGAAGGCCAACGCCGTCATGCGCCACTCCCCGGGCCCGCGTCGCGTGTTCGTCCCGCTCCCCGTGTCTCCCGCGCTTCCCGCACGCGCCGCGCGGGCCGCCGTCGACGTCCCGCGCTAGCGCGCACTGCTCCGCACCGACTCCAGGGAGTTGCGCATGCCTCCGCCGTCAGCACCCCTCGCACCACGGATCCTGCACATCAGCCAGCCCGTGGACGGCGGTGTGGCACGGGTCGTCGCCGATCTGGCCCGCGCCCAGGCGGCGGCGGGCATGGACGTCCACGTGGCCTGCCCCGACCAAGGCCTCCTGCCGAAGGCGCTGAGCCGCGCCGGGCGGGGGGTGCGCGGCCACCCCTGGCAGGCGTCGCGCTCCCCCGGCCCCCGCCTGCGCGCCGAGGTCCGGGAGCTGCGCCGCGTCATCGACGCCGTGGGGCCCACGCTCGTCCACGCCCACAGCGCCAAGGCCGGACTCGCCGCGCGGCTCGCCCTGCGCGGCCGTGTCCCGACCGTCTTCCAGCCGCACGCCTGGTCCTTCGAGGCCGTCGGCGGGGCCACCGCGCTCCTTGCCCGGCTCTGGGAGCGCCGCGCGGCCCGCTGGGCGGCGCGCATCGTCTGCGTCAGCGAGGCCGAACGGACCACCGGCCGCCGGGCGGGCGTCGACGGCTCCTTCTCGGTGGTGCCCAACGGCGTGGACGTCGACCGCTTCGGGCCCGGCGCGCCACACGAGGCCCGCGGGCGGCTGCTGCCCGCGCCCTTCGCCGGCGTACCCCTCGTGGTGTGCGTCGGCAGGCTCTGCCAGCAGAAGGGGCAGGACGTCCTGCTGCGCGCCTGGCCGCGGGTGACCGAGCGGGTGCCCGGCGCCCGCCTGGTGCTGGTCGGGGACGGGCCGGACGCCGCCCGGCTGCGCGCGGCGGCGGACCCGTCCGTGGTGTTCGCCGGGGCGGCGCGGGACGCCGCCGACTGGTACCGGGCCGCCGACGTGGTGGTGCTGCCCTCCCGGTGGGAGGGGATGGCGCTGGCCCCGCTGGAGGCCATGGCCTGCGCCCGGCCGGTCGTCGTCACCGACGTGGACGGCGCCCGGGAGAGCCTGCCGCCGGACGGCCGCGCGCACGCGCTGGTGCCGCCGGAGGACCCGGCCGCGCTGGCCGGGTCCCTCGTCGCCCTGCTGCGGGACCAGGCCCTGCGCGACGCGCTCGGGGCGCGAGGCCGCCGGCATGTCCTGGACCACCACGACGCGCGGCACACCGCGGACGCCATCGGTGTGGTGTACCGCGAGCTGCTGGGCGCGGAGCCCACCAAGGCCGCCGAGGCCGCCACGACCGCCAAGACCGCCAAGTGCAGGGAGTGCACCACCCCGTGAGTGCGGAACGAACCGTCGCCTCCTCGTCAGGTCAGTCCCGGCAGGGCACCCAGGCCCCGCCCGGCGCCTTCGTCGTCGCCCCGCGCGGAGCGGTGGGCGCGCGCGCCGACGCCCGCCCGCGGCCCCCGTCCCGCCGCCGCCGCTCGGTGGCGGCCCTCGCCGGCGCCGACTGCGCCGCTGCGCTGCTCGCCCCGCTGCTCCTCGGCGATCCGCGGGCGTACGCGACGCTGGCGCCGCTGCTGCTCGCCGTCGTCCTCGTCCTGAACGCGCAGGGGCGGCTGTACGCGTACACCGCGCTGCCCGCGACGCTCGACGAGGTGCCTTCGCTCGCCGGGCGGATCGCGCTCGGCTGGGCCCTCACCGCCGTCCTCGCCCCGGCCCTGCCCGCCCCGGTGCCGCCGCTCCCCCTGTCGACGCTGGCCGGGCTCGGCGCGGCCCAGTGCCTGCTCGCCGTCGCCGGGCGGGCCCTGGTGCACTGGCAGCGGCGGACGGGCGCCGCGCGAAGACCCCGGCCGGCGCTGGGGCCCGTCTCTT
>NZ_JAFEXF010000238.1 GCF_016905445.1 Streptomyces sp. G44
GTGCGGCACCGCGGCGCCCTCGCGCTGCGCGGGGCCGGCCTCGGGGCCCGCCGGGCCGCTCTCCGCGGCGGGCAGTTCCGGCGTGGTGCGCGGGGGCGCGAGCTGCGCGTAGCCCTGGGGGGGCAGTTCGCTCGGGTGCAGGGGCAAATAGAGCGTGAAGGTCGAACCGCGGCCCGGCTCACTCTGGGCGTGGATCTCCCCGCCGAGCAGCCGTGCGATCTCCCGGCTGATCGACAGGCCGAGGCCCGTGCCGCCGTACTTCCGGCTGGTCGTGCCGTCGGCCTGCTTGAACGCCTCGAAGATGACCCGCATCTTGCTGGCCGCGATGCCGATGCCGGTGTCCGTGACCGAGAAGGCGATCAGGTCGGCGCCCGGGTCCCGCAGCGAGCCCGCCTCAAGGAGCTGCTCGCGGATCGCGTTGGGCACGTCGTTGTTGGCGTGCCGGATCACCAGCTCGACCGCTCCGGAGTCGGTGAACTTCACCGCGTTGGACAGGAGGTTGCGCAGCACCTGGAGCAGGCGCTGCTCGTCCGTGTGCAGCGTCGCGGGCAGCTCCGGGGAGACGCGTACGGAGAAGTCGAGTCCCTTCTCCGCGGTCAGCGGGCGGAAGGTGGCCTCTACGTAGTCGACGAGTTGCACCAGGGCGATGCGCGTCGGGGAGACGTCCATCTTGCCGGCCTCGACCTTCGAAAGGTCGAGGATGTCGTTGATGAGCTGAAGCAGGTCCGAACCCGCGCCGTGGATCGTCTCGGCGAACTCCACCTGCTTCGGGGTGAGGTTCGAGTCGGCGTTGTCGGCGAGCAACTTGGCGAGGATCAGCAGGGAGTTGAGCGGTGTGCGCAGCTCGTGCGACATGTTCGCCAGGAATTCGGACTTGTAGCGCATCGAGACCGCGAGCTGCTCCGCGCGCTCCTCCAGGACTTGCCTGGCCTCTTCGATCTCGGTGTTCTTCACCTCGATGTCGCGGTTCTGCTGGGCGAGCAGCTCGGCCTTCTCCTCCAGCTCGGCGTTGGAGTCCTGGAGCGCCTTCTGCCGGTTCTCCAATTCCGCCGACCGCTCGCGCAGTTGCTCGGTCAGTTCCTGCGACTGCTTGAGCAGCACCTCGGTCTTCGTATTGACGCTGATGGTGTTGACGCTCGTCGCGATCATCTCGGCGATCTGGCTGAGGAAGTCCTTCTGGATCTGCGTGAAGGGCTGGAACGCGGCCAGCTCGATCACGCCGAGGACGGTCCCCTCGAAGAGCACCGGCAACACGATGACCTGCGCGGGCGGCGCCTCACCGAGGCCGGAGGCGATCCGCAGGTAGCCGGAGGGCGCGTTCTCCACGAGGATCGTGCGCCGCTCCTTGGCGGCCGTGCCGATCAGCGTCTCGCCGGGCCGGAAGGAGGTCGGCATGGAACCCATGGAGTAGCCGTAGCTGCCGAGCATGCGCAGCTCGTACGCGTCCTCGTGCCCGCTCCCGAGGTCCTTGGCGTCGTCCGTGGGCATCGCCAGGAAGAACGCGCCGTGCTGCGCGGAGACCACCGGCGTCAGCTCGCTCATGATCAGCGAGGCGACGTCCTCCAGGTCCCGGCGGCCCTGCATCAGGCCCGAGATCCGCGCGAGGTTGCCCTTGAGCCAGTCCTGTTCCTTGTTGGCCAGGGTGGTGTCGCGGAGGTTGGCGATCATCGTGTTGATGTTGTCCTGGAGGACCTGGATCTCGCCCGCCGCGTCGACCTCGATCTTCAGGTTGAGATCGCCCCGGGTCACCGCGGTGGCGACCTTGGCGATGGCACGCACCTGCCGGGTGAGGTTCCCGGCCATCTCGTTCACGGACTCGGTGAGGTCGCGCCAGGTGCCGTCGACGTCCCGCACGCGTGCCTGACCGCCCAGCTGGCCCTCCGTGCCCACCTCGCGGGCGACCCGGGTGACCTGCTCGGCGAAGGACGACAGCTGGTCGACCATCGTGTTGATGGTGGTCTTGAGCTCCAGGATCTCGCCCCGGGCGTCGATGTCGATCTTCTTGGTGAGATCACCCTTGGCGATCGCGGTGGTCACCATCGCGATGTTGCGGACCTGCCCGGTCAGGTTGGACGCCATCGAGTTCACGGACTCGGTGAGGTCCTTCCACGTACCGGAGACACCCGGCACGCGGGCCTGGCCGCCGAGGATGCCGTCCGTGCCCACCTCGCGGGCCACGCGCGTGACCTCGTCGGCGAACGAACTCAGTGTCGTCACCATGGTGTTGACCGTGTCGGCGAGCTGCGCGACCTCACCGCGCGCCTCGACCGTGACCTTCTTGGTGAGGTCGCCGTTGGCGACCGCCGCCGACACCTGGGAGATGTTCCGCACCTGGCTGGTCAGGTTGTTGGCCATCAGGTTGACGTTGTCGCTCAGGTCCTTCCAGATGCCGGTGACGCCCGGCACCCGTGCCTGGCCGCCGAGCTGCCCCTCGGTGCCCACCTCGCGGGCCACGCGCGTGACCTGCTCGGCGAACGAGGAGAGCTGGTCGACCATGGTGTTGACGGTCGTGACGAGTTCGAGGATCTCGCCCTTGGCGTCGACGGTGATCTTCTTGGAGAGGTCACCCATGGCGACGGCCGTGGTCACCTCGGCGATGTTCCGCACCTGGAGGGTGAGGTTGTTCGCCATGCCGTTCACGGACTGCGTCAGGTCCTTCCAGGTGCCCGAGACGCCCTGCACCTCGGCCTGACCGCCCAGGATGCCGTCGGTGCCCACCTCGCGCGCGACCCGCGTGACCTGCTCCGCGAAGGCCGACAGCTGGTCCACCATGGTGTTGAGGGTGTTCTTCAGCTCCAGGATCTCGCCGCGCGCGTCCACGTCGATCTTCTGCGACAGGTCACCGCGGGCCACCGCCGTCGCGACCTGCGCGATGTTGCGCACTTGCGCGGTCAGGTTCCCGGCCATGCCGTTCACGGAGTCCGTCAGGTCGCGCCACACTCCGGCCACGCCCGGCACCTGCGCCTGACCGCCCAGCCGCCCCTCGGTGCCCACCTCGCGGGCCACCCGGGTCACCTGGTCGGCGAAGGCGGAGAGCTGGTCGACCATGGTGTTGATGGTGTTCTTCAGCTCCAGGATCTCGCCGCGCGCGTCGACCTCGATCTTCTGGGACAGGTCGCCGCGGGCCACCGCCGTGGTCACCTGCGCGATCTGCCGCACCTGCGAGGTCAGGTTCCCCGCCATGAAGTTGACGGAGTCGGTGAGGTCCTTCCACGTGCCGCTCACGCCGTCCACGCGCGCCTGGCCGCCGAGCCGGCCCTCGGTGCCCACGTCGCGCGCCATCCGCGTGACCTGGTCGGCGAAGGACGACAGCTGGTCCACCATGGTGTTCACGGTGTTCTTCAGCTGGAGCATCTCTCCGGAGACGTCCACCGTGACCTTCTGCGACAGATCGCCGTTGGCGACCGCCGTCGTCACCTGCGCGATGTTGCGCACCTGACCGGTGAGGTTGCGGAAGGCGGTGTTCACCGAGTCGGTGAGGTCCTTCCACGTACCGGCCGCGCCCTGCACCTGCGCCTGACCGCCGAGCTCACCCTCGACGCCGATCTCCCGCGCCACCCGCGTCACTTCGGAACCGAAGGCGGAGAGCTGGTCCACCATGGTGTTGACGGTGTTCTTCAACTCGAGCATCTCGCCCGCGACATCGACGGTGACCTTCTGCGACAGATCGCCGTTCGCCACCGCCGTCGTCACCTGCGCGATGTCCCGCACCTGCGTGGTGAGGTTGCGGAAGACCGTGTTGACCGAGTCCGTCAGGTCCTTCCAGGTGCCCGCCGCGCCCGGCACATTGGCCTGGCCGCCCAGCTGCCCCTCGGCACCGACCTCGTTGGCCACCCGGGTGACCTCGTCCGCGAACGTACGCAGCGTCTCGGTCATCTGGTTGATCGTCTCGGCGAGCTGGGCGACCTCGCCACGCGCGCTCACCGTGACCTTCCGCGACAGGTCGCCGTTGGCGACCGCCGTGGTCACCTCCGCGATGCCACGCACCTGGGCGGTGAGGTTGCCGGCCATGAGGTTCACCGAATCGGTGAGGTCCTTCCACACGCCCGCCACACCCGGCACCCGCGCCTGGCCGCCGAGCTCCCCCTCCGTGCCGACCTCACGGGCGACGCGCGTCACCTCGGAGGAGAACGAGGAGAGCTGGTCCACCATCGTGTTGACGGTGTTCTTCAGCTCCAGCATCTCGCCCGCGACATGCACCGTGACCTTCCGGGACAGGTCACCCTTCGCCACGGCCGTCGTCACCAGCGCGATGTCCCGCACCTGCGCCGTCAGGCGGTACGCCATGGTGTTGACCGAGTCCGTGAGGTCCTTCCACGAACCGGACATCCCCCGCACCTTGGCCTGCCCGCCGAGCTTGCCCTCCGTGCCGACCTCGCTGGCCACCCGCGTGACCTCGTCGGTGAAGGTGGAGAGCTGGTCGACGAGGTTGTTGACCGTACGGCCGACCTTCAGGAACTCCCCGCGCAGCGGATGACCGTTCCCGTCCACCCCTTGCGCCCGCAGCTCCATGCGCTGCTCCAGGTCGCCCTCCGCCACCGCGGAGAGAACCCGGCCGACCTCGGAGACGGGGCGTACGAGATCGTCGACAAGGGCGTTCGACGCCTCGATCGCGGCCGCCCACGAGCCCTCGCTCGCCCCGCTCTCCAGCCGTTCCGTGAGTTTTCCCTCACGCCCGACCATCCGCCGGACCCGCGACAGCTCACCGGTGAGGTGCAGATTCCGGTCAGCGACCTCATTGAAGACCGCGGCGATCTGCGACATGACGTCGTCCCCGGAGACCGTCAGCCGCTTACGGAAATTGCCGTCCCGCATCGCCACCAGCGCCGCGAGCAGCCGGTTCAGGGCCGCCGCGTCCACGGAAGCGGTCGCCCCATTGCGCGGTTTGCGCTGTTTGCTCAGGGACTGTCCGTCTTTCGCGCGCGTCTCAGTGCCCCGCGTCGCTGCGCCAGACTCCACTGTGTCCCTCCCGCAAGGGTTGACCTACTGCTTGTCCTGATCGGACCGTCTTCATGAAGCCTGCCCAGTGTTTCACCATGGCGGAACCAGGCCATAACAGTTCGGCAGCTTCGCACATCGTCCGCACCCCTCCGGGCGGAAAGACCGGCGACCGGCATCAGCACGGACGGCGAAGGTAAGTAACCTTGCCTCCGGCTGTCCAACCACCCCGGTCCTGCCCGGCCAGGGCGGTGGTACACGAACAAGCGGGCATCGGAGGGGCGGCCGCACCATGAGTTCGGGAGAACCGGGCGTCGACACCATCGACACTGTCGAAACTCGTACGAGGAGTGCTGTGATCACCGCGCGTGCGGCTGCGACCTTCGACCCCGTCGGACGTTCCGTCGCGACGGCCCGCTCCTTCGTGCGCGACACCCTCCAGGGCTGGGGGTTCACCGACATCGTCGACGACGCCGTCGTCCTCACCAGCGAGCTGGTGACCAACGCCGTGGTGCACGCCGGCACGGCCGCCGACGTCCTGTGCCTGCGCAGCGCGGACGCCGTGCGCATCGAGGTCTCCGACCGCTATCCGGAGCGTGAGATCCCGCTCCAGCAGTCCTCCGTGCACATGGGCAGCCCCGACCGCGAGGGGGGCCGCGGCCTCCAGCTCTGCGCCGCGCTCGCCACCCGCTGGGGCGTCGACTACAGCCCCACGCACAAATTGGTCTGGTTCCAGCTCGACCTGCCCCACCGCCCCGTGGGCACCCGGGCCGCGGGTCCCTGCCTCCCGGCCGACCTCCTGCCGGTCGCCGACGGCAGGGTCCGCGTCGCCGTGATCCAGATCGACCGCACGGGCGCGATCAGCGCCTGGAACGAGGACGCCGGCGACCTCTTCGGGTACGCGGCCGAACAGGTCATCGGCAAACCCCTGAACGACCTGGCGGCCTGGCCGCACACCCCCGGCACCAGCACCGGCATCGCCGAGGCCCTCCAGCTCTCCCGCTGGGAAGGCAGCTACGGCATCCGTGGCTCCCACGGCCGCGTCATCCCCGTCTACGCCTCCCACCTGCGCGTCCGCGACAACGGCGGCGAGCCGTCCACGGTCTGCCTCCTCGTACGCGACGACGAGCGCGCCGTGCTCCAGACCCCGCTCCGCGGCGCGACGCCCGAGCAGGGCACGCTCAGCGAGCCGAACGCCACCGACCCCTTCGAGATCTTCATCGGCTCACCCGCCCCGGAGGACCTCGACGGCCTCCTCCAGCGCACCGTGGAGCGCGCCCGCGACATGCTCGACGGCGACGCGGCCTTCCTGCTGCTTGCCACCGACGACGAGACGGAGCTGGAGGTCCGCGCCTCCACCGGCCTGCCCTCGGCCCGCCAGCGCTTCGCCCGCGTCCCCGTAGAGGCGGGCCCCGGGCGTTACGGCTCGGCCCGCATGCCGGCCGTCCACGAGGACCTCACCGTCGTCCCCGGCGCCGTCCCGCTGCTCAACGGCACGGGCATGCGCTCCGTCGTCACGGTCCCCCTCAAGGTCGAGGGCCGCCTCACCGGCTCCCTCGGCGTCGCCGCGGAGGCCCCCGACCGGTATTCGAACGAAGAAGCCCTGCGTCTCCAGTTCGCCGCCGACCGCATCGCCCTCGCCGTGGAGTCCGCGCGCCTCGGCGAGCTGGAGCGGCTCCGCCGCGGCTCCCTCTCCTTCCTCGTCGAGGCCTCCGACCTCCTCGCGGGCACCCTGGACCGCGACCAGACCCTGGCCCTCATGGCCCAGATGACGGTCCCGACACTCGCCACCTGGTGCGCCGTCTACACCATCGCCGACCAGTCCGCCGAGCCCTACCTCTCGTACGTCCTGCACGAGGACGAGGAGCGCATCGACGGCCTGAAGGCACTCCTGTCCAAGATCTCCCCGCCCGACCCGGTCCCCACCCCGGGCGCCCGCATCTGGTCCGCCCCCTCGGAGGCCGCCCACCAGGCGGCGCTGCGCACCTCCATGCGCAGCCTGGGCCTCGGCGAATCGATGACCCTGGGCTCGGGCATCGGCACCACCTTGTCCACGGCGTCCGCGGTGGGCGGCGAGACGGTGGTCCTGCCGCTGGTGGCCCGCAACCGCGTCATCGGCATGCTCACGCTCGGTAAGCCCTCCGACGAGCACTTCCGCCAGGAGATCCTCGAATTGGCCGAAGATCTCTCCCGCCGGGCGGCCCTCGCCCTGGACAACTCCCGCCTGTACTCCGAGCGCATGGCCATCAGCCAGTCCCTCCAGCGCAGCCTGCTGCCGCCCGGCCTGCCGCAGATCCCGGGCGTGGAGGTCGACGTCATCTACCGCGCGGCGGGCGAGGGCAATGAGGTCGGCGGCGACTTCTACGACCTCTTCCCGATCCGCGACGGGGCGTACGGCTTCGCGATCGGCGACGTCTGCGGCACGGGCCCGGAGGCCGCCGCGGTCACGGGCCTCGCCCGGCACGCCCTGCGCCTGCTCGCCCGCGAGGGCTTCGGCGGCCCCGCGGTCCTGGAGCGCCTGAACGCCGCGATCCTCGACGAGGGCGACCGCAGCCGCTTCCTGACGCTCCTCTACGGCGAGTTGTGGCCCCAGGAGGACGGCTCGGCGGTGCTGAAGATCGTCTGCGCGGGCCACCCGCTGCCGCTGCGCCTGCGCCAGGACGGCACGGTCGAGCCGTACGCCGAACCGCAACCCCTGCTCGGCGTGATGGACGACCTCGAACTGTACGAGGAGACGATGACGCTCGACCCGGGCGACGTCCTGCTCTGCGTGACGGACGGCGTCACCGAGCGCCGCGAGGGCACCCGCATGCTCGGCGACGACGGTCTCGCGGAGGTCCTGACGACCTGTACGGGGCTGACGGCCGGCGCGGTGGCGGCCCGCATCATGCGCGCGGTGGAGCGCTTCGCGTCGGACGCCCCGTCGGACGACATGGCCATCCTCGCGATGCGCGTCCCGGGCCTCCAGCAGGACTGAGCCACCCCGGGGCACCTTCGGGTGCCCCGGACCACGGCACACAAAGAAGAAGACCTCCGCCCAACCGGGCGGAGGCCTTCTTGTGTTGAGCCCCCAAGCGGAATCGAACCGCTGACCTTCTCCTTACCATGGAGACGCTCTACCGACTGAGCTATAGGGGCCTGTTGTCCTTCGCGGTGTTCCGCGCGGCAACGGAATAGATCATACCTGAATTCCGAGCCCGCCCGAACCGCCCCTTCCTCTGGACCACCCGCCCCGGCGCTGCCACCCTGCGCGCATGCCGACCCTACGTGCGCCCCGCCGGCTGTCCGCCGTATCCCTGGCGGTCGCCGCCCTGCTCCTGCCGCTCACAGGCTGCGGCTCGGACGGCCGAGGCCCTACGGATCCACGGCCACCGAAGAAGCCGGCAGCCGCGGAGATCCCGCGCCCCGGCGATCACAGGGTCACCCTTTCCTGGCAGGGCGAGAAGCGCGTCTACACCGTCCACGCCCCACCGGGTTACACGCCTTCCGCGAAGCTCCCCCTCGTCATCGCCATGCACCCCTATCCGGCCGACGGAAAGGCCATGGCGGCGATCAGCGGCCTGAACTCCGAAGCCGACGAGGAGAACTTCCTCGTCGCCTACCCCGACGGCCTCAACCGGGGCTTCAACGCCCTGATCTGCTGCGGCACCGAGGACGATGTCGGCTTCGTCCGCACGATCACGAAAAGGCTGACGACAACCTGGCACGCCGATCCGTCCCGCATCTACGCCACGGGAATTTCCAACGGCGGCGACATGGCGTACAAACTCGCCGTGGAACTCCCCGGCACCTTCGCGGCCATCGCCCCGGTCAGCAGCGGATACCTCGGCACGGACGCGGCGAAGACCTCGTACATGCCGAAGACGCCGGTCTCGGTGATCACCTTCATCGGCGGTCTCGACGAGCATTACGGCGTAATGGACGCGGGCATCGACTCCTGGCAGCAACGCCTGTCGTGCGATTCCGCCGAACCCAGAAAGCTCAAGAACAACATCAGCAGGACGACAGCCAAGTGCCGCGACGGCTCGGACGTCGTCGTCTATCGGATGCCCGAGATGGGCCACTCCTGGCCGGGCGGCGGGGGCGGCAGCATGTCCGACCCGCAGGCCGGCATCGACGCCACCGGCCTGATGGTGGAGTTCTTCAAAGCCCGCTCCACGAAGGCACCTTAGAAGGCGGGTTGGAGGAGCCCTCCGAGGGCATTGCAGGCGGAGACGACACGCTGGAGGTCGCGCCGCGACATCGAGGCGTCGACGGGCAGGGCCAGCGTCTCGTCCGCGGCCCGCTCGGTCTCGGGCAGGCGCACGTCCCTGCGGAATTGCGGCAGCCGGTGCACCGGAGTCTTCACGGGCACCCAGCAGTTGACGCCCTTGGCTCGCACAGCGCGTGCGAACGCGTCGCGGTCCGGCCGCCCGTTCCCGGGCACGCGCACCACGTACTGCTGGTAGCTGTGCCCTTCACCGCCGTCCGGCGTCACGACCCCGCTGAGCCGCCCGCTGAGGTACGCGGCATGCGCCCGCCGACGCTCCATTCCTTCGTACGGGGCCTCCGACTCGCCCTGCTCAAGGACGAGGAATCCCTCGCGGCTTCCCAGGTCGCGCAGGCTCCGTACGTCGGCCTGGCTCCCGAAGCGGTGTACGACGATGACGGCGGCCGTACGTGGGGTCACCACGGCGGCCACGGCGTCAGGGTCGAGGCAGTACGTCGCCGGCTCTATGTCGGCGAAGACCGGCAGCGCTCCCGCCTGGACCACGGCCTCGGCGACCTCGGCGTTCCCGTAGGCGGGTACGACGACCTCGTCGCCGGTGCCGACACCGGCGGCGCGCAACATCCCAACTGTCCCCATGTCTGCGGATGTTGGCTGCACAACGTGAACGGCAAGTGACGTGAAACAAAAAAGAGCTGGTCCCTGAACCGAAGTTCAGGGACCAGCTCTATCAAAATTAGTTCGGCGGCGTCCTACTCTCCCACAGGGTCCCCCCTGCAGTACCATCGGCGCTGTGAGGCTTAGCTTCCGGGTTCGGAATGTAACCGGGCGTTTCCCTCACGCTATGACCACCGA
>NZ_JAFEXF010000239.1 GCF_016905445.1 Streptomyces sp. G44
GCCGTAGGTGTTCCACACCCGCGCGTGGGCGGCCCGCCGCGCCTCGGCCCGGCCGCCGCCGGGCGGAGTGCCGCCGGGCAGCGCGCCGGACGGCGGGGGGCCGGTGACCTGGCCCGGCACGTATGGCTGGGCGTGCGGCTCGGTCGGCTCGTACGGCAGGGCGTACGGCTCGTACGGCGCTTCATACGTCTCGTACTGCGCGTTGCTCACGATGACGCTCCAGAGGTCCGGACCGGGCGGACAGAACCTAGCGGAGCCATCGTCACTCTCCAAAGTCGGCTTGCTACGGAGCGTCGTTGTGTTATCGGTCAGTAATCGAAGACACGCGCGGTGTTCGCAGAGACGGCCGCCGCCATGGCGTCCTCGTCGATGCCCCGGACCTCGGCCATGGCCCGCACGGTGACCGGGATGAGGTACGGGGCGTTGGGCCGGCCGCGGTAGGGGGCGGGCGTCAGGAAGGGCGCGTCGGTCTCGACGAGCACCAGCTCCAGCGGCGCGACGGCCAGCGCGTCCCGCAGCCCCTGCGCGTTCTTGAACGTGACGTTGCCCGCGAAGGACATGTAGTAGCCGTGCTCCGCGCAGATCTCGGCCATCGCGGCGTCCCCGGAGTAGCAGTGGAAGACGGTGCGCTCGGGGGCGCCCTCCTCCTTGAGGATCCGCAGCACGTCGGCGTGCGCCTCGCGGTCGTGGATGACGAGGGCCTTGCCGTGGCGCTTGGCGATCTCGATGTGGGCGCGGAAGGACCGCTCCTGGGCGGCCATGCCCTCCGGGCCGGTGCGGAAGTGGTCGAGGCCGGTCTCGCCGACGGCCCTCACCCGGGGCTGCGCCGCGAGCCGGTCGATCTCGGCGAGCGCCTCGTCGAGCGCGGCCTCGCCGCCCGCCTCGCGCGCGCCCTGCCGGGACCAGCCGTCGGGGTCGCCGAGCACGATGCGGGGCGCCTCGTTGGGGTGCAGGGCGACGGCGGCGTGCACGGCGTCGTACTCGGCGGCGGTGGCCGCCGCCCACCGGGAGCCGCGTACGTCGCAGCCGACCTGGACGACCGTCGTGACGCCCACCGAGGCGGCCTTGGCGAGCGCTTCCGCCACCGTGCCGGACTGCATGTCGAGGTGGGTGTGGGAGTCGGCGACCGCCACCCCGAGCGGTGCGGGCAGGGGCGGCGGGACGTCGGCGTTCTTCGAAGGCATGCTCCCGATCCTACGAAGCGGCGGGCCCCGCCGGGCGGGTGCGCCCTCCCGCGCCCTACCGCGCCCTGCGGTGCTGGAAGGGGTGCAGCAGATCGGACAGGTGCCAGTGGTGCCCGCGTCCGCGCGCGGCGGGCACCGGCACCGGGCCCGGTCCGGCGGCGAGCACGTCGGACTCCGTGGCACCCGCCGGCTCGGCCGGCCGGATCGCGTGTCCGCCCGCGCGCCCGCCCTCGTACTGGCGCCGCATCGTGTCGAGGACCGACGACACCTGGCCCGCGCGCATGATCCGCACGACGTGGCCGCCGCAGTTCAGACAGGTGGGGCGGGAAAGGGGCGACGGCACATGGTGGCCGTCGGCGAGGTACTGCACGAATTCCCGGCCCCGGGCGTCCACGTGGTGCTCTATCTCGTACGACTGCTCCCAGCCGTGCCCGCAGCGCATGCAGGCGAACGCGTACGACTCGTGGACGACGTCCATCGCCGTGCGGGGGTGGCCGGTGTCTGCGATCTCACTCATGCCAGCTGCTCCTCTTGTCCGGGGGACAAGCGCGCCACGCGTCCCCACGACCAGTGGACGCCTTTCCCGGAGCGAGCGCATCAGACCTGTCGAGCGTTGAAACCGTTTTGGTCATTCCATAGGAAACAAGCCTCGTGCGCGGCCCGCGCTTTGCCTTTCACGATAGTCCTTTGCCTTCCGATGGGCCGATCCGAGCCGCATTCTTTGCCGCGACGACCGCGTCGAAGACCTCGCGCTTGGGAAGGCCCGCCTCGGCGGCGACCGCGGCGATCGCCTCCTTGCGCCGCTCCCCCGCCTCCTCGCGCACCAGCACCCTGCGCACCAGCTCCCCGGGGCCGAGCTCGGCCGCGCTCTTCTCGGGGGCGCCCTCGACGACGACGGTGATCTCACCGCGTACCCCGTCGGCGGCCCACGCGGCCAGCTCCGCGAGCGAGCCGCGCCTGACCTCTTCGTACGTCTTGGTCAGCTCGCGGCAGACCGCCGCCCTGCGCTCCCCGCCGAACGCCTCCGCCATCGCGGTGAGCGTGTCGTCGATGCGGTGCGGGGCCTCGAAGTAGACCAGCGTCCTGCGGTCCTCGGCGACCTCCTTCAGGCGGGAGAGCCGCTCGCCCGCCTTGCGCGGCAGGAAGCCCTCGAAGCAGAAGCGGTCCACCGGCAGACCGGACAGGGCGAGCGCGGTGAGCACGGCCGACGGGCCCGGCACGGCGGTCACCTTGATGTCCCGCTCCACGGCGGCGGCGACCAGGCGGTAGCCGGGGTCGGAGACCGACGGCATTCCGGCGTCCGTCACCAGGAGCACGCGCGCGCCGCCCGCCAGCGCCTCGACCAGCTCGGGCGTACGGGCGGATTCGTTGCCCTCGAAGTAGGAGACGACACGGCCCCCGATCTGCACGCCGAGCGCCTGGGTGAGCCGGCGCAGGCGCCGGGTGTCCTCGGCGGCGACGACATCGGCCGACGCCAGCTCGGCGGCGAGCCGTGGCGGCGCGTCGGCGACATCGCCGATGGGAGTGCCTGCCAACACGAGGGTTCCGGGGGAATCTGCGCTTCCTGTCACGGATCCATCCTCGCAGGGCCCACCAGCGGGACTCGCACAGTCTCGTTCCCTACGATGGCGCGGTGACCAGTACCGCGTCTTCCCCGGACATCCGCGAGGGCCAGGCAGCCGAGGAGCAGCAGCCCTCGTGGCCGCGGCGGCTGCGCCGATTCGGCTACGCGGCGCGCCCCCCGGAGGACATCACGGCGCGGCTGGTGCCCCCGTACACCGAGCCGGGCCCCCGCCTGTGGCTGACGCTCGGCGTGGCGAGACCGGCCGCCGACCGGCTGGTGCGCTGGTCGGCGTGGGTGGGCCCGCTGCTGGTCACGCTCGTCGCCGGGGTGACCCGGTTCTGGAACCTCGGCAGCCCGAAGGCCGTGATATTCGACGAGACGTACTACGCGAAGGACGGCTGGGCGCTCATCCACCGCGGCTTCGAGGTCAACTGGCCGGAGAAGATCAACGACGACGTGCTGCGGCAGGGCGGCGACATCGCGATCCCGCACGACGCGGCGTACGTGGTGCATCCGCCGGTCGGCAAGTACGTGATCGGCGCCGGGGAGTGGCTGTTCGGCTTCGACCCGTTCGGCTGGCGGTTCATGACGGCGGTGCTCGGCACGCTCTCCGTCCTGATGCTGTGCCGGATCGGGCGGCGGCTCTTCCGCTCCACGTTCCTCGGCTGCCTGGCGGGCGCGCTGCTCGCGGTGGACGGCCTGCACTTCGTGATGAGCCGCACGGCGCTGCTCGACCAGGTCCTGATGTTCTTCGTGCTCGCCGCCTTCGGGTGCTTCCTGATCGACCGGGACCACGCGCGGGCCCGGCTGGCGGCGGCGCTGCCGGTCGACGAGGACGGCATCATCCGCGCCGACGCGCGCGTCGCCGAGACGCTGCGCCTGGGGTGGCGGCCCTGGCGGTGGGCGGCCGGACTCTGCCTGGGCCTGGCCTTCGGCACCAAGTGGAACGGCCTGTACGTCATGGTCTTCCTCTGCCTGATGACGGTGCTGTGGGACGTCGGGGCGCGCCGGGTCGCCGGGGCGGACCGGCCCTACCGCGCGGTGCTGCGGTGCGACGTGCTCCCGGCCTTCGTGTCGACGGTGCCGGTGGCACTCGTGACGTACGTCGTGTCCTGGCTCGGCTGGATCCTCTCCCCGGCGGACGGCACCGGCGGCTACTACCGCGACTGGGCGGCGACATCGGGGCGGGGCGGCAGCTGGACGTGGCTGCCGGACTGGGTGCGCAGCCTGTGGCACTACGAGCACGCGGTGTACGAGTTCCACGTGGGCCTGTCCTCGCCGCACACCTACCAGTCCAACCCGTGGAGCTGGCTCGTCGACGGCCGCCCCGTCTCGTACTTCTACGAGTCGCCGCTGCCCGGCAAGGACGGCTGCCCCGCCGGCACCGCGGAGAAGTGCGCCCGCGAGGTCCTCGCCCTCGGCACGCCGCTGCTGTGGTGGCTCGCCGCACTGGCCCTGCTGTACGTCCTGTGGCGGTGGGCCTTCCGGCGCGACTGGCGGGCGGGCGCGATCGTGTGCGGGGTGCTCGCGGGCTATCTGCCCTGGTTCTTCTACCAGGAGCGGACGATCTTCTATTTCTACGCGGTCGTGTTCGTGCCGTTCCTGTGTCTGGCGGTGGCGATGCTGATCGGCGCCGTGCTGGGACCGGCGGGCTCCGGTGAACGGCGCCGGGTGGCGGGGGCCGCAGCTTCGGGGGTGCTGGTCCTGCTCGTCCTGTGGAATTTCATCTACTTCTGGCCGATCTACACCGGCACCGCGATTCCCATCGATTCCTGGCGTTCGCGCATGTGGCTGGATACCTGGGTGTGAGGACGGCAATGGGTGTAAGGGCGGCGCGAGAACACTGCCGTTCACATTCAGACACTCTCGGATGCCTTCGGACACCTTCGGATAACGGAAGTCCCTGATTTCCCTGCCTCCCCATAAGGTGCCGGATGAAAGTACCTTCCCGGACCTCTCCTTCGGGAAGGCTCCTGGGGAGGGGAACGCAGCGTGCGCAAGGGAGCAAAGGCCGCACTGGTCGGGGGTGTCTTCGCCGTCATGGTGGGGGGCGCCGGGTACGGCGCGTACAACCTGGTGAACGGCGTGACCGGGTCGGACGGCGCGGCCGGGGCCGGTCCGGCGCCCCTGCGGACCGGGCCGCCCACGAACGCCGAGGTCCGGGAGACCGCGCGGAAGTTCCTCGGCGCGTGGGCGGCGGGCGACGCCGGGAAGGCGGCGGGGTACACGAACCACGCCGAGGCGGCCTCGCGGGCCCTGACCGGCTACCGCGAGGACGCGCACATCTCGCGGGTGAAGCTGACGCCGAAGCGGGCGTCCGGCGGCCATGTGCCGTTCGCCGTGTCGGCGACCGTCTCCTACCAGGGGAAGAGCAAGCGGCTCACCTACGCCTCGCGGCTCACCGTCGTGCGGGGCGAGAGCACCGGCCGCGCGCTCGTCGACTGGTCGGAGCGCGTCCTGCACCCCTCCCTGGAGAAGGGGGACGCCCTCGTGACAGGCGAGGCCGCCGCGCCGCCCCTGAAGACGGTGGACCGCGCCGGGGCCGCCCTGCGCAAGAAGGACTACCCCTCGCTCGGCCCGGTCCTGGACGCGCTGCGCGCCAAGTACGGCGAGAAGGCGGGCGGCACACCGGGCGTGGAGCTGTACGTGCGGCCGGCGGGCGGGGGCTCCGAGGCGGTGACGCGCACGCTGCTCACCCTCAGGAAGGGCAGGGCGGGCGAGCTGCGCACGACGCTCAGCGCGGGCCTGCAAAAGGCGGCGGAGCGGGCGGTCCTGCGGTACGGCGAGTCGTCGGTGGTGGCCCTGAAGCCGAGCACCGGTGAGGTCCTCGCGGTCGCCAACAACCGCAAGGACGCCTTCAACGCGGCGTTCCTCGGCACGGGGGCGCCCGGCTCGACGATGAAGATCGTCACGGCGGCGATGCTCATCGACAAGGGCGTCACCAAGGAGAGCGGGCCCGCGCCCTGCCCGGCCACCGCCGTGTGGCAGAGCCAGACCTTCCCCAACCTCAAGGGCATGGCGCCGAACGAGTCCGCGACGTTCTCCGAGAGCTTCGCGCGCTCCTGCAACACCGCGTTCGTGAAGCTCATCGACGAGGACGGGCTGACCGACTCCTCCCTCACCGAGACGGCGCGGAACGGCTTCGGGCTCGGGGCCGACTGGAAGGTCGGCGTGCCGTCCTTCGACGGCGACGTCCCCGCCTCCCCCGGCCCGGACCGCGCCGCCAACGCCATCGGCCAGGGCAAGGTCCGCATGAGCCCGCTGGACATGGCCTCGGTCACGGCGACCGCGGTGACGGGCGGCTTCCGCCAGCCGGTGATCGTGCCGCGCTCCCTCGACGGCCGCGAACTGGCCACCGCACGGGGCCTGCCCGCCTCCACCGTCGCGCAGCTGCGCCGGATGATGCACCGCACGGCGGTCAACGGCACCGGGGCGCGCGCCATGGCGGGCCTGACCGGGGACATCGGCGCGAAGACCGGGTCGGCGGAGCGGGACGGCCGGGCGAGGTCCGACAGCTGGTTCACGGGCTACCGCGGCGATGTGGCGGCCGCCGCGATGACGGAGCAGGGCGGGCACGGCGGCGACGCGGCGGGCCCGATCGTCGCGGACGTCCTGCGGGCGGGGTAGCGGGGCCGCGGGCAGCGGGCGCACCCAGGGGACGACCCGCAGGGCAGGGGGTCCGGCGGCGGGTGCCCGGCCGGGCGGGAAAGTGGTCGAGGGCTTCTCCGTACGCCTCTAAGGTGGCCTTCCGGTGAGGAGCTTGGGCGGCTCCGGGGAACTGCGGAGGGTTTGTGGGCAAGCGAAGGCGCGCCACTGAGCGCAAGAGCGTCGGAATCCGGGACGTGCGGGTGCGCAGGGGCGTGCTCGGCGGGGCGGCCGCCGTCGTCGTGTGCGGCATGGGAGCCGCCGCGTTCGCGCTCTCCGACGGCACGGGGTCCGGCGAGGCGGACACCGCCCGCAAGCCCGTGCCGTCGGGGCCGCCCACGTCCGCCGAAGTGCGGGCCACCGCGCGGGACTTCCTCACCGCGTGGGCGGACGGCGACGTGGCGCGGGCCGCGGCGCTGACGGATGACCGCGCGGCGGCGAAGAAGGCCCTGACGTCGTACCGCAAGGACGGCCGGCTCACCAAGGTGCGGCTGGCGCCCGGCAGGCGGTCCGGGGCCGAGGTGCCGTTCAAGGCGGCCGCCATGGTGTCGTACGACGGAGTGAGCAAGCCCTACGCGTACGCGTCCGAGCTCACGGTGGTGCGCAGGAAGAGCGACGGCGAGACGCTGGTCGACTGGCGCCCCTCGGTGCTCCATCCCGAACTGCGGCCGGGGGACCGCCTGGTCACCGGCGAGGCGGGTGACCCGCCGATCAAGGCGGTGGACCGCGAGGGCGCCGAGCTGACGGCGGCGAAGTACCCCTCGCTCGGTGCCGTCCTCGACAGCCTGCGCGAGAAGTACGGCAAGAAGGCGGGCGGCACGGCGGGCGTCGAACTGCGGGTCGTGCGGGCCGGCGGGAAGGGCGGCGCGGACGGCGAGAAGTCCGCGAAGGCCCACGGCGACGCCGGGTCCGGGGCCGGCGGCAAGTCCGGGAAGGATGCCGAGTCCGTGCCCGACAAGACGCTCCTGACGATCGCGCCCGGCACCCCGGGCACGCTGAAGACCACGTTCAGCGGCTCGCTCCAGGCCGCGGCGGAGCGGGAGACCGCCAAGCGCAAGCAGGCGTCCGTGGTCGTCGTGAAGCCGAGCACCGGGGAGATCCTGGCCGCCGCCAACTCCGACCCGACCGGCTTCAACACGGCCTTCCAGGGCTCCCTCGCGCCGGGCTCCACCATGAAGGTCGTCACCTCCTCGATGCTGCTGGAGAAGAAGCTCGCCGGGGTGGACAAGAAGCATCCGTGCCCGAAGTACTCGACGTACGGCGGCTGGAAGTTCCAGAACGACGACAAGTTCCAGATCAAGGGCGGCACGTTCCGGGCGAGCTTCGCGCGCTCCTGCAACACGGCCTTCGTCAGCCAGGCCAAGAAGCTGGGGAACGACTCCCTGACCCGGCAGGCCCAGGAGGTCTTCGGACTCGGCCGGAACAACTGGTCGATCGGTGTGCCGTCCTTCGACGGCGCGGTCCCGGTGCAGGCGGACGCGCAGATGGCGGCGTCGCTGATCGGGCAGGGCGGCGTGCGGATGAACCCGCTGAACATGGCGTCGGTCGCGGCGACGGTGAAGTCCGGCACGTTCCGCCAGCCCTACCTGGTCGCGCCGGGCGTCGACGACCGCACGCTCGCGACGGCGCCGCGCAAGATGTCCGGCGCGACGGCGGCGGCGCTGCGGGACCTCATGCACCACACGGCGGTGGCCGGCACCGCGTCCGGACCGATGCGGGGCCTCGGCTCCGACGCGGGCGCCAAGACGGGTTCGGCGGAGGTCGACGGCCAGAAGAAGCCGAACGGCTGGTTCACGGCGTACCGGGGGGACCTGGCGTCGGCGGCGGTCGTGCGCGAGGGCGGCCACGGCGGGGAGTCGGCGGGGCCGCTGGTCCGGGCGATGCTGCTGGCCGGGGAGTGAGGGCGCGCGGCCGTCCCACCATCCGGACGCCGGACGGGGGCCGGAGGTCCGGATGGGGATACGCGGTCGCGTGGCCGCTACACGGACCGCTAGCGTGCCGGGCATGAGCGCCACAGAATCCGCCGGGTCCGCCGCGTCCGCCGATCCGACCGGGACCGCCGGGTCCGCCGCCCACCCCCGTTTCGCCGAGGCCCTGCGCGCGCTGGGCCTGAGCGAGGTGATCGGCCGGATCCGCCGCTTCCCGGAGCAGACCCGTACCGCGCAGGAGGCCGCGGCCGCGATCGGCTGCGAGCTGAGCCAGATCTGCAAGTCCCTGATCTTCTCGGCAGTGGGGTCTCCCCTGCTCGAGCGGAGCCGAGAGCTTGGGGATGGCGTCCCCGTCCTGGTCCTGATGGACGGCGCGTCGCGGGTCGACGTGGAGCTGGTGCGGCGGGAGCTGGGCGCGGAGAAGGTCACGCGCGCCAGGGCGGACGTGGTCCGGGAGACCACCGGTTACGCGATCGGCGGCGTACCCCCCTTCGGTCACGTCACCAGGACCCGCGTGCTCGCCGACCGCTCCCTGCTCGCCCACGACGTGGTGTGGGCGGCGGCGGGCACCCCGTACGCCGTCTTCCCGATGGACCCGAAGTCGCTGATCGCCCACGCGGGCGGCGCCGTGGTGGACGTGCGCGAGACCGCCGAGTGACGCCGCTGGTCGCGGCGGCGGTGCTGCTCGCCGCCGTCACGCATGCCGGCTGGAACGCGATCGCCCACCACATCACGGACAAGCTGGCCGGCTTCACGCTCATCTCCGGCGGCGGCGCGCTGATCGGCCTGCTCCTGGCCCCCTTCGTCGCGCTCCCGGCGGCCGGGGCCTGGCCCTACCTGGTCCTCTCCGCTCTCATCCACGTCGGCTACTACGCCCTGCTGATGCGGTCGTTCAAGCTCGGTGACTTCGGCCAGGCGTACCCGATCGCGCGCGGCACCGCGCCGCTGGTGGTCACCTTCCTCGCGGCGGTCTTCGCGGGCGAGATCCCCGACGGCCGGCAGGCGGCGGGCGTCGCGGTGTCGTGCGCGGGCCTGGCGGGCCTGGCGCTGTGGGGCATACGGGGATCGGGGCGCCGCCCGGACTGGCCGGCGCTCGGCGCGGCCCTGGCGACGGGCGTCTCCATCGCGGCGTACACGGTGGTGGACGGCCTCGGCGTGCGGGCGTCGGGCTCCTCGCTGGGGTACATCGCGTGGCTGATGATCCTGGAGGGCACTGCGATCCCGCTCTACGCGGCGTACCGCTGGCGCGGCGAACTGACCGCGCGGCTCCGCCCGTTCGCGGCGGTCGGGCTGCTCGGCGCGGCCCTGTCCGTCGGCGCGTACGGCCTGGTCCTGTGGGCCCAGACGAAGGCGGAGCTGGCCCCGATCTCCGCGCTGCGGGAATCCTCGATCCTGGTCGGCGCGGCGATCGGCGTCCTCGCCTCCCGCAGCCAGCGGTTCGAACGCATGCTCCGCCCGGTGCTCGACGTCTTCCAGACGATGCCGCAGTTCGTCTACCTCATCCCGGTCGTCGCCCTCTTCGGCATCGGCC
>NZ_JAFEXF010000023.1 GCF_016905445.1 Streptomyces sp. G44
GGGGGCGGGGCGGGGGGGGGGGTTATGCCTCCGCGGGGGGGGGTCGGTTGGGGGGCGCGGGGGCGGCGGCGGGGGGGCAGATGGGGGGGGGGGGGGCCGACGCGGCGGGGCGGACTCTGCCCGCGGCCCGGCCCGGGTGGCAGCCTCTGGGGCCCGATCCCCTGGCGCCGGTTGGCCTGACCGCCGATCTCCTGCTGGGACCGCTGTTCACCCCGGAACACGGCAGGGCCCTGCTGGCCACGCCCCGGGGCGAGGAGGCGACCGGAGTGGCCGGCGCCGTGGTGGACGAGGACCCCGAGGGCCTGGCGTGGCTCGCGGACCGCCCTGGAAACGGCCAGCGCACCGCATACCGTTTTCTTCTTGTCGAGGACGTGGCGCCCGCCGCGCTGCCCGCGCTCGTCGGCGCCGAGGACGGCGCGGAACTGCACCCGCCGATGACTTTGTGGGACGCGCGTCACGCGTCGCGGTCCGACGGTGATTCCGGGGTGCGTACGAGGTCCTCGTACGACGACAAGGCGTTGGTCGGCGTCGGCCGGGCGGGGCCGGGCTGGAGCTTCGCCTTCGACAACCATCCGCAGCCGTTCAACGAGGCCCGGTTCGTCTCCCCGGCCGCTGTGGCGTCCCGGCACGGCCGCGCGGTGGTGGTGTGGGGCGAGGCCGACCAGTACGGCGGGGGCGCGCTGTTCCATCTGTCCGTCGCCGAGCGGGGCGAGGAGCGGTACGCGTTCACGGTCCGGGGCAATCGGTGCGAGCGCTTTGGGCAGATCCCACAGGACTTGGACCCGGCACGCCTGTTTCCCGCGACCCGGGACAGCGGAAGCGACAGTGAGCGTGACGGCGTCCGCAGCGGTGAGCGGGACGGCGGACTGTCGGGTGAGGCCACCGCCCTCGCGGCGATCGCGGCCGCGTTCCGTGTCACCCTCCCCCGCTACGCCCTTGACCATGGCCGTCTACACACCTTCACCACCTGCTCCTGGACGCGGCCGCCCGGCCCGGGTGAGACCTATGTAGTGATGAGCTTCGGCCCAGTCACGCCGTGAAGCACGACGCTGCCGAACGTGTGCGCGCATTCCAAGACCGCCGGTTTCGGCCGTACGGATACACGACGGCCAGGACGACCCCGACCGCGCGTTCACTGGGCTGCGACGCTTGAAGAGGTCCACGTATGCCAGCAGTTCGGCGGCGGTGATGCCCTGAAGGTCGGCCTCGCGCGTACGGCCTTCGGCGCGAGCCGGGCGGCAAACGCGCGGGCGGCGGCGTCCAGCAGGTAGCGCCCGGACGCCGCGACGGCGAGCACGACCACGGCGGTCACGTTGTCGCGCGAACCGGTGGTGACGTCGTCTTCGGTGAAAACGACGGCCGGCACGCCCGGGTGATGGCCGCGAGCGCCGTGGCGGTGAGCGCGGCAGCTGTGATGCACACGGGCAGGCGTTCCGTCCGGCCGGACCGAGATCGTGTGGACGTCGATGTACTCGGGTCTGCCGTCGCCGAGCACCTCCAGCTCGGTGACGCCGGTCTCTTCGGCGATCTCGTGCCGAACGGCCTGCCCCAGCGTGCGGTCCGAGTCCTCCAGGTGTCCCTGGGCCGGCTCCAACGGCCGGAGGCGAGAGGTGGGCGAGCAGAAGGTCGTCGGCGCCGTTGCTGACGACGCCCGAGGTCGTGACGTGGCTTGTCGAACTCCCGCCTGCCGGTCACGTCGGCGCGTGCGGCGAGACGGCCCAGGAGGGGCCGGAGCAGCGACTGTTCGTCGGGGTGCGGGCGCAGGTAGCCGATGGCGAGGTCCTAAAGCTGCGAGACGGAAATCGTCATGGCTCTCCCGGTGCCTTATACGCGGCGCGACTCCACAATGGGGCTGCGGAGGACGGCGCGTTCGAACGTAACGGCTGATTCGCGGGCGCGGGCACGGAACGTGAGAACACCACCCGGTCGTGCACCGGTCGTGTCGAAGGTGCCGATGCCAGCCGTCGTCACGGCCGCCCAGGGGCGTGACGCTCCGAGTGTTCACCCGGCCGCGAATGAGATCGAGCCACTCTCGCGAGCGCCGAATACCGGGCCGGGGCGGAGAGTCCGAGAATCCTTTCTTCCAGCATTACCCCAGCTCAGGGCCTTCCCTTGCGCGGGTGGCGGGTGGTGGCTGGGCAGGCCCGGGATGACCGGATCACGGTGCTGGTGGCTGCGGATTGTCAGTGGCGTGGGCGAGGGTCCGTCCGCAGAGCACAGCCACACCACACCGGCATAGCCACACCACACCGAAGGAGACGGGTGTTGTCGACGCGTCATGCACTCCGCCGCTCGGGCTGCCGACCCGCCGCCTTCCCCGTACGTGCGAATCGAACGAAGCGAGAGGAGCCGCCCGCGCAGACGTCGCTTGCCGTCCGCGTCCCGGCGTCGGACCTTCACTCGACTCGTCGCCCGCGGCTGCCCGTAGCGGCCCTGTGATCAGGGACGTCGCCCGAGTGCTCTGCGCCCGTTTCCGCAACCGAGGAGAGAACATGAATCCCGTCCGCTTGGTCACCCTTCCCCCCGCTCTTGAGAACCCTCCCGCCGCGGCCGCCGAGGCTCTCGCGCACCGGCGGCCCGTCGACGCCCGCCGCGTGCTGTTCGCCGCAGCATCACGACCGTCATCGAGGTGGGGGGCATGACCAACCCGACCACTCCTCCCCCTGCCCTGCTCGCGTGGGCCGGCCGGGCACTCGGCGCCCGCCCCGCCGTCAAGGACCTCAGCCATCCGCGCGCGAACTCCCGCGTCTGGCGGCTCGACCTGTCCAGGGCGCGCCGCTTCTACCTGAAGGTCTCCCCCAGGGCCGTGATGTACGAGCGCGAAACGCTCGCGCTCCGCAGTGCCGCACCGGCCCTCGGCACCGGCGGTGCGCCGCAGCTGCGCGCTTCGTGCGCGGAGCATCTGGCACTACTGCTGACCGCCGTTCCGGGACGGCCGCTCAGGCAGCTGACGCTCTCGCCCGTGGAGGAAGCCCGCGCGCACCGGCACGGCGGCGCCCTGCTGGCTCGCCTCCACACGGCCGGTGATTGGTCCGGTCCTCGACGGGCCGTAGCGGAGCAGGCTCTGCGGGCCGCGACCGACGGCGCCGAGGGGCGCCTGGCGGCGGCCGGGGCCCGGCTGACCGCACCGGAGCAGAAGCTCGTGCGCCAGCTGGCCGAGGAGCTGCGGAACCTGCCGCCGCTGCCGCTCGCGTACATCCACGGCGACGCGTGGGACCGCAACCTCATGTGGTCGACCGCCCGGCGGCAGGCCGGATGGATCGGCTTCGAGCGCTCCCGATTCGCGACCGCGGTGCAGGACTTCGTGCTGATGGCCTGCACCGCCTGGATCGATCGGCCCGACCTGCGGGCCGCGTGCCTCCAGGGCTACGGCCGCAACCTCACCGTCGAGGAGCAGCACGCCCTCAAGTGTCTCGCGGCGATCGACGCGGTGAGCTGCCTGGTCCGGGGACCGAAGCTCGACGACCCGCACCTCGCCGCACGCGGACGGCGCACCCTGGACCGGCTGATGGCGGGGGTGTTCGCATGACCACACCGCACCCCCGGACCGACTCCCCGGCCGCCGGCGCAGCGACCATCGGCGGCGAGGCGGCGTCCCTCCCGACCGCGCGGACGGGCGCTCCGCAGCCCTCCGCGCCGCCGGAGCTCGACTACAACGGACGCAAGCACCGGCGGGCGATGGACGACGCCACCTTGTGGGAGATGGCCCGCCGCATCCCCGCGGCCCTGATCCAGACGGCCCGCCTCGCCTGGTCGGTCGACCGGCGCATGGCCCTGACGATCGTCGTATGCCAGCTGCTGTCCGGCATCGGCACGGCTGTGATGCTCACCGCCGTCGCGAAGGCCCTGCCGCAGCTGCTGGTCGACGACCCCCGCCGGGGCCTGGCCCACGCGTGGCCGGCGCTGACCGTCGCCGTCGTCGCGATGGCCACCGGCGCGTCCATGTGGATCCTCGCGGACTGGGCGACCCGGCGCCTGAACCCGAAGATCGCCTCGGCCGCGGACCTGCAACTCGTGGATCTCCACATGCGGGCCGAACTCGCCGCCTACGACGCGGAAGGGTTCGGCGACCGGAGCCAGGCGGCGGAGATCGGCGCGCTGCGCGCCGTCGACCTCGCCGACGATGCCAAGACCCTCACCAACGGCCTCGTCCAGCTCGCCTCGGCCGCCGTCGTCCTCACCACCTTGCACCCCGTGCTCCTCGGCGTGCTGCTGCTGTCCGTCGTCCCCCGCGGTCTCGGCGGCGTGATCGCCGCCCGGGTCGACTACCGCGTCCATGACCAGACCATCTCCGCGCGCAATGTCCGCGGCATGATGCGCTGGTGGCTGACGACGGCCGATCTCGCCGACGAGCTCCGGGCCAACACCATGCGCGGCTATCTGCACTTCTGGTACCGGTCCATGTGTGACCGGGTCGAGATGCTGGAGGTCGCCGGGGCGCGCCCGTATCTGCGGATCACGTTGCTGGCCGCCTCACTCGGCGGTCTGTTCACCCTCGGCATGTGGGCCTCGCTCGCCGGCCTGGTCCTCGCCGGGGCCATGACGACCGCGATCGCGGGCACCGCGGTCGTCGCCTCGCAGACCGCCGGCCGCGCCCTGAACTCGATCATCCGCTACTCGACGGTCATGTTCCACCACGGCCTCTACCTCTCCGACTACTACGAGTTCGTCGACGAGGTCCGCGCCATGACCACAGCCCGCGGCACCGCGCGGGCCAAGCCCCCGCAGCGGATCCGCATGGAAGGCGCCTCCTACACCTACCCGAACAAACAGGCCGCGGCCGTCCGGCCCATCACCCTCACACTGCACCGCGGCGAAGTCGTCGCCCTCGTCGGTGAGAACGGCGCCGGCAAGTCCACGCTGATCCGCATGCTCACCGGACTGACCGTCCCGAGCGACGGCAAGGTCCTGTGGGACGACACCGACCTGGCCGACGCCGACGCGGAGTCGGTGTGGCGGCACGTGGGCCTGGTGCCGCAGAAGAACGGGCACTGGCCGCTCGCCGCCCGGGAGAACATCACCCTGGGCCAGCCCCGCGAACACGGCGACGAGCGGATCGAGCAGGGTCTCCAGTTCCTCGGCGCCCGGTCGGTGTGGGGCGGCCACGAGCTGTCCGGAGGACAGTGGCAGAGGCTGGCCTGCGCGCGAGCGATGTACAGGGAGCCGGCCGTACTCGTGCTGGACGAGCCGACCAGCGAGATGGACGCCCGGGGAGAGCACCAGATCTTCCGGGAGCTGCGGGCCATGGCCGCGGATCGGATCACCGTGGTGGTCACCCACCGCCTCGACAACGTCCGGATGGCCGACCGGGTGATCGTCCTCGACCAGGGAACCGTCCGGGAGCAGGGCTCCTTCGACGAACTCGTCGCGACCGAGGGGAGTTTGCTCGGCGAGCTGTACGCCCTCACCCAGGACCGCTGACCCGCGGCCCCTCAGCAGGGGTCGACGCGGGGCCGCGCAGCCAGCGCGGCCCCGCCACTCCTTGGGGCCCATCCCCGCGGTGTTCAGCAGGTTCTTCGGTACGGCACGTCCGGCAGGTAGGTGCGCCAGTCCGCCGGTGACAGGCCGGAGCCGACGCGCGCACACACCTGGCGCACCAGGCGGGCCGGGTCGAGGTCGATCCGCTCGGCGGGGTCGCGGGCACCGGCGGCGTACAGGGCTCCGCCGTCGTCGGAGAAGGCGACGCTGTGGATGAACTGACCGGATGTGGCGAGAGGAGGGCCGAGGGGCCGCCCGGAGCGGACGTCCCACAGCCGGACGGAGCTGGTGCCCGCCACCGCGAGGGTCTGGTCGTCGGGCGAGAAGGCCAGCGCGGTCACGGAGTCCTGCCGGTTCTCGTGGTCCCCCGCGTAGGTGGCGTTGAACATGCCGATCCGTCGGCGCAGGTCGCCGTCCCACACGGTGACGCGCCCCGAGACGTCACCGACGGCGAAGCGGGTTCCCTCGCCGTCGAACGCGCCGGCATAGGTCATGCCGCCGTCGCTGAGCATGAGCGGGCGGACCCGTCCGGCGCGCACATCGATGACCTCGTTGCTGTGGGGCACCGCGATGCGGCCGTCGGGTCGTACGGCGAGCGGCGCGTTGGCGCCGGAGATGAAACTCTGGCTCTCGCCCAGCTTCTGTGCCTCGATGGTCGTGCGTCTGCCGGTGTCCACCGCCCAGCGCTCCAGCGTCCAGGGGTCGGAGCTGTTGACCGTCAGCAGGCCGCGGCCGTCGGAGCCGAAGGCCAGGGCCATGATCTGGCTCTTGTTCGCCGGACCGGCGTCGAGGGTGGCCACCTCGCGGTGCTTCGCGATGTCCCACACCGTGATCCGCTGCCGGTGCGCGGTGTTCCCCCGGACTCTGGCGTAGGCGAAACGGCGCCCGTCGGGGCTGAACGCCATCAGCTCCAAGCAGTCGGAGGGGTCCCCCTCTTCCGTGCCGGACGCGGCACGGCCGGTGTCCGGCGGGCACGGGCGGACCGGCAACGTGGCGGGGGCGCGCCTGCCGCGGGTGTCGACCAGGCGGACGGAGGCCCTGCCGGGACCGCGTCGGACCACCGCAACCGTGCGGCTGTCGGGGGCGAGATGGGCTCGGGATGCGGCCTTCTCCTGCCACCTGGCACGGGCGATCCGCCCCAGGTCCAGTGAGGTGACGGAAGTGCCGCTCCACCGCAGGTAGCGCACGGTGGTCGCGTCAGGGGTGAGGGCGAAGTCGGTGATCGTCTCGCCGATGAGCGGATACCGGAAGACGGGCTGGCGGGGTTCGTCCTGCCGCCACACCACGATGTCCTTTCCGGTGGTGGCGGCCAGGAAGTCGCCGTCGGCCCCGAAGTGCAGGGCGAGCGCCGAGTCGATCTCCATCCTGGGCAGCTCACGCCCGGTGGCGACGTTCCAGCGGCGGATCGCCCCGTCGGCGCCGGACGCCAGCACCTCTCCGTCCGGCGAGAGGGCGAACGCCGTCTCGCCGGTCTCGTGGGAGGAGCAGGCGGCCCGGCCGGCGCGCGCGGTCCAAGGCAGCTGTCTGAGCCGTCCCGTGCGCAGGTCGCGGATCTCCAGGCGGCGGTTGTCCCTGCACAGCGCGACCGTGCGGCCGTCGGCGCTCACGCTGAGGGGGTACTCCTCCGGTACGGGCGCGCGTACGCTCAGCAGCTGCCGTCGGCCGCGCAAGTCCCACAGATGGGTCCGTGTGACATCTTCCTCGCTCCATTCGGACACCGTCAGATGGCGTCCGTCCGTGGTGAACTCCGCCGAGATCGCCTCGCGCACGGGCAGGGTGGTGGTGACCCGGCCCGCCCGTACGTCCCACAGGCGCACGCCTGCCCGTTCGGCGACGGCCAGAAGCCGTCCGTCGGGGCTGACGCCCCAGTTCGGCTGCCCGCCCGGGTCCGCGTCGAAGTCCGACAGCAGGGCGCCGGGGCCGGGGTAGGAGCCGGTGCGCCGGTGCGTACGCAGGTCCCAGGCCACGATGCGCCGGGGATGGACGGCCAGCAGCGTGCGCCCGTCCTGCGTCAACTGGTGAACGGCGGGGCCCGGCGTCCGGCCGGGGACGGGGAAGACGTCCTGCTCCGGCTGGGCCATGGCGCCCAGCAGGGCCGAGCGGCTCTCCTGGGTGTGCGCGAGCCGCCAGGCGGCGAGGCTGAGCCGCATGGCCGTCCGGGGCTCGGCCGTCCGCAGGGCGTCCGCCGCGGCGGCGATGCGCCTGGCCTCTGCCTCCACGCGGCGGCGGTCACTGGTGCGGCTCTGCTGCCAGGCGGTGGCGCCGGCGATCAGGGCGAGGACGACCAGTGTGGCGAGGACCGCGAACAGGCTGCGGCGGCGCCGCAGTTCACCGGTGCGGGCGGCGCGTCCGCGGTCGAGGAACTCGCGCTCCAGCGTGGTCAGCTCGGCGTCCGCCACTTGCTCGCAGGCCGCGGCGAGCCGCGTTCCGCGGTACAGCGCGCCCGGATCGCGGCCCAGTTCGTGCCAGGTGCGGGCGGCGTCGGTCAGCCGCCGGTGCACGAGCAGGTTCTCGCGGGCCTCGTCGATCCATCCGCGCAGCCTGGGCCAGGCGGTGATGAGGGCCTCGTGGGCCAGGTCCACCGTGCCATCGTCCACGGTCAGCAGCCGGGCTGCGACCAAGTCGTCCAGTACGGCGCCGACTTCGTCCCCGGGGGCGAAGTCCAGTTCGGCGCGGTCCACGGGGCGGCGGGTGTCCTGGGCGCCCTCGCCCGGGGTGACCAGGCGCAGCAGGATGAGCCTGGCCAGCTGGGCGCGCTCGGGGGGAAGTGCTCCGTACACGTCCTCGGCGGTCTGGGCGATGGCGCCCCGTACGCCTCCCGCCGCCTCGTATGCCCGTAGGGTCAGTACTCGTCCCGAGCGGCGGTGCCAGGTCTCGAGCAGGGCGTGGGAGAGCAGCGGCAGGGCTCCCGGCTCGTCGGCGAGTTCGTCCACGAGGCGGGCGGTGAGAGCGCGTTCGACGATCAGTTTGCGGGTGGCGGCGGGCCCGGTGACGGCCTGTCTCAGCTCGGCCGGGCCCATCGGTCCCACCGGGATGGCGGCGTCCTTCAGTACGGCGACCAGCGACGGATGGCGCAGGCAGTGGCCGTAGAAGTCGGCGCGCACGCCGAGCACCACGCGCAGCCTGCTGCCGGGTTCGGCGGCGGCCAGCAGCAGGCCGATGAACCGTTCCCTTTCGGCGGGGTCCGCGCAGAGGGTGAAGACCTCCTCGAACTGGTCCACCAGCACGAAGGTGTCTCCCGCGCCGGCGGCCGGTTCCAGCTTGGCGGCATGGGTGCGCGCCGGGTGCTCCCCGGGGGTGAGGATGCGCAGGGCGGCCGGGCGCGGCCGCTGCGGGTCCGGAGCGCGCAGGCGGGGGACGAGGCCGGCGCGCAGCAGGGACGACTTGCCGCTGCCGGACGGCCCGAGTACCGCCGTGCACCGGTGCTCGCGCAGCAGCGCCAGCAGGTCGTCCACCAGTTGTTCACGCCCGAAGAACACGTCGCTGTCGTCGGCTTCGAACCGGGTCAGCCCGCGGTAGGGCGGTTCCTCCCCGTCGGTCCCGGCGCGGGGGACGGCGGCCGCCTCCGCCGCCGCGGCGTTCCACCGCTTCTCCCACTCGGCGGTGTCCCCTCCGCAGGCCGCCACGTAGGCGAGGGCCACGGCAAGGCTCGGCAGCCTCTCCCCGGCCGCCGCCTGGGAGAGGGCCACGGCGGAGTACGGCGCGCGCCGCGCCATCACCCGGTACGTGGGGCCGCCCGCCGACGCGCGCAGTTCGCGAAGGTCCGCGGCGAACCGCTGCACCGGTCCCGCGTCCGGATCCAGCGGCTTCTCCCTGCGCCCCATGTTGCCCCCCGTTCTCCAGGCGCGATACGCGCACCGGGCCCGTCCGGTCAAGATCGGCCCACGCGACCGTACGTAGGGCGTGTCAGGGCCCGCAAGGACGGTTTCGGTCGCGCCACTTGGCCGACCGCTCGCGGAGCGACACTCCCGAGAATTGAAAAGTCCCTGGTGAACGGGGTGCTGATCAATGTGTCCGCCCTGAAGACTCATGGCTGTCGGCGGACGCGGCACGGCGGTGTCCGGTGCCCGTCCGACGCGCTCCCACCTCGGTCACGCGTTCTTGCGAATGTCTGCCCGGGGTGGAACAACTGTCCTTCGACCCGAAAGGGATGTACGCATGACCAAGACGATGCGCCGTCTCGTCCCCGCAGCCCTCGCCGGCGCGCTCCTCCTCGGCGGAGCTGCTTCCGCCACCGCGGCGGCCGGCGCTCCGGCCGCCGCCGACAGCGGGCAGAGCGTGTTCGCCGGATGGCAGTGCGGCTACGACAGCGGTTCCAAGTACGCCGACCGCGGCGACTCCGGCAAGCACGTGAAGGAGATCCAGTGCCTGCTGCGTGACTTCTGGGGTTACAGCATCGGATCGTCCGGCATCGACGGGAAGTTCGGCCCGTCCACCGAGAGCGCGGTGAAGAAGTTCCAGCGGGCCCACGGTCTGAGCGCCGACGGCATCGTGGGTCCGAACACGTGGAAGAAGCTGCGCGGCAACTGACGCGCGGCGCGTGTGACGCCGGCCCGTGCGTGCCTGCCTGCCTGCCGCACTGGGCACGCCGGGTCCGACGGACCAGGTCGACGGGCCGGCCGGGCACCGTTCCGGCCGGCCCGTCCCCCACCACAGGGCACGAGGCCTCCGTCCCTGCCTCGGCCTTCCGCTCCGCCTCTTCCCGGGGAGACACATGATCCACACACGCAGACGCTTCCTCATGGCGGCCGGCGGGGCAGCCGCCGCCGTCCTCGACGGCACAAGGCGCCGGACCACCGCCACCCGAACCCGGTCGTCCCGACGGCGGGACATGCTCCGGCCCGGCGACCCCGACGCCCTCATCCCGGTGGTCTCCGACGCCTGGTACGCACAGGGTGTGTCCCGCGAACCGCTCAACGGCTGGGTGCACTGCACGGCCGGGGGTGAGCGGTGACGGCCTCCCGTCTGGTCACCCGGGCGGCGTGGGGCGCCAGGGCGCCGAAGAAGGTGTCGCACGACATACGGCCCGCCGAGGGCGGCGTCGCCGTCCACCACATCGGCGCCGACCGACTGGCCCTCACGGCCCACTCCCGGTGCGTCTCCCTGGTGCGCAGTGTGCAGGAGACCCACATGAACGGCGAGTACGACGACATCGCCTACTCCTTCCTGGCCTGCCCGCACGGCTCCGTCTTCGAAGGCCGCGGATACGGCGTGCGGACCGGCGCGAACGGCACGAAGGACGCCAACGACCGCTTCTACGCGGTGTGCAGCCTCACGGGCGGCACCTCCGGCGCCTACGACCCGATCACGGCCGATCTCGTCGAGGCCGTCCGCTCGGCCATCGCCGGGCTGCGCTCCCTGGGCGGAGCGGGCGCCCGCGTCGTCGGGCACCGTGATGTCACGGCCACGGAGTGCCCCGGTGCGCTGTACGCGTACGTGACGGACGGCCGGTTCGACCCCGGCGGCACCGGGCCGGGGCCCGGCCCGGAGAACCCGCCCGCTCCCGGACAGGAGGTCGCCTGGCCGGGCGTCCTGCTGCATCACCCGCCCCTCACCGTGCACTGGAGCGCGAGGACGTGGCAGGAGCGGATGCGCGGCCGCGGGTGGACGATCGACGTGGACGGCGCCTACGGAGCACAGTCGCGCCGGGTGTGCCTGGCCTTCCAGCAGGAGAAGGGGCTCACCGTCGACGGCGTCGTGGGCCCCGGCACCTGGCAGGCGGCCTGGCGGGCCCCGGTCACCGGGCCCGCGGACGGCGACACCTCCCACCGTGACGCGCCCGCCTGGCCCGGCGTCCTCTTCACCTACCCGCCCGGGACGCGGCACCCTGAGGTCGCCACCTGGCAGAACCGCATGCGTGAACGGGGCTGGTCCCTCGACGCCGACGGGATCTACGGCAGCCGCTCGCGGGAGGTGTGCCTGGCCTTCCAGCGCAAGAAGCGGCTCACCGCCGACGGAACGGTGGGACCGGCGACGTGGCAGGCCGCCTGGACGGCCCGCCCCAGCTGACACGCCCCGCCCCGCCGAGGGGCCGGGCGGCGACCGAAGGAGACTCACATGTCCAGCACCCGCACACCACGGAACGTCCACCGCACCCGGTGGGCCGCGGCGCTCCCCCTCTCCGTCCTGGCGGTACTCGCGGTCGCGTCAGCTCCCGCCCACGCCGTACCAGGGTCCGCGGCCGCGAGCCCCACGGTGACCGCAGCCGTGCCGGGCGACGGCGGGGATGCGGGGGTGGCCCTCCGCCCCGGCGCCGCGACGACGCTTCCCGAGGCCACCGCGCCCTCCGTCAGGGAGATCCAAACCCTGCTGCGGCGGTGCGGCTACGACGTACCCGTGGACGGAGTGGGCGGTCCCCGTCTCACCCAGGCCATCCGGCGCTTCCAGCACGACCACGGCCTCCCCGTCGACGGGATCGTGGGCCCCGCCACGCTGGCCGCGCTGCGCGCCTGCGGTGGGGCCGGTCCGGCCTGACCGCCGGCGGCACAGCCGTCCGAGGCAGCGGCCGTGCTTCGTGCGCACGTACGTCTCGATCGGCACGACGTCGAAGCCGAGCTCCACCGTGTACTGCACGGTGGGTGTGGGATAAGGGGCCGGCCCCTCGGCGGGAGGTATGCCACCCCCACCGTGCAGTACGCGGGACAGATCGACGTGGCCGAGATCGACCAGCCCAGCCACGACCCGGGCAGCGTGTTTGATGCCGGGTCGTTCTCCAGGTGGGTCGGCCCGTTCAGCCCGACCGCGAGCCCGTTCGCGGCCGCGGCCGCGGCCAAGTGACATCCGGTCGGCCGGATGACGGCCACGTCCACCGGCCGCGTCGCGGTGCGCATCCCAAGAAGCACTCGTCCTACCCCCGGCCGTTGGCGGGTCATTCGTCGCACGGGCCAGGCGGCGCGGCCCCGGAAGGGTGGGCGGCGGACTTGCGGCGGCGGTAGGCGGTGGCGTTGGCCCGGCTCCCGCACGACAGCTTGTCGCACCAGCGGCGATTGCCCGCGCGCGAACGGTCCAGGAAGAGCCGGGTGCACTCCGTCCCGGCACACACGCGTACGAGACGGCGATCGTCACCGCCGAACAGTTCCCCCGCCCTGGTCGCGACCGTGGCCAGGACCTCGTCGACGCCGCCGCGCCGCTCGACCTCGCCCAGCGCTTTGAGGGCCACGACCACCTGAGGGCCGCGGGCGCACTCGCGGATCAGCCGTACGTCGGCCACGGCGGCGTCCGCGCCCTGTTCCGCTGCGACGGCCGTCCGGTAGATGGCCTCGCGCAGCGACCGGGCGCGGTCCAGCCCCGCGCGGGAGACCCGGCCCGGGTGGTCGGTCAGCCCCGCCTGCGTCGCCCATGCGGCGAGGTCCGCCGGCTCCGCCAGGAGCTCGATGGGGTGACTGGCGCGCCAGCTCAGGGTCGCGGCGAAATCCAGGGCCAGGTGATCACTGACGAAGATGAAGTCCACGACCCCAGTGTGGCGCTCGTCGGCATGGCACAGCAAGATCGTGGAATCATACCCTTGACCGATGACGCAGAGCGGGGCATGCCGGGTCGGCTGGATGCCCCGCCGTACCCGTACCGCGGCCACGGCCACGGCCCGGCAGGAGGGCACATGACCACGCATGCCGCATCCGTCACCGCCGCTCCCCGGCTGCTCCACTACCTGGGGGTGGCCATACCCGCCCGGCTCGCCGCCGAAGGCGCCCGGATCGCCCTCGTCCTGCTCGCGCTGGAGCGGACGCACAGCGCGGGGCTGGGCGGCGCGCTGGTCGCGGCGCTGATGATCCCGCACGTCGTGGCGGCACCGGTCCTCGGCGCCGTGGCCGACCGTGTCCGCCACCGTCGCCTCTTACACGCCTCGTGCCTGTTCGCGTACGGCCTTGGACTCGCCGTCACCGCACTCGCGGTGGGTCGAATACCGGCCGGCTTCACCCTCGCCCTCGTCGCGGCGGCCGGATGCTGCGCACCGCTCGTCACCGGAGGTCTGACCAGCCTCCTCGGCGAGCTGGTTCCGGCCGACCGTCTCAGCAGGGCCTTCAGCATCGACTCCACCTCGTACAACCTCGCGGGTATCTGCGGACCGGCCTTGGCCGCCGCCCTGTCCGCGGCGGCGGGCCCGGCCACCGCTTTGCTGGCACTGGGTGCGGCCGGGGCGGTCGCGGGCCTCGTCATGCTCACGTTGCCGCTGGCGGCCCCCAGGACCGAAGCGCCCGGACACGGTGGGCGCCTGCGCCCCGCCGACCTGGTCACCGGACTGTTGGAAATGGTCAGGAACCCACCCCTGCGCGCGGTCACCTGGTCCAGCAGCGCCGGCCAGATCGGCGTCGGCGCGCTGCCCGTACTGACCGCGCTGCTCGCCCGGCAGTACGGCGCCGGGTGGGCTGCGGGCGGCCTGATGACCGCGTTCGCCGTCGGCGGGCTGGCCGGGTCGCTGGTCTACGCGGTGCGCCCGTGGACCGACACGCACCCCGAGCGTGTGGTGCTGGGCTGTTTGGCGGGGACCGGCCTGCCACTCGCCCTGGCGGCAGCGGAACCGGAACTCAGCGTGACGACAGTGCTGTTCGTACTCGCCGGAGCCTGCACCGGTCCTCTCTTCAGCGCGCTGCTCGCCGCCCGCGAACGGTATGCGCCGACCGAGGTCCGTACCCAGATCTTCACCCTGGGTGCCGGGCTGAAGAGCACCGCCGCCGCCGGGGGCGCGGCCGCCGCGGGCGCCCTCAGCGGCGTCGGCACCAGTGCCCTGCTGCTGGCGGTCGCCGCATGCCAATTCCTCGCCACTCTGCTCGGAGCGGCCCTGCTCACCAACCGCCGCGCCATCGGCACGCAGCGAGCCGGGCAGTACGGGCCCCGGCGCGCCGGGGCGAACGCCGGTGATGGTCCGTCACGTTGACCACGTCTCCCGTCCCGCCCGCAGAACACTTTCCCGCAGGCAGAAGAGGTGGGCTGTGCTGGCGAAGGGGTTGGCGATGGGGATGACAACCGGCAGATCCAGGCGGCCGCTGTGGCGAGGTGTCCGACAGGTGCCTCTGCTCGGCCACGTCGTGGGGACGGCGAACCTACGCGGCCGCGGAACAGGTGTTCATGAGCACAGGTCAGACCGCGTCATCAAGGAGTCCGAAGCCTTTCGGGAACCCTTCCAGGAACTCGCGCCGCGCCGGGTCGGACTCGGCGTGAGCCATCACCGCCAGGAGATCGAGGAACTCGCTCCGCTGCCCCTTCGACAGCTTGCTGACGAGGTGGCCGACGCCCTCCAGGACCTTGACCGCGTCGTCCGGATCCATCTGCTCGTCCTCGCAGCTTTCAACGAACCACAGGACATCGACCAAAGCCTCGGCCAAGGCGTGGGTCAGAGACGAGTACACGGGCATGTCGGGCGGACTCCCAGCAGGTCACGACATCAGGGTGCGGCCATCCCACCACAGACCACTGACATCACACTTAGTCAGCCATCCACGGAAAGTGAGCCAGAACCCGTTGTCGCGCGCGGGCAGGAGAAAGCCACCCACGCAGGATCGCTGTGCTCGGCACGGCGGTTCATTCAGCGCCTGCCGCTCAGCTACGTCCACGGACAGGCTCCAGCGGAGCTTGGTCGCTTGGTCGCCACCCAGTGGGCGGTTTAGGTACAGCGAGCGTCCGCGAGCGGAGTGCGAGGGGCGGTCTCGCCGCAAGCCCGGTCGGCTGCTGGAGAGCCGAGGCCACGACTCCGGCACCTGGGTGCCGACCTGCTCGGCGATGAGCCGCCGGTAATTCGGGCACCCGGTGACATCCTCGTACTCGCAGTGCAAGCTGGCCTCGCCGCTCGCCGCCGCGATGACCTTCGCGTACGCCGACGGGAAGATCACCTTTGCACAGCTCCTCGCCTCTCTGGCCCCCGCCCTCACCGGGGCGACCTCCCGATGCGCCGCTCCGGTGCGAGGCGGCCTGGCTGCCTGACTGCCTGACTGCCATCACTCACCCTTGCGACGTTCGCCGTCAGCCGCCCCACACGGCCGACGGATTACGCCGCAAGGAAGGACCGCGCCAGCCGACCACAGCTGGAGGTTCTCGCCTTCGGCGTCATACGCCGACGCTGTGACCTGGGACGTTCCCGCTCACTCGCACGCGAGGTGTCGGTCAGCTGCTGTCTCAGTACGGTGTCATTTCCTCAGGCTGTCCAGCCGCCCCACCACTGCCCGGGGCGTCACGAACCTGCATCGGCAGCCATCCGCTCCATCCACTCCCGCACCGTCACTGCTTGCTCGATGCGGTTGACGATGTCCTTCTGGGACGCCGTGTCCAAGGTCTGCGGGATCTTGTCGAAGGTGTCGGGAAGGACGTCGAGGAGGCCCCAGATCTGTTCGCCGGTGCTGACGGTCAGCAGTTGCCGGCACCTCCACTGCACCGGTGTCTCGGGCCGGTGCGTGAGCCGCTGCACGAGCGTCGGGAACAGGTAGTGCGTCGTATCGGCGGCGAGGTGCTCCCGGAGCCAGTCGACAGGGAGCCGCTGGCTGAAGCCGTACATGGCGGCCTCCTGGGCCAGGTCCAGGAGCTGAGCGGTGTCGACGGCTCGGACAGTGCGGGGAAGGGTCGGCGTCATGTCGAGATGTTCTCAAGAAGCCTCCGCGGCGCCGAGGTCAGATTGGCCGGGACGCGATCTGCCGACGGGCAGAAGCCCAGACTTCCTCGAACTTCTGGGCGGTGAGTTGTTCGGGTTCGTGGCCTTCCCATTCCGAAACGGGCAGCTCGGCTGTGATCCCGAACCTGCTGTCGTACTCATCGAAGCGGTCTGCGTCGCAGGCCCGCTGCCACTCGGCGAGGGAGGCAGCTGCCATGGGGACGCGGCGGCGTGCCAGCAGGCGTCCGGTTCGCCTACGTCAAGTTGCGGGGTATTCACTCTGTGGCGGGCGGCGGCGACCAGAACCGAGTATCGCGCACCCCGAGGTCTTTGCCGAGCAGTTCCTCCTGCCGGTCGAGGAGCCAGCGGATGTCGGTGTGGAGTCCCAACGTCGGGCCACCCACCCGAGCTTGGCCCGGCGGGCGGGTGGACTGACCTTAGAAAATCTCGCATCAAACGCTTCGGCGATACCAGGTTTCGCGGTGACCTCACGAAACCTGGGTCGCCTTGTTCAGCGTCAGCTCGTTCTCTTCCTCCGTGGCCACTGGGCCAAGTAGGCGCGCACTCTCTGCCCGCAGACCGCGGCCAGAGCGGCGAACCGGTCCCGGGTCCGGAAGCGACCTTCCTTATGGTGACTGCCATGCCTCGGTATGCACCCGTGGGTACCTCATGAAGACCGGTCCGGCTGAATGGGCGCCCGCGCAATCCGAGAGGTCGCAGCGGGGCACCTAAGAGATAGGAGTTCGCGGCGAAGCCTTGGGCCGCAAGAACGCGCCGCCCGCCATGAGGACATCTGGCACCTGCCACGCAAGCCCCGCCGGAACGACATTCAGACCGTGCCCGGCTTCAAAGCGTAAGCCGCCGCCTCCGGCTCGCGAAACGCCCGGGTACCCGCATCGCCCGCTTCTGCCGCTCCGACATCTCCGCGATCGACGGGTCGACGCGGCGTCTGGGCGGCTGATACCTCAGCCACACAGTTTGCAGGCGAACTCCCCTTGCCACTCCTTCCGTCCGTGGTGCGGGCCGTGGGGCGTACGGACCGTCCCCGCGCACGCGGGGCCGCCCTACGAGGGCGGTGCCCAGGGAACTCGGCGAACGCGTCCCGCGCCGCCGGTAACACCGCGTCGTCCGCGTCCACCACCCGGGTCGGGTCCTCTGACCGCAGGCGTGCAACTCCTTGTCATGCCCGCTGAAGTCCGCGTGTGCCCCATGCACAGCCTTGAGTCTCTGGCCTCGAACACAACGACCATGTACAGGCGGTCCGCGCCCGGTACGAGGAGCTGCACCCGGCAGGCGATAGCACGGCGCAACTCGGCTGCCTCGGCGGTTCTCGTCCTTCCACCTCGGCGGGGACCCTGTTCCAGGCGGCGAGGCGGCCGAGCCGAGCGGGCCTTCGATGGTGAGGGCTGTGCCGGACCTGATCCCGTTGCCGGGCACCGGGTTGCGCCGGCTGAGTACGAGTCACAGCGCAGACGAGTATTCGCGCCCATGCCCCGGCAGAGCACACCGAGCGAGGATCGTGCATACCGATTACGGAAGGAAGCAACGATGAACCCCGGCACCTACGCGCGTTTGTACGGCCCTGCTCAGCCCGCACCCCGCTCCGGGCGGACTGGCCCTTCCGGGCGCACTGGCCTTGTCGTGGCGGCATGTGTGCTGTGGGCGCTCACTCTGGCATCGCTGGGCTGGATCACGCTGCTCGTAGGGGTCGCCGCACTCTGGGGTGCGGTGGAGGGCACGGGCGCCGGTGCCCTGATCTCGCAGTACGTGGCGATCGTCGCCGGCGCTGCCACGGCCCTGACCGCCCTGGTCTTCGCTCCCGGCATCCGTCGTCGGTCATGGGCAACTCGCCTGTTCCTAGCCGGTGTTGTGGCATGCCCAGTTGCCACCGGCGTCGCGTTGTGGTCCTGGGCCCACACCGGCTGACTCCCGGCCGCCGGACGAGCTGAACGAGAACTGCCCCGGCAGGCTCTACGTATCCAGACGGAACAGAGATACGCACTCGCCCTACGGGCCTCACTGGAGAGTTCAGTCGAGCGCGGCCGCGTGCGGCTCGGCGCGGCGGCTCCGCTGGGACACCCTCACCACCGTGTAGCAGTGGATGTGTAAGCAAACCCGCTCCGTAAGAGGCGCCGGTGGCCGAACCGTCTCCGGCTCCGGCCCCGGCGCTGCACGCGACGTTTCCCTACTCACCTTCCACCTTGTGCTTCTGCTACCAGGAGGAGGGGGGTGAGGTTCGGGTGACCACGACAGGAAGATGTCCGCTCTCGATGGTCTCCCGCGGCAGGAACAGCTCAAAGTGCTCGCCGATGCCCGCCAGCGCCCGGCGTTGCCGTTCACGCGTCGACAACTCTTCGTCCGCGCCCAGCATGTCGTCGACAGAGTCTTGTGGCGGGATGCCGCCGGCCGTTTCGAGAGGGCGGCGCAGCAGGTCGGGCTGGGTTCCGGCGGGTTCGTAGCCGGCGCCCAGCTCGAAATGCAGCTGCACCTCGCCGTTGGCGTGGTAGCTGAAGAAGGCGGGAGGGTCGTCCGGGCGCGGGTCGAAGATCAGTACTTCGGCGCCACGGGATACGGCCGGGTCCAGGGCCCAGCCTTCGCTGCCTCCGCTCTCCACGATGAACGACCAGTTCCCGGCTTGGCCGATGCGCCCCACGCAGTAGACGTGAACCAAGTCGACCATGCCGGCTGCTTCCTGGAGGGTGGCAGCCGGTTGGATTTCTACCGGCCTGTGATCGGCCATGCGTTGAACCAACTGCTGCGGACTGAGGCCACGGGCGCAGGTAATGTACAGACTCCTGGCGCTCCATGCATCGGCGATCCATTTGACACCGTCAGACATGGCCGTTTTCTCCCTTTCGCGAACTGCGGGGCCGGCGGCTCCACGGTTGAGGGGCCTTCTCCGGAATTGAGCAACCTACGGCTTGAGCACCGCGTGGCCACGGTCACCTCACCTACGTCACACTGCGCGAATTTGGGGTAGCCCACCTGTCCAATCCGGCGCACCAATCGGTACAACGACGTCGGCGGGAGTACCTGGGCGACACACCCTTCGACCTGACACATTTGTCACTGCCACCCAGCCATCCACCGACACATCACGGCAGACATTCCAGGTCGTATCCCGGGCCGCGCCCCCTGCTACGGCTTCTGGACGTTCTTGCGTCGCAGTGGCCGTTGCCGCGTCAGCGATTTGTCCCAGGGCGGTCTGCCGTGAGGAGGTAGTAGTCGAGGATGCCTTGCTCGTAGGCGTGCAGAAAGTTTCGCGGCCAGGTTCCCGCTGCCCAGGACCGGCTGAGCCAGAGGTCCCAGCCCTGCCAGACGTGCGGCCCGAGCGACTCGACGCGTACGTTCGTGAACCCGCTCTCCCGGAATGCGTCAGCGAACGCTTGCACCGGTCGTGCGATGTCCAGGCCGCTGGCGTACGTCTCCAGCAGCTCGGCGAGCTCCTCAGGCCTGCCGGGCGCGCTGTCCACGGTGAAGAAGCTGGCGACAGCCACGCGGCCGCCGGGGCGCAGCACCCTCCTTGCTTCTGCCGCGAAGGCGCCAAGATCCGGGAAGTGCTGAGCGGCCTCCACGCTGATGACCGCGTCGAACTCGCCGTCTGCGGCGGGCATGGTCTCCGCGGCGCCCTGGACGAACCGCAGCCGTGCCGGTTCCTGCCGGAGCAGGTCGGCATGGGCGTTGCGCGCCCGTCGCAACTGGTCGGGGTGAACGTCCATGCCGGTGATCGTGGAAGGGTCGTACTCCCGCAAAGTCACCTCGCACCCCATGCCGAGACCGCAGCCCACTTCCAGCACGTGCGCTGCCCGCAGCAGGCCGGTGGCGTCCAGGACATGGCGGTAGAGATCTGTCTGACTGCGGATGCGTTCCGTCTCGCCGAGCGGCAGGCCCAAGTCGATGGCGCGCCAGTACCCGAAGTTCAGGAACCCCCCGGCGAAAATCGGAGCGCCGCTCAGATCCGCCGGACCATACGTGTAGCGCACCGCGGGATGCATGACGGGATGATCCTGCTGAGCATCGTCTGACACTGCGCCGCACCCCCTGAAGTGCCTGTGCCTGTGCCCTGTGCCTGTGCGCCGGTGCGCATTCCGTCGTGGTCCTGGCCCATCGTGCGGCACCCGCCCAGCCATGACAACGCCGCCATGCCGCTGTAGCGGTACGGCGCAGATCGTCCTGCGCTTCGGCGCGGGCGGTCTGGACGCGGTAGGAGAAACCGCCATCGGGGTTGTCGACGCGGCCGTCAGCGTCTGCTCGCCCGTCCCAGCCGCCGCCGTACCGCCGCGTCCACACCGTGGTCGGCCAGCTGATGGACCTGACGGCGCGGCCACCCGCCGACTGAGGTGCCTCCGGGCGGTCGCATGACAGACCCGCGCTGCTCCTGGGCCTCGGTGCCCCCAGGTGGTAGAGGCGACGTCGTGCCGAAGATCGGCCCAGGCCCGCCGTACACGAGGCCCGACAGCCTCGCGGCCGACAAGGACTACCGCAACCGCCCCTGCCGCGCGTACCTTCGGCGCCGTGGGATTCCGGCGGTAAGTGCCTGATTCTGAACCCTTATTCGCAGGTCCGAGACCACCACAGGTCACCGGTATGGCGCATCAGCGCGGGCGGCCCGCCTGCGCGGTCCGGAGGATGGCAGCATCCCGGCGATCACGCCGGGACCTCCGTCAAGGAAAGGAGCCGTCATGCGCCGTCTCAGCGCGGCCCTGTCGGGAGCTGCCATAGTCGTCAGCGTTAGCGCGCTCGCCCTCCCCGCCCACGCAGTCGACGCCACCGCAGCACCTATTGCATCCGCAGCCGCTCCCACCGGCCCTCTCCCCCCTGGCCCCGAGATCAAGATCCCGGACATCAAGCTGCCCGAGATCAAGCTGCCTGAGATCCCTGGGTTCGGGTAAGCAGTGCTTCTCGGCGTCGTCCTTCGGTGGGTAGTCACCACTGGTCATGGCGGTGAAGAGGGCCAGCAGTGCTGGACGGGGACGTTGTCCTGGCGGCTGGGTGGCGGAGGCTGTTGTCGAGGCGACAGGTGTAGTGCGTGCGTCGCCCGCGACGTTCCCGGCTGAGGTAGCCCGCCCTGGTCAGTGCGTGTTTCTAAGCTCGGATATCCCGGCGGCCCAGGACTCCCTGGTGGTCAAGGGCGCTGGCGCTGGGCGGGCCGTTTCGCGGACCACGAGGCTGATGCAGCTCGTTTGCCCTGCTTGGCTCGCGCGAGGACCGGAGCGGGATCAGCGGCACCCAGCCCGGCCAACCGGGCTCAGACCTTGGTCAGTTGGTCCAAGGCGCCGATGATCGCCGAGATGATGGCCAGGTCGGCCTCGACCTCGGCAACGGCGATCGGAGCCCGCCCTCGGCCGCTTCGATCACCGGTGTGGGCGATGAGGTTGCGCCGCTCGACGATCCGTTCCATCTCTGCGGTCGAGGTGCCCTTGGCGACTTTGCGGACCTTGTCGATCTCGGGGAAGAGCTTGCTCTTGCCCACCAGCGAGAAGAGCGTTCCGATCTGCGCCGGCGCCGGGCTCGCCCGCTGTCGTACTTCGAGCTCGACGACCTGCCGAAGACCCCAGCCGGTCTTGGTGTACTTCTTTTTGATCGTCAGATAGTCGTCGACCGTGAGCGACAGCTCCATCAGCCGACTCGGAGGCGGATCCTGCTTTATCGCCGCCGGATACAGCTCCATGACGCGGTCGGCACAGAAGGTCTCGACGGCCGCACATGCCGCGACCAGGGACTGCCGTAGCAACGGCCGGAGATTCGGCTCCTCAAGGCGCTCGCGCCACTCAGCGTGTCCGGGCTTGAAGGTGATGAACACCCGCTCATTTTCGAGGCACTCCAGACCGTCCCAGTGCTTCTGCGGGAAAGACAGTGCGCTGCCGAGGCGCTCGCGGAGCTCGCGCCGCATGCGGTAGGTCCGCTGGTTGCTCAGCAACTTGGCCAACTCCACCAGCATCTCGGCGTCCTGCATATTCAGATCGAAGGCCGCTCGTGCGGACATCTTCGGCGGTGCGCCCATGGAGTCTCCGTCCCGGCCAGTGAGCTCGTCGGTGCATTCTCCTGTACGGGGGCGGTCCTTGCACGCGACATCCACAACTCGGTTGTCGAGTTGGTCAGTCGTGGTGGATCGCTTCCCGCTGCACTGCTTCGCTTACGAGCACCCGCTGGTGGATATGGGATTCACGGTGGGCCTCAATGGCCCCGCGCACGATGGCCGCCAGGACAGCCGCGGCGGGCAAAGCCTCGGCCTGAGTGGTGGCGGTGCCGGAGAATGAGCGGCGGTCGGTGGCTTGGGCGGCGCGGTCGGCAGGTTGAGGCGATGACCAGCCCGCCGATGACCGTGACCCGCTGGAACCCGTCCCGCCGGTGTGCCCGAGGGCAGGCAGCTCCACGTTGACGACTGCGGCGCGGGCGCGATGACACGGCGTCGACGACCGCACATACCAAGGGATGCCGGGGAGCGGCGTAGTCAACTAGAGGTCTGAGTCCGGGATTTCGGGGCATTCGGGCGGTAGGAGGCCGGTCCGCCTTGAGGCCGGATCCCGGAGCCAGAGATCCGAAGGAGCGAGAGATGACCACGCAGTACGGCAACCAGCCGGTCGGGCAGCACAACGTCCCGGCCAAGAGCGGGGCCAGCGAGAACGTTCTCAGCATCATCGCGATCGTGATGGGCGCGATCGGCTTGCTCTTCCTGCCTATCGTGTTCGGACTGGGCGGGCTGATCCTGGCCCTCGTCGCCAAATTCGCTCGACACGAACGGCTCTCCACCATCGCCCTGATAGTCGGTGCCGTCGGACTGATCGGCGGGATGCTTCTTGGCGCCATCGTCGCCAGCTGAGCCGATTCGGCGGACACCGGTGATGGCGGGCGGGGCCTTCCTGGGCGAGGCTGGCCGATGGCGCGCTCAGAGGTCTCGGCCGCCCGGTCGCTGCACTGCTCGGGCGACACTTTGGGCGAGGCCCGCGTCGAAGAGGTTGCGGGCTGTTCCCAGGTTTGCGCTACGTCCTGTGGCAAGCTGTTGTGAACAGTGCGTGTCGCCTGACTGCTCTCAGCGGCTGCGCCGGCCGGGAGGCGGGTCGCACAGAGTCCGGCCGCCAGCGCCGAACTGTCCCAACTCGCTCATCAGCGCAACGCCGCTCTCGATCTTGTCAGCCGTCCAGCCGGTGATGTCCAGCAGCAGGCCGTCCATGAGGCCGTCGACCAGTTCGGCATAGCCCCTGCTGGGCAGCGGGCGCGGGTGGTCATCTGAGCACCTCGGCCCGGACCCGGCAGCAGGCCCAGAGGACGGCGCCGCCCGACACAGGCAGCCAACAAGACAGCGGATGCCCTCCGCACGCAGGCATACCGCTTCCCATCCAGGGCACCAGCGCATCAGACAGCTCGGCTCCCCCCTTCCGAGCACGACGGCCCCGCCACCATCCCCCGGTGGCGGGGCCGTTCACCGCACGCCTCCCCCAACTGCCGGCGCCTCTTCGACCTCCTGAGTCCCGTACCCGACGCGGAAACGGAGGCGGGCGTCCTCGGTGACGCTGCGGCAGTCGACTTTGCGCAGCGTGCCGTGCGCCCACCTCGACTCCGGTCACCGTCATCTTTCTCGTTGGACGAATCGTTCGGCGCAAACCAACTGCCGCAGACGCGCACGACCGCGACGTAGCAGGCCAGGCAGGCGCCGGCCTTCCCGCGCTTCTCCTCCGCCCCGGACCGTCAGGCCCGGGGCGCGCGTGGCCTCCTCAGGGCCGGATCGACGGGCGGTAGCCGTTTCTCAGGCGGTGCCGGCCGTCACCTGCTCCGCGGCGACCGCCGGTCGCGGTCGGCGGACGAGCGGGACCGTCGCGTACGCGGCCAGCAGTGCCGCCACGGCGACCGCGTACCAGCCGTGCCGGAACGCATTGACCGCCTCCTCGGCGGTCGGGGTGCCCAGAACGCCGACCAGGATCGCGACGCCGAGCACCGCGCCGATCTGACGCCCCATCGAGGTGATGGCGGAGCCGGTGGCGAAACGGGCCGGCGGCAGGGCGGTCGCCGACGCCTGGGTCAGGACCGGGAGTGTCATGCCGACGCCGAGACCGGTCAGCAGCATGCCGGGCAGGAGCGAGGTCGCGTAGGCCGAACCGGTGTCGAGCGCTACGGCCCACCACAGGATGCCGACCGCGAACAGGACGGATCCCGCCAGCGCGATGCGTCCCGCGCCGAACCTGGCGACGGCGGGCCCGATCAGCAACGCGACCGGCGGCACCAGCAGGGGGCCCGGCGCGAGGGCGAAGCCGGTGCTCAGGGCCGAGTAGCCCCACACGTCCTGGCACCACAGCACCACCCCGAGCAGCATTCCGGAGAACGCGGCGGTGAACAGCGTCAGAGCGGCCGCCGCGGACGCGAACGCCGGGACCCGGAGCAGCGGCAGCTCGACGATCGGCACGGGGTGGCGGGCCGAGCGCAGGCAGAACCAGGCGCCGAGCAGCACCGCGGCAGTCAGGCCGCCCAGGGTACGGGCGTTCGTCCAGCCCCAGTCAGGAGCCTTGACCAGGCCGAGCGCGAGCGTGGCGATCGCTCCGGTGAGAAGGGCGGCGCCGAACAGGTCGGGCAGCGGGCTCTTCTCCGCCTCGGCGCGTTCGGGCGACGGCAGCACTTTGACGCCGACCGCGAACGCCGCGATGCCCACCGGTACGTTGACAAGGAACACCCAGCGCCACCCGGCCTCGACCAGCAGCCCGCCGGCCACCGGCCCGAGCCCGGCGGCGATCCCGCCGATCGACGCCCAGGCCCGCACCGCCCCGGCGCGCTTCTCGGGCGCCGTCGTGGCGAGCAGCAGCGCGAGCGACGTCGGCATCAGCAGCGCGGCGCCGGCCGCTTGTACGAGCCGTGCCGCCACCAGTGTCCCGACGCTGTCCGCCAGGGCGCAGCCGACCGAGGCGAGAGTGAACACCGCCAGTCCGGTCAGGAAGACGGCCTTGTGTCCGGAGCGGTCGGCGACACGGCCGGCGACCACGAGGAGCGCCGCGAAGATGACCGCGTAGCCGTTGAGGACCCAGGAAAGGGAGCCGAGGCCGCTGCCTCCGAACGAGCGGCCGATGTCCGGGAGGGCCACGTTGACGATGAAGAGGTCAAGGTTCGACATGAAGACCGCGGCCGCGACGGTCACGAACACGGCGCGGGAAGCTCTGAGTGGGTTTGATTTTCCAACTGTCATGGGCTGGAGGTTAGCCGTGTGGGTTTGAAAACACAACGCACGCTCGGCCCTTCTGGCGGTTCGAGGCCGCCGCGATCTCGCACCGGTGATGCGCGCGCTGCTGGTCTGGGGCGATCGTTGGGCGGTGCGTACTCCGCCACCAGCCCGTCCGTCCAACGCGAGCTGGCGGCGTCCGTCCGCCGAGTAGAAGGTCATGGCCACGGAGCCGGGGCCAATCCGCCCGTGATGGAGAAGTCATCGCTGCAACTGCTGTTGCTGCTGTTGCTGTTGGTATGGGTGCCACTGCCGTTGCCTTGGAGGTGGGCGGCGGTCGGCCGGTCGGTCAGGATGCGCTGGAGTTCCGGCGGCAACAGCTTGCCCTGAGTGAAGGCCCGGTTGAAGGCGCTCACGTCATGCGCGGTGGAGACCACCCCGCCGGCCCCTGCCCCGGCGAGGCCGGCGTTGTAGCGGTCCACGTCGCGCGGGCTGCCTTGGGTGTCGGGGTAGTAGCCGTGGCCGTGCGGCCCCTTGGCGCCGTCCGGCGGTTTGACCATCAGGTAGCTCCTGGTCATCCCGAGGGACTCGAAGAGGCGCGTACGCAGCTCGGTGGCCAGGTCGTGGCGGGTCACCCTCTCGATGATCAGGCCGGCACTGCCCAGTCCGAGGGACCTCCCGTCGGCGTAGGCCCCGCCCACGACCTCAACAACTCCAGCGAAGCCGGAGCACCACGCCCTCGGCACGGCCCTCCGTGGTCCGTGCCTCCATGGAAACAGGGGACGGTTACGGTGACGTACGCGTTTCTCGATACGCCGGTGCCGAGGGCCGCGAGTCCGCCCCCACGGTCGCATCGCCAGGGCGGGTACGGCATCCACGGCGCCGCCCAGGCCGAGCACCTGCCGGCAGCCGAAGACGCCGCATCAGGTATACCGCCCCGGATCCAGGGCACCAGCACATCAGACAGCTCGGCTCCCCCCTTCCGAGCACGACGGCCCCGCCACCATCCCCCGGTGGCGGGGCCGTCCGTCCTTCCCACCGCCGCCGAGAAGTGCGGGCGGCGCTGGGCACCGCCAGCGCCGTCGAAGGCATGGCCGAACACGACCGCTGCGACACGCACGTTGCCGAGGAAGAACGCGTCCTGCCACCCCACTCCCCCGGTACAGCCGCCCTGCCCGGACCGGCGGTTGCCTCTAGAGGGCCGGGCGTTGGAGGCGCAGCGCGTGCTGGCCGTGATGGAGGACGTACTCGCCCTCGCCGTTGCGCAGGTGCTGTCGGACGTACGCCTCGACGGCCTCCCGCTTGGGGGCAGGCGTATCGGGGATGCTGAGATGGAAGGCGGCGGTGTCGACGGTCTCGTCCAAGTCGCTGCTGTGGTAGCGGGCGGGCACGGTGTCCAGCTCGATGCCGCTGATCAGCCCGGGTGGCAGCGCGGCCAGCTCATCCGCCAGTTCTCTCAGATCGAACCGGGCTCCGGTGAAGTGCCGCACCATGCGCATGCAGGCCTCGTCGGGGTTCTGCAACAGTACGAGCAGGAGGCCGCCGGGTGCCAGCCACCGCATGATGCGGGACACCGTCGCCACCCATTGGGTGCGCGGAACGTAGTACAGCACGTGGGAGAGCAAGGCCAGGTCGGCCCGCGCCTCGATCGTGGCCTCCATGACGGGTTCGCCCACCACCTCCGCCTGCGGGCACGTCCGTTGCAGGGCACGCCGCATCGGCTCGCTGGGCTCGATACAGACGATCCGTTCGAAGTACGGGGCGAGGTAGCGCGTCGTCGTGCCGTCGGCGGGCCCCACGTCCAGCAGTACCCGCCGGGCGTGCAGCCGGCTCACCGTGTCCCGCAGGTAGGCGTGGTTGTTGGCCTTCTCGTCCGTCCCGGCGAGGAAGCGTGCGAAGGCCTGTCGGTAGGCGTCCTCCTGCGTGCGCAGTGTTCTCGCTTCCACTGGCTCGTGCCGTTCCACGTCCGTGGTCCTTTCGCCACCTTTACTTGCAGCCGGTGCCGGCCTGGCACGGGGCTGACGATGTCGCTACGAAGGTGTCATGGGCCGACCGCTTGCCGGAGGAGCGGCGCTCACCGGCGGGCAGCGGCACGGGGCGCACTGAGGCGAAGCCGCACGGTACGGCGTACGCTCCCCCACCGGCTGCTCATGGCTTCCCCATGCGCCAGCCGCGGCCCCGCGGAGCTGCGCACCGTCTGCGCCACGTTCCCTGCGGCCAGCGCCGCATGACACGCCATCCGATGCGGGCGGAGTCGACCGGCTCTCGGGGCACGGCGACGCGCGGGGCGAGCGGACCGGCCGAGGGTGCGCCGGGCGGCCAGGGCGTGGTGGTCTTCGGCGTCTGGCGGGCTGGGCAGCGGCACTGAAACCATGATGGGTGTGGCCCGGGCCCGTGCTGAACACGGCACCTGCCAGGGGGCTTCCGTCGCCGGGCACGTCCGCCTCGGTGCCCGGCCGGTGGTCGCGGGGCACGGTCTCAGTGGGCTCTTCCGCGGCTGACCTCGCCGTTGCCACGACGGGGCCGAGGTCTCCCTGGCGAAGGCCCTGGAGCTGATCCGCGTCATGCTCCGTGAGCAGGGCGCCTGATGCCGGCTGGAGGCAGAAGACGTCTTCTTCGTACTACGTCGGATGGGACCGGTACGTGCACATGGGCAGCGTCCAGCCCTGTACAGACGCCGTTGCCCGTACGCGGGACCTCGGCCTTTTCGCGGAACGGCTGTCGGCCTCCCCTTACGGCGCGGACCCAGAGGTGACAGAACCCGCCGACGAAGGGTTCTGGGCGTCGGTGCGCACCGAGCTGGTGGCGCGACAAGGCCTGCTCCTGGAGGAGACTTACATCGTCAACGCCACACGCCGGCACCGTCTCACGACGGAAAACCTCAACGCCGTGCGCGCCGGTCTCGGCCCGCGCGCCCTGGTGACCGTCTGGCCCGATCTGCAACCTTATGTCGGCGCGGTCCTGACCGCACTGCCGTCGGAATGGCACATCGAGTTCGTCCGGGAGGCTAAGGATGGAACGATCCAAGACGTGACCGTCGATGAGATTCAGCACCAGGAGCTCGCTGCCCTGATGGCCGACGCGCGAGCGGCCCGCGCCCTGCCCCTCTCCACCGACGAACGCACTCCGCTGTTCCAGGCCGTTCCACCCGACAGCGACGGCGTGCTGCGAGCACGGTGGTGACCCGGATCATGAGCCGGCCCTCAGGAGTCGTCACGGCACCGGACGAACCGGCGAATGGAGTGCTTCAGATCGCGGATGGCCCAGACCTCGACGAACCCGATGTCTGAAAACCGCCAGCCTGGTCGTGGTCAGACAGGCGAGGATCCACTCATGAGCGCTGAAACGCAGGGCCTCCGCATCCAGCATCGCGGGCACGAACCGCAGGTCCATCCCACCGCCTATGTCGCCCCGACGGCCACTCTGGTGGGGGACGTTCGCGTGGGGCCGAGAGCGCGGGTGATGTTCGGTGCGGTGCTCGATGCCGAGGGGGCTCGGATCGAGGTCGGGGAGGCGGCGGTGATCTGCGAGAACGCGGTGCTGCGCGGGTCCGCGGTCGCCGGCGACCAGCCGGTGCTCGTCGGGGACCACGTCTTCGACGGGCCGCACGCCACGCTGCTGGGCTGCGAGGTCGGCAGGTGCGTCTATGTGGCGAGCGGGGCGACGGTTCTGCAATGCGCACGGTTGGGGGCCGGCTCGGTCGTCGCTGTCGGCGCGCTCGTCCATGCGCGCGCTGTTGTGCCGGACGAGTACTTCGTGCCGCCGCACACCGTGGCGCTCGACGCGCCGGTGCGGCTGCTGGCTCCCGGTGATCCGGGCCTGGCCGAGGCCATCGGCCGGGTCGGCTTCGCGCAGGCGGCGTTCGGTGTCGACGCGGAATGGACCGACCGGATCAGCCGGTACGAGCAGATCGCGGAAGTGCGCGTCGCAGAGTTCGGCACGCACGCCAACGATGAGGTGCTGGATTTCGGCTGACTCCGCCGCACGTTGCCTGACGCGGCACCGGGAAGCGTCCGGGCTCATCGCTGCCCCCGAGTCCGATGGGTGGCCAGGTGTGCAGCAGGCAGCGAACCGGAGAGCCGTCGGCGGTCGCGGTTCACATGTGCGTGGCTCAGCCGTCGCACCCAGGCCTACGGTGTACGCGGGACTCCCTCGGCTCGTGCTGTCTCTTCCTTCCGCTTCTCCCCCGGTTGCGGGGGCTGTGGGGTCCGCCGCCGGTCCAGGCGAGTCACCACCGGCCCGGCCGTGACACCGTGCAGCACGACCGAGACCAGCACCGTGAACGTCACCACCGCCCACAGCTCCCGCTCCGGGACCAGGAAGTCCTGCTGCCCCAGCGCGTAGGCGAGGTAGTACAGCGAGCCGATGCCGCGGATCCCGTAGCCCGCCACGACCCAGCGCTCCCAGCCCCCCAAGCGGCCTCCCAGCAGCCCGGCCCACCCGGCCAGCGGCCGGATCACCAGCAGAAGCAGGAGACCCGTCGCGGCGCCCCGCCAGGTCAGCGGTGCCAGGCCGCCCAGCGCGACGAACGCGCCCAGCAGGAAGAGCAGCACCGCGGTCAGCAGCCGCTCGACCTGTTCCACGAAGTCGTGCAGCACGTTGTGGAAGCCGTTGGCACGCTCGGCCGCCCTGACCGAGCAGGCGGTGGTGAACACGGCGAGGAAGCCGTAGCCTCCGGCGAGTTCGGACACCCCGTACGCGAGGAAGGTGGCGCCCAGCGCGACGAACCCTTCCCGGTACTCGGCCAGCCGCAGCACCGAGGAGCGGGTCCGGAAGAACAGCCAGCCCAGCAGCTTGCCGATGAGCAGGCCGCTCAAGACGCCGACCACGCACTTGAACGCGACATCCTTTGCCGCCCATGCGCCGATCCACTCCGCGGACCAGCCGCTGCCCGCGGCGGCGGCCAGCGCGATCGCCGCGTACGTGACAGGGAAGGCCAGACCATCGTTGAGGCCTGCTTCGCTGGTGAGGGCGAACCGCACCTCGTCCTCGTCGTGTTCGTCCTCGGTGGGCTCCCCCACGCGCACCTCCGAGGCGAGCACGGGATCCGTCGGCGCGAGGACCGCCGCGAGCAGCAACGCGGCGGCCGGTGGCCAGTCCAGCAGCCACCACGCCAGCACAGCGGTCGCCACGACGGTCAGCAGCATCGTGATGCCCAGCAGACGCCAGGTCGAGGCCCACAGGCGCCGGCCCACCGGCCGGTTGAGCGCCAGCCCGGCACCCATCAGGGCGATGATGACGCAGACCTCGGTGACGTGTTCCGTCACGAGCCGGTGCTCCACCGGGTCGACCGCCGGCAACGGCAGTGGCAGCGCGTACACGACGATGCCGCTCACCAGGAACACCACCGGCAACGACACGGGCCGCCCCGCCACCACGCGGGGCAGCACCGCCGCGATCAACGCCCCCGCTCCCAGCCACGCGAACACCCCATCGGCAATGGTCACCGGTCTGTGCTCAGCAGGCTCTCGTGACGCTCACCCGCGGGCAACCGCAGGCCCTGCCGCGACCGGGCAGGTCCGTGCTCGCGGGTGACCAGGTCCTGGTGAAGGGGGCTTCTCATCGGCATTCCAACTTTCGTACGACTGTCATACGTCTAACCCCTGAGATCACGCCGACACCCGACCGCAGGCGATCATCGGGGTCCCGTCCCTCGTTCGGCCGGTGGCACCCCTACCGGAGCCGTCGTCGTGTTCCGGCCCCGCGGTGCCCGCCCTGTCGGCGGCACGCCGCGGGCCGCCCTCCCGGCCGTGATGTCGCCTCGGCCAGGAGGGCGGCCCGCTGTCACGGGTGATGCTCGGGGATCAGGACGGGTCGCCGTACTGGAGGCCGCGGCCGTTGGTGCCGATGTAGACGCGGCCGTAGGTGTCGGGGTCGCCGGTGACGACGCCCTGGCTGCCGATGGCGCCCCACTGGTGGGCCTTGTCGTTGACGCGGGTCCAGGTGGCGCCCTTGTCGGTGGAGCGGAAGACGCCGGTGGCGTCCTTGACCGTGCCGATCAGGTACAGCGTCTGGTACGAGGCACGCGGCGCGGCCTTGCCGAAGCCGACCGCCGAGGCGGATGTCACCGAGGCGAGCCGGGTGAACGTGCCGCCACCGTCCGTGGAGTGGAACAGGCCCTTGCCGCCGCCCGCTATCCACAGGTCGCCGGCCCGGCCCGGGAGGGCCTTGAGGTGGCCGTCGGCGGGCAGGCCGGTCGCGCGGGCGGTGAAGGTCGCGCCGCCGTCGGTGCTGGCGTAGAGGGTGCCGCCGGTCAGGGAGTAGAAGGTGCGGACGGAGGAGCGGTCGGCGACGACCTCTGCCCCCGTGCCGAGCCCCCGCACCTTCGACCAGGTCGCTCCCCTGTCCGTCGAGCGGTACGGGGACTGCCCGGACTGGGTCCACACCAGCGTGGAGCCGTCCGCCGCGAGGGCGATACGGCCGCTGTGGGCGCCGGCCACCGGTTCGGCGGCGAAGCCCCGCCAGGTGACGCCGCCGTCGGTGGAGTACGCGCCGTCCTGCTTGCCGCCCGTACCGACCCGCGCCATCACCGACGGCTTCGACGCGGCGTAGTCGATGTCGGTGCTGTTGCTCATCAGCGGGTCCTTCATCCGCCCGGACGGCACTCGCGTCAGGTCGGTGTGGCGGAATCCGCCCTGGTCGCCCATGGCGGTCACAACGGTCGCGCCGCCGGGCGGGGCGATGGCGTCGAGGATCGCCGTCTCCTCGAGTCCCCTGGCCCCCACGGTCCAGCGGCTCGTTCCGGCGTCGGCGTCCTCGCTCCGCCAGATCCCGTTGCCGGTGCCGTACAGCACGTGCCCGGAGTCGAACGGGTCGATCGCGAGGGCCGTCATCCAGTGACCGGTGTGGGTGCCGACGTACGGCGCGCCGGAGGCGTCCCGCACGGACTTGCCGGAGAGGGCCTTCCAGGTCGCACCGCCGTCCGTGGTGCGGTAGATCTCGTCCTCGGGGTACCAGCGGCCCAGCGTCGTGACCATCGCCGTGGACGGCTTGCGCGGGTCGACCGCGAGCCCCGAGAAGCCGTACGAGCCCTGCGAGGGGGATATGTCCTTCCAGCCCCCGCCGCTCGGCGTGTACTTCCGCACCGAGCCGCCGGTGACGCCGTTGGGCCCGAGGTTATCGGTGTACGTCACATACAGCGTGCCGTCGCCCGTGACGACACCGTGCTGCGGCAGCTGGCCGGTCGGCTGACCGGCGACCGCCTGCCACGTGGCACCGCCGTCGGTCGACCGGTAAAGGGACGTGGACTTGTCCGCGACGCCGACGTACACGGTGTCGCTGCCCTTCGGCCCGTAGGTCACGAACGAGATGCCGGCACCACTGCCCGCCCCGTCCTTGACCGGGAAGGATTCGACCTGACGCCAGGTCGTGCCGTAGTCGGTGGACCGCCACAGGCCGTTCTTTCGGGAGCCGAGGAGCAGGTGCGAGTGGTCCGACGGGTCGACGACGAGGCGTTCGCCGGCGCCGCGGCCGTCCTCGTTGCCGCCGAGCTTGAACGGCAGCTCGGCGCGCCGGAAGGTGCGGCCGCGGTCGGTGGAGCGGAGGATCGCGCCGTTGCCCGCCCAGTCGTTGGTGTAGGTGCCCGCGCCGAGGTAGAGCCTGTCGGGGTCGACGGGGTCGGTGGCGAGGGAGTCGATGCCGAGCAGGTTCCAGTCCTTCTCGCCGAGCCAGTCGGTCAGCGGGGTCCACTTCTTGGCGCGGGCGTTCCAGCGGTACGCGCCGCCCATGTCGGTGCGGGCGTACAGCAGACCCTGCTCACGCTGGTTGAAGACGAGGCCGGAGACGTAACCGCCGCCGACGACCTGCGCGTTCTTCCACACGTACGGTGCTGCCGCGGACGTCCGGGCCTTCGCGGCCTGGGAGTCGTCCTGCGTGAGCAGCAGGTACGGCACGGCAGCGGCGGGCACCGCGAGCAGCAGGGCGACGGCGCCCCGGCGGCGACGGTGCAGACCGCGCCGCCGGGAGCCCGTGCGGGTGGAGGGAGGGATGTTCATGGGGAAGGCGTGCTCCTTGCGAATGACTGTCTGTGGAACTGTGGAACGGCTCAGCGCCGCAGGGTCAGCACACCCGGCCGGTACGGCAGCGCGTCGTAGGGGGCGTCCGACTTCGGGTCCTTGCCCTGGTAGAGCAGTTGGAGGTTGCACGGGTCGACGGTCATGGTCTGGTCCGGGTTGGAGCGGATCAGGTCACCGTGGCTGATGTCGTCGGTCCAGGTAGCGCCGCTGTTGGCCTTGCCCGCGAAGGGGTTGGACTCGGTGGCGGCCTGCGGGGTCCACGTACCGTTCAGACTGGTCGCCGTGAAGGAGCGGAAGTAGCGCTTCTCGTTGGCGCCTCGCGCCTCGACGATCATCAGGTACTGGTTCTGGCCCTGGACCTTGTAGACCTGCGGTGCCTCGAAGAGGTTCTTGACCGTGTCGCTCATGACCGTCGTGTACGACGAGCCGAAGTTGCCGGGGAAGTTCCCGATCGGCATGGACGCCCGGTAGATCTTGCCGTTGTCACCGGCGAAGAAGAGGTACATGTTCTGGTCGTCGCCGATCAGCGTCTGGTCGATCGGACCGGTCCGGGAGTCGGGCAGGCTGCCGGTGAACAGGGGTTGCGGCGCGGACCAGCCGTTGGGGTCGGTCGGGTCGGCGGAGGTGCGGTAGCTGAAGGGCGAGGCTCCCCACTGGTAGGTCAGCACCCAGATCTTCTTCGGCGCGAAGTAGAAGAGGGTGGGCGCGACCGCGTTCTGGTTCATCTTCGTCTGTCTGGCGTTCGCCATGCCGGACCAGTCGGCGAACGGGGCGAACGCCATCGAGCCGTAGGAGGTGCCCGTCGACATCGACCCGTAGACGAGGTGCTTGCCGTTGTACGGGACGTGGGTGAAGTCCTTCAGCGATGCCCAGCCGCCCGCGGGCTGCGCGAGGGCGCCGGTCGAGCTCCACTTGTACGTGGACGGCAGCGCGCACGTGCCACCGGCCGAGCCGGAGGGGGCGGTCCACTTCTGGTTGCCGACATCGGCGCAGGTGTACAGCTGGATCTTGGTGCCGTTGGACGTGTCCGCGCCGATCGCGTCCACGCACTTGCCGGACTGGACACCGGAGATCGAACCGTTGGTGTTGACGTTCCACTGCTGGTTCGTGCCGCCGTTGCAGTCCCAGATGACCACCTCGGTGCCGTTCGCCGTGCCCTTCGCCTTCGCGTCCAGGCACTTGTCGCCGAACACCTTCAGCTGCTTGGCGGCGGTGCGCGTCCACCTCTGGTTCGACTGCCCGTCGCAGTCCCTCAGCTGTACTTGGGTGCCGTTGGCGGTCGAGGAGTCGGGGACGTCGATGCAGCGGCCGGAGGGTACGCCCTTGATCTCGCCGGTGCCGTCGCCCGCGTCGGCCGGGGTCGTACCCGACCCTGCGCCGAACGCTTCCTTGACGGCGTGGTACGCGGGCTTCGGCTTGCCGGCGGCGTCGAAGAGCAGCGGCTTCTCGTCCGCGCGCCACGAGTCGCTGTCGCGGACCCCCCACACCGTGATGCCGGTGCAACGCCGCACGCCGAGGCAGGCGTTGACCGCACTCGCGTAGTGCCTGGGGGACGCCTGGGCGATGTCCAGTTCGGTGATCTGCACGTCGACGCCGAGAGCGGCGAAGCTGTCGAGAGTCTTCTGGAAACTGGCCGGCGGGCCGCCCGCCCCGAAGTGGCTCTGGAAGCCGACGCAGTCGATGGGGACACCGCGCGCCTTGAAGTCCTTGACCAGGCGGTACACGCCCTGGGTCTTGGGGGCCGACCAGTCCTCGATGCCGTAGTCGTTGTAGCAGAGCTTCGCGGCCGGGTCGGCCGCGCGGGCGGTGCGGAACGCCTCCTCGATGAAGCCGCTGCCGAGCACCTTCTTGAACACCGACTCGCGCAGCGCACCGCTGGGGCCGTCCTGGAACGCCTCGTTGACGACGTCCCAGGCGTAGACCTTGCCCTTGTAGCGGCCCATCGTGGTCTTGATGTGGTTGTTCGTGACGCCGCGCAGTGTGCTCGGGTCGTTGATCGCCTTCACCCAGTCCGGCAACTGCGAGTGCCAGACCGTGGTGTGGCCGCGCAGCCGCTGGCCGCGCTCCAGGGACCGGTTGACGATCTTGTCGGCGGCCGCGAACCGGAAGTCGCCGCGGGACGGCTCGGTCGCGTCCCACTTCATCTCGTTCTCCGGGGTGATCATGTTGAACTCCCGGTCCGCGATCGTGGTGTACGTCGCGTCGCCGAGCCGGCCTGCGGCCATGGCGGTGCCGAAGTACCGGCCCGACGAGGATGCCTCGGCCTCCAGGCCCGCGGCCCCCGCGGAGTTGGGGAGCAACGTCACGGCACCGGCCACCAGCGCCGAAGCTGTCAGGCCGATCGCCAGGGTCCGGCGGGGCCGGCGGAGGCGGTGCAGGCCTTTGCGGGGTTCGTCGGTGTGTCTGGTCATGGGGAGTTGCCTTCTTCAGGGGACAGGTCAGTGGGGGACGCCTGTGAAGGGGCACCCCTGAAGAGGAGGCTGGTGGCGGCGGGGCGGCGTAACGAAAAGTGTGCGCGCCGGCGCAGTGAGGGATCTCGCAGCGGAAAAACGTAATGCGGGGCGCGGTTGTGAAGTCAGCGGGTTCTTGCGCTCACCTCTGCGGCGCGCGGACGAGGAAAGAGGCCTGGCCGGTGAAGGTACGTGTGCCGTTGAAGCCGTCGAGGCGGATCGATCCGTCGCGGGGGCGCAGGGCGGAGCCCGGGTAGTTGTGCGCGTACAGCGTCACCGATCCGTCGACCGTTCCGGGGCGCGGGCAGAAGGTGGCGTCCTCCCGGAACAACTGGCTGCCGTCGTCGGCGCTCAGACGCAGCCGCAGATAGTGGTGGCGCAGATACCGGCCGTCGGCCGTCCGGAACGTGACACACCGACTGTCCGCGAGCCCCTTGCTGACGGTGAAGGTGGCCGCACCGCTGCTGAGTGCCGCGAAGTCTCCTTCGTGCGTGAGGAATTGGCCGGGGCGGTCCACGGATTCGAGGGACCGCACGCCCAGCGGAACCACGGCCGGGCCCGACGGCGACGGCGTGCCCGACGGATCCGGGGTGGCCGACGGGGACGGGATGGCCGAGGGAGGCAGGGTGGCCGAGGGAGCCGGGGTGGCCGAGGAAGCCGGAGTGGCCGCTCCGGCCGTCGGGGCGGCGGCGACACCGGGCGCCCGGTGCTCCGGTTCGGGCCAGGCGACGTACGTGGCGGCCCCGGTGACGAGCACCGCGCCGGTGGCGAGGGACGCGATCGGATGGGCGGTCACCGCGTGGAGCTTGCCGAGCAGAGCGCCGCCGCCTGCCGTCGTGCCCGTGGCGCTCGCGGTTGCCGCCGTCGCCAGCGTCGCCAGCGTCGTACTCGACAACAATCCCTTCGCGACCAGCGCCCCGAGGAGCGCCGCCGGAACGGCCAGCGGAGTGAGGCCGGACAAGAGCAGCTCGGCCGGTACCCGGTCGGCCGCCGTCGCCGTACACGTCGCGCAGTCACGTGTGTGCCGAGCGATCCGCTTGCGCCAGACGGACGTTCGCGCGCCGTCCCAGCCGGAGAGCGTCGCGCTCAGGCCCGGACAGCGCGGGTCGGCCGCCAGCGCGGCGACGATCGTCCGGCTCACTTCCAGCTGTTCGCGCATGCGCTGAAGGCGAACCCCTGTGTGGGAGACGCCGAGGCCTGTGGCGTCGGCGATGTCCTGGCGGCTGAGCAGCCCGGCGCACTCCTGCCACCACAGCGAAAGGAGCACCCGGTGTTCCGGGTCGAGCCAACGGCCGGCTTCGACCGCCTGCGCGCGCTCCTCCGACATGCGCAGCCGCAGGATCGTCGAGTCCTCCAGGGGGGTGGCGGCATCCGGCACGGGGAGCGCCTCGTCGAGGAGCGTGGTCCGGTCGGCGAGTGTGCGCTGCCGCTGCCAGTACGTATTGACCTGCCGGAGCGTGATCGACACCAGCCACGAACGGAAGCTCTCCGGGGCCCGCAGGGCGGGCAGGTCGCGTACCGCGCGCAGCAGCGTCTCCTGGACCACGTCGTCCACGTCGGCATGGCCGCTCAGCGCCCGTCCGACGATGTTGTACAGCAACGGCAGATATGCGGAGACGAGTTCCTCGCGTGCCCGCTCGTCACCGCGCTGCGCCGCGACGACCAGCCTCTCGTGATCCGCGTGCATGAGTCCCAGTCCCATCTCTTCAGGGGAGTGATCCGCCGAGTGCGGCGCCACACCCTAACCGTGTGGGCCACGAGGTCATCCCCCAGGGGTGACGATCACGCGACGCACACGCACCATGGGACGTATGCGGGAGACGTGGAGTTCGGGCCCGGGTCTATCCCTCGCGCCCCGTTCCGCCGAGCCAGGCCAGCGCGGCCGCCGTCAGAGCGGTGACGCCGGTGGTGAGGGTCGGCTCGACCAGTGGCGCGAAGAACGGCGAGTGGTTCGAGGGGATGTCCCGCTCGAAGGTGCCCGCTCGCTGGGCCGCGACCACCTCATCGGGGTCGGCGCCGCCGAACAGCCAGTAGCAGAGCGGGACTTCCCGGCCGGCCGAGGACGCGAAGACGCCGACGTCCTCGCTGCCGGTCACCTGGCCGGGGTCCACGATCCGTTCGTCACCGATGGCGGCGCCGATCGCCGCCGTCGTCCTGGCGAGGGCGTCGGCGTCGTTCGTCACGACGGGGAACGTGTCGATGCCGGTGATCTCCGGCTCCCGCACCGCCCCGGCCGTGACCGCCTCCCCCTTGATGATCCGCTCGACGGCCACGAGGACCCTGGCGCGGACCTCGGGCGTATAGGTGCGGATGTTGAGCTGGAGCTCGGCCTCATCGGGAATGATGTTGTGCTTGGTGCCCGCCCGCAGCGAACCGACCGTGACCACGGCGGTCTCCCCGCCCGCGATTTCCCGGGACACCACCGTCTGGAGCCGCATCACGGTGGACGCGGCCATGACGACGGGGTCGACGGTGGTCTCCGGACGCGAGCCGTGCCCGCCCTTGCCGAACATCCGCACCCGCAGGGCGTCGGCCGCCGCGAAGGCGGGCCCCGCGTGGGCGCCGACCAGGCCGGCGGGCAGCGGCGCGACATGCTGGCCGAGCACGACGTCGGGCGTGCCGAACCGTTCGTAGAAGCGGTCCTGGATCATCTCCTCCGCCCCTCGCCCGACCTCCTCGGCCGGCTGGAACGCCGCGACGAGCCGGCCGGACCAGTCGGCGCGCGCGTCGACGAGCAGCTTCAGCGCGCCGACCAGGCAGGTCACGTGCATGTCGTGGCCGCAGGCGTGCATCACTCCGTCGGTGCGGGACGCGTAGGGCAGACCGGTGCCCTCCCGCACCGGGAGGGCGTCCATGTCGGCGCGCAGGAGGACGGTGGGGCCCTCCCCGTTCTCCAGGACGGCGACCACACCCGTTCGGCCCACGCCGGTGGTCACGTCGTATCCGTACGAGGTCACACGGCGGGCGATCTCGGCGGCGGTGCGGTGCTCCTCGAAGGACAACTCGGGGTGGGCGTGCAGGTCACGGTAGAGGTCGGCGAGGTCGCCCTTGATGGCGTCGAGGCCCAGCAGGGCGGTCGGAGTCCGTTCGGCGGCGGTCATGTCACGCTCCTGTTCTGCGGTGCGTCCGCCACCTTACGCAGGGACTCCGGTCCCGCCCGGCGGCCCCGCGTCAGCGCCTCCAGAACCGGCGCCGCCTCCGCGATGCGCCGCGTCACGTCGGGCACCATCGCGCCCGTGACAACGGCTCTGGGCCCGGGCCCCTCCTCATATACGGGAGAAGCCGGCGCTCGGACAACGCCCAGGGCTCGGCTTCACCGCAGAGAGGGAAGCGGGCCCCAAACCCGTATACACAAAAGGATGGGTGTTTGTCACCACGGCCCCGGGAGGGCAAACCACATCACCCCCTCCTTGCGGATCAGTGCAATCCACCCCGGAACCAGTCCTGATCAGGCAAGCAGCACATCGAGCGCGTGCTCTGCCGCGGGCAGCCTCAAAGAGCCCCGCCTCCGATTCACCCTGGACCGGCGGCATTCGCCGGACGGCCGTCTCCTCGGCGGTCTACGGTGCAGAGACACCGTGCGCCGCCACGATCCAGGAGGAGTCCTGTGTCAGCATCCTGTGACCCCCGCCATGCTCCCGTCGGCGACGTGGGCGCAGCGCTCATGCTGATCGACTCTCGGCTGAAACAGATTCACGGCGGCAGGACCGAGACCGATCCCGACCAGCAGGAGATGATCGAGCAGTACGTCGCGTCCCTGGGCCCCCGAGGCGTCGAGGACATGTTGCAGGGCGCGTGCACACTCATCTACCTGTTCATGAAATGGCTGAGGGCGGCCTACGAGGACCACGGCAAGGACGTCATCGAGTACGTGGTGCCCAGCCTTGTGGCCACGATGCGCATCATGCCCAGGAGCATCCCTCCAGAAGTCATCCCCACCATGGTCGGCCTCGTCGTGGCCGCGGGCACCGGCCTGAGCCCCAATCTGTGGCGTGAACAGTACGGAGACTGGACCAAGGAAGAGATGACTCCTCTGGAGGCCACCACCTTTCTCCTCGCGGAGCACATCAATCGACTCACCGACGACCCCGACTTCGCCACCCGTATGGTCGCCGAAGCGCTGTCCGGCGCCGACAAAGCCTGGGGCGCAGCGGAGGACTGATGCCCGACGGTTGGGCCCGTCGGGTCTGGTCGGCCCCGCCCGGATCTCGGCAACGTTGGTAAGAGCCTCGCCATGCACAGACTTGGCGGAGGGCAGGACGGTGTGGGGTGGGGACAGCCCCCGTACCAACCCGGGAGTCAGCAGGATGGGCGACCGGTGCGGCCGCCCGGCACGCTGGGGCAGCAACGGCACAGGGAACAGAAACAGGAGCAATCGGTGCAGGCACGTGCGGGGGCGGCAGCGCTGTTGGCGGGGATGTGCGCGGTGGCGGTATCAGGGATCTTCCCGGCGGCCGCGGCGGAGCGGGCGTCGGCCCCGGCGCCCGTCGGCCTCAAGGAGGCCATCGAGCAGGCGGTCGCGGACGGGTTCCCGGGGGCCATGGCGTATGTCAGGCGCGGAGAGCGGGAGTCGCGGGTGGCGGCCGGACTCGCGGACACGGCGAGCGGCGAGCGGGCCCGGCCGCACCAGCGGTTCCGGATCGCCAGTAACACCAAGTCATTCGTGTCGACGGTGCTGTTGCAGCTGGAGGGCGAAGGACGGCTCTCGCTCGACGACAGCGTGGAGAAATGGCTGCCCGGCGTGGTCCGGGGAAACGGCAACGCCGGCAGGGCCATCACCATCCGTCAACTGCTCAACCACACCTCGGGCATCTACGACCCCACCACCGAGCCGGAGTTCTTCGTCCCCTACCTGGAGCGCCACGAGTGGGACCACGTTTACACCCCTCGGGAGGTGATCGCCCGCGCCGTCCGGCACAAGCCGCTGTTTGCGCCCGGCGGCGGCTGGTCGTACTCCAACACCAACTACCTGCTCGCCGGCCTGGTGATCGAGGCCGTCACACGGCACAGCGCGCCCTCCGAGATCCATCGGCGGATTCTCGCCCCGCTCGGCCTGAAGGACACGTCCTTCCCGCTGACCGACCCGGCCATTCACGGCCCTCATCTGCACGGCTACGACCTCACGGGACGCGATGTGACCCGGTTCAGCCCGTCGTACGACTGGACCGCCGGCGCCATGATCTCCACGGTCGACGACCTGGCCCGTTTCCACCGGGCCCTGTTCACCGGCAAGCTGCTGCGCCCCGCCCAGCAACGCGAACTCCTGACCACGGTGCGGTTCCCCGACGCGCCGGCGTACGGACTCGGCGTGCAACGCATGGACGTGCCATGCGGATCGAAGCCGGACGACAAGCCGATCAGTGTCTGGGAGACCGACGGCGGCGGACCCGGCTTCACCAGCGTGTCCCTCACCACCGCCGACGGTGGGCGACAGCTGGTCCTTGCCGTCAACGTCTACGACCTCGCCGCGGACCTGAAGGGTGAGCCGCCCGTCCCGCGAAGCAAGGGGCTGATGAAGGCGCAGACGGCAGCCCTGTGTGACTGAGGCGGCGCCATGTCGTCGCGGGTGACGTCGCACCGTGCGCGGCGCAGGGCCCGGCTACTGCCGGCGGACAGGGTGCCCGGAGCCTCACCCTCGGCGTCCTCGGACAGCCACCGGCGGGCGGACGGCGGCGTGAGGATCAGACATCCCCAACCGGCCTGCGACCGGCACGGACCGGTGCGGACAGCCGCCGGGCCGGAGGGGCCGCGCAGGGCTTCCGCCACTGCCCGGAGGGCGGTTGCGGCACAAGGCCGATCAGCGCGTCGGCAGGCGGTGCAGAACGACCTCGCCGAGGACCCCGTCCGCCACCTCACACGTCATGTAGGTGCGGTACGGCTGCCGTCTGCGGTCCGTTGGTGAGCCGGGGTTCAGCAGGCGCAGCCCGCCGGGTGCCTCGCTGTCCCAGGGGATGTGGCTGTGGCCGAAGACCAGGACATCGAGGTCGGGGTAGAGCGCGGCGCACCGTGTCTCCCGGCCACGGGCCGCCCCCGTCTCGTGGACGACGCCGAACCGCAGGCCGCCCAGCCCGGCGCGGGCGACCTCCGGCAGGCGTGCGCGCAGTTCGGCGCCGTCGTTGTTGCCGAACACGCCGACCAGGCGACGTGCGCGTTTCTCCAGGAGGTCCAGGGTGGCGACGTCGACCCAGTCCCCGGCGTGGATGACGACATCGGCCCGGTCCGTCTCGCGCAGCAGTTCGTCGGGCAGCCGCCTGGCGCGCAGGGGCACATGCGTGTCCGAGATCAGGAGCAGCCGTACGGGGCGGGCCGCCGTACCGCGCGTGTCATCGTCCATCGTGCGTCGTCTCCTCTCGCGACGGGGCGCCTGGGTTGGCCGGGGTGCCCGGGGTGCCTGGGGTGCCCCGGGGTTTGTCGGCCATTCGCATTCTTCGGGGGCATGCGGTGTTTTGCGGTACGACGACCGGCGCTCTGGTCACATTGCCAGCCTGCCCCGGACCGGCTCGCAGAGCGACTCGGCCCGGCCCGGTCGCGGCCTGTCGGCAGCCGCATGCAGGGTGGTGCGCATGGTCCGAGGACGGTGCGCCTCACGCACCGCTCACTGCGCTTGCCGTTCGCCCTTGTCGGCGGTTGTGGCGCGGCCCGCATGCGAGAGTTCACGGCGGAGATGCTCGGCGGTGTGGGAGTCAGGGGTCTTCAGGAGATCGGCCGGCGTTCCTTCGAACAGGATGTTTCCGCCCCCGCCACCCCCTTCGGGGCCGAGGTCGATGATCCAGTCGGCGTTCCTGACCACGTCGAGGTTGTGCTCGATGACGATGACGGTGTTGCCCTGGTCGACGAGGCGCTCGATGATGCCGAGGAGGCGGTGGACATCCGACATGTGCAGACCCGTGGTGGGTTCGTCCATGACGTAGACGCTTCCGACGCGGTGCAGGTCGGCCGCGAGCTTGAGGCGCTGGCACTCGCCTCCGGACAAGGTGCTGAGCGGCTGGCCGAGGCGGAGGTAGTCCAGCCCCACCTCGTTCAGGGCGTGCAGAACGGGGCGGAGCTTGGGCTCCGTGAAGAAGTCCGCCGCCTCGGCCGTCGTCATCTCCAGGACGTCGCTGATGGACTTGCCCCGCAGGCGGTGGCCGAGGACGTCCTCGGAGAAGCGGCGGCCTCGGCAGACCTCGCACACCGACTTCAGTGTGTCCATGAACGCCAGGTCGGTGTAGAGGACGCCGAGCCCCTGGCAGTTGGGGCATGCGCCCTTGGAGTTGGCGCTGAACAGGGAGGCGCTGACCTTGTTGGCGGTGGCGAAGAGTTTGCGGATCGGGTCCATCAGGCCCGTGTAGGTGGCGGCGTTGGAGCGTCGGCTGGTGGTCACCGCCGACTGGTCGATGACGATCGCGTCGGGGTACCGGTTGACGAACTCGTCGTTGACCAGCGAGCTCTTGCCCGATCCGGCCACGCCGGTGACGACCGTCAGGACGCCGGTGGGGAAGCCGACCGTCACGTTCTTGAGGTTGTGGCTCGTCCCGTCGGTGAGGGTGAGCGTCCCGGTGGCGCGCCGGGGTTCGGTCTTGAGGGGCAGCCGGTGGCGGAGGTGGCGCCCGGTGAGGGTGTCGGCACGGGTGAGTGCGTCGAAGCTGCCCTCGAAGACCACTTCGCCGCCGAGCGTCCCGGCCTTCGGGCCCATGTCGACCACATGGTCCGCGATGGCCATGACGTCGGGGTCGTGCTCGACCACGAGCACCGTGTTCCCCTTGTCCCGCAGCGCGACGAGGAGTTCCTTGAGCCGGTGCACGTCCCGGGGGTGCAGGCCGACGCTCGGTTCGTCGAATACGTACAGCATCTCGGTGAGGTTGCTGGTCAGATGCCGGACCATCTTGATCCGCTGGGACTCGCCGCCCGAGAGCGTCCGGGTCTGCCGGTCCAGGCTCAGGTAGCCGAGTCCGATGTCGACCAGGTGGTGCAGGCGGTTGGTCAGGTCCTCCAGGACCGGTTTCACCCGCGGCAGGTCCAGCTCCGCCAGGACGTGTGCGAGGTGCTGGGTCTCCATCGCGGTGAGGTCCGCGATGTGGTGGCCGCCGATCCGGGTGGCCAGCGTGGCGGGCGCGAGGCGGGTGCCGTCGCAGTCGGGGCAGGGGGCGGTGCGGGCGAACCGCTGGAACACCCGGCGGCCGCGCTCGGACATGTCCTCCTTCTTGACGTAGAGCCGGGTGAACTTGTCGACCAGGCCCTCGTAACGGACGTTGAGGGTGTTGCCCTGCCAGAGGAGGCGCACCTTGTCCGGAAGTGAGCCGTGCAGCAGGCGCTGCCATTCCGGCTCGGTGAAGTCCGCCAGCGGCTTGTCGTTGTCGAACAGGCCGGACTCCACGTAGCTCAGCCAGTACCAGCTGTCGGTGGAGAAGTCCGGGTGCAGCAGCGCGCCCTGGTTCAGGGACTTGGTGCGGTCGAGGAACGCGTCGAGGTCGAGGCGGACGGTCGTGCCGAGCCCCTCGCAAGTGGGGCACATGCCCAGGGGGTCGTTGAAGGAGAACGCGTTCGGCGGCAGGCCCGCGGGGCCGCCGGCCCGGGAGAACAGCAGACGCAGCAGCGGGTCGATGTCGGTGACCGTGCCGACGGTGGAGCGCGGGTTGCCGCCCAGGCGTTTCTGGTCGATGACGACGGCCGCGGAGATGTTCTCGACGGCGTCCATGTCCGGGCGCCCGTGGTCGGGCAGGAAGGTCCGGACGAAGGCGCTGAAGGTCTCGTTGAGCTGCCGCTGGGCCTCGGCCGCGAGGGTGTCGAACACCAGGGACGACTTGCCCGAGCCGGAGACACCGGTGAAGACGGTCAGTTGCTGTCTCGGGATCCGAAGCGAGACGTTCTTGAGGTTGTTCTCCCTGGCACCGGTCACCTTGATGGCGTCGGTCCTCACATGTGCTCCTTGCTGGTGCGGTCGGGCTCCCCCTCCGGGGGATGTAAGGGGGAGCCCGAGTTCTGGTGTGCCTGCCGGCCGTGCGGTCAGGCATTCTCCTTGCGGAAGGTCCGCGTGCCCCACAGCAGGGCGAGGACGGCCATGACCAGCAGCACGAGACAGCCGGTCAGCAGTTCCGTGGCGCTCATGTCCCCCCGGAACGCGGCGCGTTCGGCGTCGACCACGTGGGTCAGGGGGTTGATCCGGGCCAGGTGGTACAACCAGCCGGGGGCCAGTTGCTCGGACACCGGCAGCAGCACCCCGGACAGCAGCAGAAGCGGCAGGAGCACGGCGTTCATCAGCGCGGGGAACGCGGCCTCGCTCTTGAGGACCATCGCCAGTGCGTACGATCCCGACGACAGCGTGATGGCCAGGACCGCGGCGATGGCCAGGCTGAGCAGCAGCCCGGTCGGTGAGGCGTCGAGGTCGAAGACGAGCAGCGTCACCAGCACGATCAGTACGGACTGCGCGGTGGCCTGCACGGCCTGGGCCAGGACTTTGCCGAACAGCAGGGCGGCCCTGCTGGCGGGCGTGCCGCGGAAGCGGTCGACGACACCGACCCGGTACTCGGTGAGCAGCCCCACCCCGGCGAAGGAGCCGCTGAACAGTGCCGTCTGGACGATGAGGGCCGGGGTGAGGATCTCCCAGGCGCCGCCGCCCGGGAACCCGGGGGTGTGGTCGACGACGGACACCATGAGGGGCCCGAAGAGGAACAGGTACAGCAGCGGCTGCATGATCCCGATGAGCAGCCAGGTCGGGCTGCGCAGCGCGAGCTTCATGTCCCGTACGAAGATCAGTTGGGTGTCACGCAGCATGGGCTGCCTCCTCGGCCTGGGGCGCGGGGTCGCCGTCCCGCAGAGAACGTCCGGTCAGGCTGAGGAACACGTCGTCGAGGGTCGGTCGGTTGACCTTGACCGAGGCCATGGTGATCCCCCGGCCGTCGAGGGTGCGCAGCAGTTCCGGCAGGGCGGCGTCGCCGCGGGGCACCCGGAAGCGCACCGTGTCGCCGTCGACGCTCACTTCGGTGGCGCCGGGCAGCCGGCCGGCGATGCCGGCCGCCTCCGCGACCTGGTCGGTCACCTCGATGGTGATCGCATCGCCGGCGACCCGGGCCTTGAGCGCGTCGGGGGTCCCCTCGGCGACGATCGTGCCGTGGTCGGTGACGAGGATCCGGTCGCACAGCGCGTCCGCCTCGTCGAGGTAGTGGGTGGTGAGGAAGACGGTCGTGCCCTGCTCGGAGCGCAGGCGGCGGACGTGGTCCCAGAGGTTGGCCCGGCTCTGCGGATCGAGCCCGGTGGTCGGCTCGTCGAGGAAGACGAGCGTCGGTTCGTGGACCAGTCCGAGAGCGATGTCCAGCCGGCGGCGCTGTCCGCCGGAGAGTGTCTTCACGGGGCGCTGGTCCAGGCCGGCGAGGTCGAGCCGCTCGGCGAGCAGAGCCCCGCGCCGCATGGCCTCGGACCGGGACAGGCCATAGAGCCGGGCCTGGAGTTCGATCTCCTCGGCGACCCGGGACTCGGGCCAGGTGGCGCCTCCCTGGTGGACGCAGCCGATCTTGCGCCGGACGCCCTGGGGATCCGTCAGCAGGTCGCAGCCGGCGACGGTGCCGGTGCCGCTGGTGGGGCGCAGCAGGGTCGTGAGCATCCGTAAGGTCGTGGTCTTGCCCGCTCCGTTGGGGCCGAGGAACCCGACCACCTCCCCGGGCGTCACGTCGAAGTCGATCCCTTTGACCGCTTCGACACTTTTGCCGCGCACGGTGAACCGGCGGGCGAGTCCGCGTACTGTGATCATGAATTCCTTCTCTCGGCCCGGCGGTCGTCCGGCCGACTCGTGGCGCCCGGCCGGGACGTGGGCTCCGGCGCGCGGCTCGTCAGGACTGGCCATCGGCCGCCGCCTGGTACTGCGCGAGGCGTTCCTGCGCCTCGGCCATGTCGTCGACGGTGGGGGCGTCGTCCTGGGTGAGCTTGACGCGCCAGTAGCCGCTGAAGTCGATCGCGCGCTTGTCGAGCCCTCGGTCGTCGACCAGGTGGCGCCGCAGGGTCCGGACGACGCCTGCCTCACCGGCCAGCCAGGCGAAAGGGCGTCCGGGCGGGAACTCGGCGCCGCGGACGGCGTCGACCAGGGCTTCGCTGTGGCCGGCCCGCGTTCCGTCGCGGTGCAGCCAGTGCAGGGTGACGTCGCCCGCCGTCCGGAAGGTCTGCTGCTCCGCGCGCTCGGCGACCTCGATGAAGACCTGGGCGCGGCTGCGCTCGGGCAGGGCCTCCAGCAGGGTGCCGATGGCGGGCAGCGCCGTCTCGTCACCGGCGAGCAGCACCCAGTCGGCGGAGGCGATCGAGTCCGTCAGGGCGACCGGTCCGGCGTAGAGCGCGGAGGGGCCGACCATGCCGAGCCGGTCGCCCGGGCGGGCGGTGCCGGCCCAGGCGCCGGCCGGGCCGCTGTCGCCGTGCAGGACGAAGTCGACCTCGACGGTGTTCGTCCCGGGCACGCGCCGGCGGAGGGTGAAGCTGCGCATCCAGGGCCGCTCGTCCTCCGGAATGGCCAGAAACGCCTGGTACCAGCCCGTCGCGTCGTCACTCTGCTCCGGCAGGACGGGGCGCGCCTGGCCGGGCCGGGGGAAGCAGAGCTTGAGCTGCTGGTCCGGGGTCAGGCCGACGGAGTCGTCGAGGTGGTCGGCCTCGAACGTCACGCGGGCCATCCGCGGTGTGATGCGTGCGATGCCGGTGACCTGGAGGAACGTGACGGGGAGCTCTGCCATCGAAAACCTTCCGCGAACGTACGGGCGTACTGGGGGGGTCGGGCGCCCACCTGATATCCTTACACCCTAAAGAGATGTGCCAGGCGAGGTTACTTTATGCCGTAAGGAGTCGCAAGGTGGTTGTTTTCGCCGGACAGGGTGATGCCCGCCGGTCCATGTCCCTGCTCTGGCGATCGGCTGAAACAGGCGGACCCGCTTCCAAACCCGGTCCCAAACCCGGACTCGACGTGGACACGATCGTGGCCGCGGGTATCGCGGTGGCGGACGAAGAGGGCATGGCGGCCCTGTCCATGCGTGCGGTCGGCACCCGGCTCGGGCGGACCGCCATGGCGCTCTACACGTACGTGCCGAGCAAGAGCGAACTGGTCGACCTCATGCACGACCGGGTGCTGGCCGAGCTGCCCACGATGTACGACACGGGCGAGGGATGGCGCCCGGCGATCACCGCCTGGGCCGACGACGCCTGGGCGTTCTATCTGCGCCACCCCTGGGTGCTCCAGGTCTCGCAGGCCCGTCCGGTACTCGGGCCGAACGAGTACGCGCGGCTGGAGACGGTGGTGCGGATCCTGGGCGGAACCGGCCTGGAACCCCTGCACGTCAGACGGATCATCGCGGCGTTGTTCCAGTTCGTGCGGGGTATGGCCCTGGTCGCGACGGAACACCGGCAGGCGGCGCCGGAGACCGGGGTGCCCGATGAGGAGTGGTGGACGCAACGGTCCGCGTTGATGGCGGAGTTCGCGCCGGACTTCACCGCACGCTTCCCCGCCCTCGCGGCCCTGGAGTCGGCCGCGAGCCTCGCCGCCATGGCCGAGGCGGGGGCGGGTGGCGCCGCGTCACACATGGAGCAGGAGGCGAGGGAGACGTTCCGGCTGGGTCTGGACCTGATTCTCGACGGCGTCGCGGCGGCGGTGCGGGCGAACTCCGACGGCACGCTCCACACCTCGGCCGACACCCCCTGACGGGGTGGAGCGCACCCACACGACGGGGCACGTGCCGCACTCCCCGAAGTGATCGATTTCGATGTTGATTGCGTCCAATCGGCCACCATCTCCGGCCGGAAACATTCATTGACGGTGTACCGGAAGGTGACTACCGTTTTTTGAGATTGCGCCCTTGATGTCTCGAAGGCGCAATGAATGGCGTGAGACGCATCACGCCCCGATTTCAGGAGAAAGCCGGTGCAGCACATCGCCGAGTACGACCGGAGTGACCGTCCATTAGCAGTCGGCTACCGAGCGACCGAGGCGGCCCGTCCTCGCAGGCCGGGTGAGCACGAACGCATCTTCACCACCCGGGTCGGCCTCAAGATGCCGACCAGCCTCACGTACGAACGATGGGAGAAGGCCGGGCAGCACATCTTCCAGATCGCCGACTCCTCGGCCTGGTGCCTGGGCGACTGGCTCGTCTACGGCCAGGACCGCTACGCGGACCGCTACCAGACGGGAGTGCAGGCCGCGGGACTCGACTACCAGACGCTGCGCAACTACGCGTGGGTGGCACGCCACTTCGAGCTCTGGCGTCGGCGCGAGACGCTGAGCTTTGGCCACCACGCCGAGGTCGCCTCCCTGCCGCCGACGGAGGCCGACACCTGGCTCGACCAGGCGGAGCAGCACGGCTGGTCACGCAACCAGCTCCGACTGCGGCTACGGGAGAGCCGCAGAGGAAACCGGCCGGCCACGCCCGCACAGGCCAGCCAGCTGCGGATCAGCGCCCCCCGTGACCATGTCCAGCGTTGGCGGGAGGCCGCATCGAGGGGAGACCGGGATTTCGAGGAGTGGGTCCTGCTGACACTCGACCGTGCCACCGCGCACGAGCTCGGTCATTGACGCCCCCGACCACCGGAGACCGCCGCCCATGGAGATCCACATCGACCATCGCACCTGCATCGGGTCCGGGCAGTGCACCCTGACGGCACCCACCGTGTTCACCCAGGACGACGACGGGTACGCCGCGCTCGTACCCGACGGGGCGCGGACGGCGACCCCGCGGCAGGTGACCCAGGCCGCGCTGTCCTGCCCCGTCCAGGCCATCGCCGTGGAGAACGACCCCTCTGACGCCTGACGGCACACCACCTTTCGCCCCCCGGAGCCGAGGGCTCCACGGTCCCGCACCGTGGAGCCCTCGGTGCTGCGGTCGGATCATGCTCCGAGCCGCAGGCGCAGCGCGTTCAGCCGCCAGCTGCCGGGCAGCCGGGCACGCTCGTCCTCCGCATCGCCGTCAGCGAGCGCGAGGTCCGGGTAGCGGGCCAGCAGCCGGGCGAGCGCCACCTCGCCCTCCTGCCGGGCCAGCGTGGCACCCAGGCAGTAGTGGATGCCGTGGCCGAAGCCCACGTGGTTCTCGGCCTGCCCGTCCGGCTCACGCGTCAGGTGCAGCCGGTCCGGGTCGGTGTAGTGCCGTGGGTCGAAGTTGGCGGAGACCAGGACGGGTTGGACCGCGTCACCGCGGGCGATGCGTGTGCCGGCCATCTCCAGGTCCTCGACGGCGTAGCGCAGCCGGGCCACCTGTACCGAGCCGCACCAACGCATCAACTCCTGCACCGCTCTCGGGAGCAGCGCCGGGTTCTCCCTGAGCCGTGCGAGCTGGTCGGGATGGGTGAGCAGGGCCAGGGTGCCGTTGCCGATCAGATGCGTGCTCGTCTCGTGGCCGGCCAGCACCAGGGTGAGCACCATGGTGACCATCTCCGTGTCGCTGAGCCGTCCGCCGTCGTCGTCCTGCGCCCGGATCAGTTCGCTCAGCAGATCGTCCTTGAGCGCGGCGCGACGCTGCTCGATCAGCTGATGGCAGTAGTCGATCATCACGGGAAAGGAGTGCTGCAGGCGTTCGGGTCGCATCGACACGAGGTCCCCGCCCCATTCCCGCCATCGTTCGAGGTCGACCGCGGGGATCCCCACGAGCCGGCAGATCACCGTGATCGACAGGGGGTAGGCGTAGTGCTCCAGCAGGTCCACCGTTCCGTCCTGTGCCCGGTGGGGCAGTTCGGCGAGCAGCCGGTCGGCGATCTGTTCGATGGCGGGACGCAGATCGAGGATCCGGCGGGCCGTGAACGCCCGGGTCACCAGGCGGCGCAGCCGCGGGTGGTCCGGCGGGTCGCTGTCCAGGATGGATCCGAGCAGGTAGATCCGTAAGTGCTCGGGGACCTTGAGCAGTTCCATCATCCCCTCGCGCGGATCCGCGCCCTGTGCGCCGGGCACGTGGGAAGGGGTGTTGACGAACCGCGGGTCGCGCAGCACGGCACGGACGTCGTCGTAGCGGGTCACGAACCACACCGGGGTGCCGTCCACGAACCGGCCACGGACGACCGGGCCCTGCTCGCGCAGCCGGCCGTAGCCGCCGAAGGGGTTCGCGAGCAGGTCGGGGTCCATCATGTGCGGGCCGGCGGGGCACGCCGCTGCCCCGTCGGCCCGCGGGGCGTCCTGGAAAGTGGAAGACATGGTCGGCTCCGGTAATCGCTGGGGCGTCACTTGACCGCGCTGATCACACCGTGGGGCGTCCACCGGCCGCCGGGCAGCCGCTCGGGCTTCACGAACCCGGCTGCGGCGAACCACTCCTCGTACTGGCCCCACCGGTAGATCGTGCTGCTGGCAGCCGGCAGCGTCGCGAAGTACACGTTGTCCAGGGCCGCGTACAGCGGACCGTCCCCGCTGTCGTCGGACATGGCGTTGAACACCAGTACCCGCCCGCCGTCCGGCAGCGCCGCATGCGCCTTGCGCAACAGCCGCATGTTCTCCTGCGGCGACCAGATCACGAGCTGGTTGGCGAAGAGCACGCAGTCGTGGCCTGTCGGGTAGGTGTCGGCGAAGATGTCCGCGGCTCGCACGGAGATCCGGTCGGACAGGCCGTGCTCGGTGATCTTCTTGCGGGCGATCTCCACCGTGCCGGGCAGGTCCAGGACGGTGAACTCCACTCCGGGGTTGGCCTGCGCGAGGGCGATGGCGTTGACGCCGTCGCCGCCGCCCACGTCGAGCACGCGCCGCACTCCGGTGAGGTCGGCCTTCTCGACGAGCACGGGGTTGGACAGCCGGGACCAGGACCGCATGCAGCGGTAGAACAACTGCTCCAGCTCGCGGTCCGCGGACAGCCGGTGGTAGAGGTCCTCCCCCGTGCCCTTGATCCGTCGCAGGCCGACGTTGGTGTTCTCGCGCAGTGAGGCGACGAAGTCCACCTCGGCGGGCCGGACGATCCGCTCCTCGTACTCGACGAGATCCTCGATGATCTCCCAGGTGCCCTCGGCGAAGAGGCCATTCAGCACGTCGGCGTTCTCGTAGCCGTCGCCCTGACGCTTCGTCAGTCCGAGGGCCGTGGTGCCGAGCAGCAGGATCTGCACCGGCCGCTCCGCCAGGTCGAGCTCCCGGCCGATCTCCGGCGGGGTCAGGCCCGGTCGCCGGTGCAACAGGGTGAACAGGCCCAGTTCGCTGCCCGCGCGGAGCATCTGGAAGGCCGAGGAGCCGAACAGGATCTGTACCAGTCCGTCGGTGGTGAGCGGGGATGCGTGAGCCATGGGCACTCCGAATCGGCTGAGGTGGAGGGGGTGGTGTGCGGGGAGGCGGAGGTCAGGTCACCCGGGCGAGGCCGGCGGGCCGGGAGGCGTGGGCGCCCTCGGCCACGACGTCGCGGATGCGGGCCAGCGCGTCCCAGACGTCGGTGAACCGGGTGACCAGGGGGGACAGACCGATGCGCAGCCGGTCCGGGACCCGGTAGTCGCAGACGACCTTCGCGTCCGCGGCCAGCGCCTGGCAGATCCGCCAGGCGTCGGGGTGGTGCAGGGACAGATGTGAACCGCGCCGCTCCGGCGGGCGGGGGGAGGCGGGCCGGAAGTCCAGGGGCGTGAGCCAGGCGTCCGCCAGCTCGTCGGCCAGCCGGCCCAGCCGCAGCCCCTTGGCCCGGATCCGCGCCAGTCCCGCCTCCTCGACCAGGGTGAGGGCGGGGTCGATCGCCGCCAGGGACACCAGTGGCGGGGTGCTCACCAGGAACCGCTCGATGCCCGGCACCGGGTCGTAGTCGGGCCCCATCTCGAACTGGCCGCGCTGCCCGTACCAGCCCCACACCGGCTGCCGCAGCCGGGAGTGCAGGTCGCTGCGCACGTAGAGGAAGGCGGGTGAACCCGGGCCGCCGTTGAGGTACTTGTAGGTGCAGCCGACGGCGAGTTCCGCGCCGGTGCCTGCCAGGTCGACGGGGACGGCTCCGGCGGCGTGCGACACGTCCCACAGCACCCGTGCGCCGACCGCGTGGGCCAGGTCGTTCACCTGCGCCATGTCCAGCAGCGCGCCACTGCGGTAGGACACCAGGGAGAGCACCACCAGCGCGACGTCATCGTCCAGTGCCGAGCGCAGCGCGTCGAGGTCGAGGCCGCCGTCGAGGTCGGACGGCAGCCGCACCAGCCGCAGCCCGCGCTGTTCGGCCAGGCCCTGGACGATGTACCGGTTGCTGGGGAAGTCCTCGGCGTCCATCAGGACGGTGCCGCGCCCCGGTGCCGTGTCCAGGGCGGCCGCGGCCAGCTTGTAGAGGTTGACCGACGTGGAGTCGGAGATCACCACCTCGCCGGGCGCGGCGCCCAGTACGTGCTCGGCGAGGCGGTCGCCGAGCCGGGCGCCCCAGTCGATCCAGCCCTGCCACGACCGCACCAGTCCCCCGCCCCAGCCCTCCTCGACCACCTCCCGCAGCACCTCCGCCGTGGCCACGGGCAGCGGGCCCAGCGAGTTGCCGTCCAGGTAGATCAGCTCCGGGTCGGCGATGACGAACCGTTCGCGGAACGCGGCGAGCGGATCGGCCGCGTCCAGTTCCTCGGCCACCGTGCGCGGGATCCCGCTCACATCGGCCCTCCTTCTGTCTCGTGTCGTCCGCGCCCGCGTGTCCCCGCCGTCCGCGGGGAGGCCAGGGGCGCCCGGTCAGAGCGTGGCGCCCGGTCAGAGCGCGGAGCGCACCGACCACAGTTCCGGGAAGAAGCGGTGCTCACTGATCCGGGCGAGCCAGGCCACGCCCTCCGTGCCACCGGTCCCGGTCTTGGCGCCCAGCATCCGCTGCACGGTCACCAGGTGGGTGTAGCGCCAGCGCGCGAACTGTTCGGCGGTGTCCATCAGCGCCTCGGCGAGCAGATGCAGGTCACGATGGCCGACGGGGTCCTGGTAGACCGACCGCCAGGCCTCCTCGACCTCCGCGCCGCCGCGGTACGGCCGGGTGACGTCCCGGTCCGTGGAGCCGTCCGGCGTGAGCAGTCCGCGGCGCGCCAGCAGCGCGAGCGCGGCGTCGTACAGGCTCGGCTCGTACAGCTGGCCGACCACCGCGTCGTAGCCCGCCGTGTTCCGGTGCGGCGCGGCCATCTCGGGGTTCTTGTTGCCGAGCAGGAACTCCAGGCGCCGGTAGCCGGCCGACTGGAAGCCGGAGGCCGACCCCAGGACGCCCCGGAACTCGGCGAACTCCACCGGGGACATCACGGAGAACGTCTCCCACGACACCAGCAGCACCTGCTGCACCCGCGCGGCGCGGCGCAGCGTCCACAGCGCGTCGTCGACCAGGTCGTCCGCCAACTGGTCGCGTGCCGTGCTGAATTCGATGTGCAGCAGCTTGAACAGCAGCTCCTTGACCTGGCTCATGATGATGAACCCCGGTTCGGTGCGGGCCGAGCTGAGCGGATGCTGCAACGCCAGCAGCTCGTCCATCCGCGCGTAGTGGGCGTACGGGGTGGTGTCCGACGGGGTTCCGACGGACAGCGGGCACACGGGGTTCTGGGTGGTCTCTTCGGTGGTCATAGGGTCGTTCCTTCCAGTCCCATCTGCGCCAGGACCGCGTCCCCCAGCCCGGTGCCCGGCACGCCCAGGTCGTAGGGGAGGTCGAAGTGGTCGCGCCGTTCGGAGACGACCTCCGTCACCGCTGCCCGGGGGCGCAGCGCCGTCACCATCCGGTCGTGCTGGCGGACGTACTCCTCGGTCTCGTTCCCGGCGCGGGCGACCACCGTGTCGGGCAGTCGAGCCGGCAGTCGCAGGATCGGGCTGTTGCGGCGGGCCGCGGCCCTGTCCAGCCGCAGCGCGTCGTTGACGTAGGACAGGCGGACCGGCTCCAGGTCGTACATGCCGCTGAGCAGCACCGCCCCGGCGATCCGGCCGGACACGTCCGGGTGGGCCGACGCATCGGGCAGCAGGGCCATGGCGGCCAGGTGCGCGCCGGCCGAGGTGCCGCACAGATGGAGGCGGTCCGCGGCGAATCCGAGCCCGTCCGCGTGGCGCAGGAGCCAGTCCACGGCCCGGCGCACCATGCCCGCCATGGCGTCAAGGCCGACATCCGGCGCCAGCCCGTACTCGATCACCGCGACCGCCGCGCCGGCGGCCAGCAACGGCGGCACCGGGAAGGCCGATTCGGCGCGGCCGAGTGCCTGCCAGTTCCCGCCGTGCACGAACACCAGCAGCGGCGCCCGCCCGGCTCCCTGGCCGGGGAAGTAGTCGAGTCTCTCCGCCGGGTGCGGGCCGTAGGCGAGGGAGGTCCGCACCGGGTGGGCCCGGCGGGCGGCCTCGCTCAGCCGCTCGTACTCGCGCAGGTAGGCGTCCAGACTCGCCACGCGGGAGCTCGGCGAGTACTGCCGGTCCAGCGTGGCCTGGTCCATGCCCCGGTACACGGCAGCTCCGGCCGGCGGCGCGGCACGCATGCGCTCAGCTCCCCGGGGCGTAGGCGGCACGGGCCCGCTCGTACACCTGGGTCAGGAGCGGGTCGATGCCGTGCGACCCGTTGCGGTAGCGGGCCCCGAAACGGCTCGCGTACTCCTCGAACCAGTCCCGCCGCTCGGCCAGGAACAGCACGTCGTGGATCGCCATCGACCGCACCGCCATCATCGGCACCGGTGCGTGGCTCACCTCGAACGCCGGGTTGCGCGCGGCCTTCTCCTCGCACTTCTCGTGGAACTGCGCGATCATCAGCCCCCGCCGCACGCTCTCCGGCTTCAGCGTGGTGTGCGCCGCGTCCAACAGGTGCAGGTGCTCGGCCGACAGGTCCGGCAGGACGAGCAGCAACGAGCGCAGGTTCGGGTTGCCGGACTTCCAGTCGACCTCGCTGAACTCGTCGAGGCCGCAGCGGACGATCTCGTCGATCAGGGTCTGGCTCGGGGTGGGGCCGGCCAGCCTGACGCGGATCTCCAGCGCGTCGGCACGCTGGGCGGGTTCGACGAACGGGCACACCGGGCCGGTGCGTCCGAGTTCGCCGTGCGGTCGGCGGATGTATTCGCTCAGCCATTCGTCCACGGCGGCCAGGGCCTTTGCCACGTCGACGGCGAGCACGTCGGTCAGCATCAGTGTCAGTCCTCGGGTGTCGGTCCTCGCGGACATGGGACGGCGGGTCCCTGGTGGGGGCCCGCGAAGGTCACTCGTCGCCGGTGAGGTCGTCGAGCTTGGCCGAGAGGATGCGGCCGATCTCGGCCAGCGTGTCCGGGCGGGTCAGCATCGACCCGTGGTCGCCGGGCACTGTGTGGGCCTCGACGGAGCCGCGCACGTACGGCTGCCAGGCCCCGGCGGTCACCGGCGGGTCCTGCTCCTCCGAGCAGGCGATCAGCAGCAGGTCGCCGTCGATCGGGCCGGGCCGGTAGTCGACGGTCAGATGGGTGTTGTTCGCGGAGATCTCGGTGATCGTCGTGAGCCGGTCCTCCTCCAGGTTGGCCAGCACACTGCCCTGGCGGCGGAGGATCTCCCGCGCCTTGGCGAAGGTCATCTCCTCGTCGTCGTGGTGACTGCCGTCGTCGACGAGGCCCACGTGGTAGAGCAGCATCACCCTGTCGTCCGGGGCGGGCACGTCGGCGTGCGTCAGGCCCTGCCAGTCGGGGATGACGTCGAGCACCGCGACCAGCGCCACCGGTTCGCCGCGCCGCTGGAACTCCGCGGCCAGCGCGTGCGCGCACAGCCCGCCGAACGACCAGCCGGCCAGGTGGTACGGCCCGTGCGGCTGCACGCTCTGGATGTGGTCGGCGTAGTCCGCCGCCATCTCCTCGATGCTGGTGGGCCGGGGCTCCGGCCGGGCCAGACTGCGCGCCTGGATGCCGTACAGCGGGTACTGCGGCCCGAGGTGCTTGATGAGCGCGCTGTAGGACCAGCTGATGCCCCCGCCCGGATGGACACAGAACAGCGGCGGCCTGCTGCCTCCGGTGCGCAGCGGCAGCATCACCTCGTACGAGCCGTCCGCGTCGTCGACGTCGAGCCGGGCCGCGATGCCCGCCGGTGTCGGCGCCTCGAACAGGCTCCGTACGCCCAGTTCGACGCCGAAGGCAGCGCGCAGCCGGGCCATCAGCCGGGTGGCCAGCAGGGAGTGCCCGCCCAGGTCGAAGAAGTCCTCGCTCACACCGACCACCGGTCGGCCGAGGACCTCCGCGAACAGCTCGCAGACCACCTGCTCCTGCGGGGTGGCGGGCGCCCGCCCGATGTCGGCGCGCTCCGGTTCGAGCACCGGCAGGGCGGCGCGGTCGAGTTTGCCGTTGGTGGTGAGCGGCAGCCGGTCGAGCGGGACGACGGCGGCGGGGCGCATGTACTCGGGCAGCCGACGGCGCAGGTGCTCCCGTACGGCCGTGAGCAGGGCGCCGGTGCTCCGGCCGGTGGCCGGGCTGGTGGTCCAGGAGGAGAGCGGCGTGCCGGGGCCGGCCGCGCCGGTGGGCGCGTAGGCGCCGACGGGCACGCTCCCGCCGAGCAGTTCGCGCTTGACGCAGGTGAGATCGAGGGTGGCCGGGTCGTGTCCGTTCCAGCTGATCGCCGTCCAGTAGCCGTACGTGTCACCCAGGCGGTGCAGGGCCTCCGGGTCGGCGCCGGCCGTGTCCCGGGCGTCCGGTGCCGTCCCGGGGTCGAGCGCACGCTGTGCGGCGAGGTCGGCCGCGATGCGTGTGTGCGGTATCCCGGTGACGCGCAGCCGGTCGGGCCGCGCACTGCCCAGATGCTCGGCGAGGGCGTCCAGGTCGCGGGTCCAGGGGCGGGTGGGGGCGTCGTCGAGGGGGGGGGGGGGGATGCCGGTCTTGTAGAGGGGGGCGTCGTAGCGGGAGCGGGTGGGTTCGGTGGGGGCGGTGCCGCGCCTGGGCCGGGTGGCGGGGCCCGCCCGGGCGGGGACGTGGTGGGCGAGGGCGCTGCAGGTCTCGGGGCCGCCGCGGCGTTCGTTCTCCAGGCCCCCGCTCGGGTCGTCGTGTCGGCGGGG
>NZ_JAFEXF010000240.1 GCF_016905445.1 Streptomyces sp. G44
ACACCACAGCACCCAGCAACGGATGATCCGCCGCACCCAACCCCACCGAACCCACATCACCCAAAAACCCACCAGCCGCCTCCGGCCAGAACCGCTCCCGCTGAAAGGCATACGTAGGCAGGTCGACAACCTTGGCACCGGGAAGCAGGGCCTCCCAGCCGAGCTCCACACCAGCCATGTGCAGGCGGCCCAACGCGGTGACCAGGGCTTCGGGCTCGGCACGGTCCTTGCGCAGGGCCGCGATGAGCTGGGCGTCGTCGGTGAGAGATTCCTGGGCCATGCCGGTCAGGACGCCATCGGGGCCCAACTCCAGGAACACGCCCACGCCCTGGCCCTCCAGCCAGCGCACACCCTCGCCGAAACGCACGGCGGCACGGACATGACGTACCCAGTACTCGGCGCTCGCCACGTCGGCCGTCGCCTGGCCGGTCACGTTCGACACGACGGGGATGGAGGGCTGCTGGTACGTGAGGGACTCCGCGATGCGGCGGAAGTCCTCCAGCATCGCGTCCATGTGCGGCGAATGGAAAGCGTGGCTGACCTTCAACTGCTTCGTCTTGTGGCCCAGTTCCCTGAAACGGGCCTCCAGCTCGGCAACGACCTCCGCGTCACCGGCGATCACCACCGACGCGGGACCGTTCACCGCAGCCAGGGAGACGTGCTCCTCGCGGCCTTCCAGGTACGGCGTTACGGACGCCTCGTCCGCGCCCACCGCCAGCATCGCGCCACCCTCAGGCAACGCCTGCATCAGGCGGCCTCGGGCCGCCACCAGCGTGACCGCATCCTCCAGGGACAGCACCCCGGCCGCATGTGCCGCCGCCAGCTCACCGATCGAATGCCCGGTGACATAGTCCGGACGCACACCCCACGACTCGACCAGCCGGTACAGGGCTACTTCCAGGGCGAATAGGCCCGGCTGCGTGTACCCGGTCTGATGCAGCAGATCACCGCCCTCGAACAGCACCTCCCGCAACGGCCGCTCAAGCTCCCGGTCGAAAAGGGCACACACCGCGTCCAACGCATCCGCGAACACGGAGTACGTCTCATACAACTCCCGGCCCATACCGGGCCGCTGCGACCCCTGGCCCGAGAACAACACCGCCAGCTGTCCGCCGGAGCCGCGGAGGACCCCGCTCGTCAGGTTCGGCGACGGCGTGCCCTCCGCCAAGTGGGCCAGGCCCTGGAGCAGTTCCTCGCGCTCGGCGCCGACCACCACGGCGCGGTGTTCCAGCGCCGCACGCGTCGTCGCCAGCGAGAACGCCACATCCACCGGCGAGCAGTCGGTGGACAGCGCCGACCGCAGCCGCTCCGCCTGCGCCCGCAACGCGGCCTCCGACTTCGCGGACAGCACCCACGGCACCACACCCGTCGGCACCACATCTGCCGGCACCACACCTGCCGGCACCACGCCGCCCTCGACCGGCTCGGGAGCCGGCTCGGCGGCCGTCTCGGTGTCGGCGTCGGGGGCCTGCTCCAGGATCACGTGGGCGTTGGTGCCGCTGAAGGAGAACGAGGAGACGGCCGCCCGCCGGGGGCGGTCCATGTCGAGCCACGGGCGCGCCTCGGTCAGCAGTTCGACCGCACCGGACGTCCAGTCGACGTTCGGTGTCGGCTCGCTCACGTGCAGTGTCCTGGGCAGGATGCCGTGGCGCATCGCCATGACCATCTTGATGACGCCCGCCACGCCGGCGGCGGCCTGGGAGTGGCCGATGTTCGACTTGATGGAGCCGAGCCACAGCGGACGGTCGGCCTCGCGGTCCTGGCCGTATGTGGCCAGCAGTGCCTGTGCCTCGATCGGGTCGCCCAGCGAGGTGCCCGTGCCGTGCGCCTCCACCGCGTCGATGTCGGCGGTGGTCAGGCGGGCGTCCTCCAGTGCCTGGCGGATCACCTTCTGTTGCGAGCGGCCGTTGGGCGCGGTCAGGCCGTTGCTGACGCCGTCCTGGTTGACGGCGCTGCCCCGGATGACGCCGAGGACGTGGTGGCCGTTGCGGCGGGCGTCCGACAGGCGCTCCAGGAGCAGCAGACCGACGCCCTCGCTCCATCCGGTGCCGTCGGCGTCGGCGGAGAACGCCTTGCACCGGCCGTCGGACGCGAGGCCGCGCTGGCGGCTGAACTCGGTGAACGCCCCAGGGGTCGCCATGACGGCGACGCCGCCCGCGAGGGCCATGGTGCACTCGCCCTTGCGCAGGCTGTGGCAGGCGAGGTGCAGGGCGACGAGGGCGGAGGAGCAGGCCGTGTCGAGGGTGAGGGCGGGGCCCTCCAGGCCCAGGGCGTAGGAGATGCGGCCGGACACGATGCTGGTGGCCGCGCCCGTGGCGAGGTGGCCCTCCAGGGCCGCGGCGTCCCGCGAGGTCTCCAGGGCGTTGCCGTAGCCCTGTGAGTACGCGCCGACGAACACACCCGTTCGGCTGCCGCGCAGCGAGGACGGGTCGATGCCGCCGCGTTCGAAGGTCTCCCAGGCGGTTTCGAGGAGGAGCCGCTGCTGCGGGTCCATGGCGAGGGCCTCGCGCGGGCTGATCCCGAAGAAGTCGGCGTCGAACTCGGTGGCGCCCTCGATGAAGCCGCCCTGGCTGGTGTAGCTGGTGCCGCTGTTCGCCGGGTCGGTGTCGAAGAGCCCTTCCAGGTCCCAGCCCCGGTCGGTGGGGAACGGCGAGACGCCGTCGGCCCCGTCGGCGACGAGGCGCCACAGCTCCTCGGGCGTGGTGATGCCGCCCGGGTAGCGGCAGCCCATGGCGACGAGGGCGATGGGTTCGAAGTCCTGGTCTTCCACCTCGCGCAGACGCTTGCGGGCCTCGCGGAGGTCCGCCGTGACGCGCTTGAGGTATTCGAGGAATTTCTCTTCGGTGGGCATGGAGTCAGCTCCTCGGCTGGAAGACCAAGAGACAGAGGGGTTGTTCATCGGGGTTCAGACCGTTCCGAGCTCGTTGTCGATGAGGTCGAAGAGCTCGTCCGCGGTCGCGCCGGCGAGGTCGCTGTTGTCGTCGTCGCCTTCGCCTGCGGTGCCCGCCTCTGTGCACAGCGCGAGGAAGGACCGGAGTCGCTGCTCGATCCGTGCCCGGCCCTCGGAAGCGAGGGCGGTGCCGGTCAGCAGGGACTCCAGCTTGTCCAGCTCGGCGTCGATCGGCGGTGTGGCGGTGGTGTCGTCGAGCGGAAGCTCGTCCATCAGGTGCGCGGCGAGGTCCCGCGGGGTGGGGTTGTCGAAGACGAGGGTGGGGGGCAGTCGCAGGCCGGTGGCCGTGTTCACGCGGTTGCGCAGTTCCACCGCCGTCAGCGAGTCGAACCCCATCTCCTGGAAGGGCCTCTTGAGGTCGACCGCCGCGGCCGACGCGTAGCCGAGTACGGCGGCGACGTGTTCGGCGATCAGGTCGGCGAGCGCGGCGAGGCGTTGCTGTTCGGTCAGGCCGGTGAGCCGCCGCACGAGGGTGGCACCGCTGTCCCGCTCGGCATGGCCGGACGCGGCGACGGCGCGGCGCACCGGGGTGCGCACCAGGCCGCGCAGCAGCGGTGGAAGTCCGGCGCCCTGCTCGCGCAGCCGTACGAGGTCGAGCGGTACGGGTACGAGGAAGGCGTGTCCGGAGGCGGTCGCGGTGTCGAACAGCGAGAGGCCGTGCCGGGTCGTCAGCGCACCGATGCCGCCCCGGTTCATCCGGGCGAGGTCGGTCTCGCCGAGGTCGCCGGTCATCGCGCTGCGCTCGGCCCACATGCCCCACGCCAGCGACTGCCCCGCGAGCCCCTGCGCCCGACGGTGCTGGGCGAGCGCGTCCAGGAACGCGTTCGCCGCCGCGTAGTTGCCCTGCCCCGCGCCGCCGAACGTGGCCGCCGCGGAGGAGAACAGCACGAACATCGCCAGGTCCATGTCGCGGGTCAGCTCATGCAGGTTCAGCGCAGCGTCCACCTTCGGCCGCAGGACGGCGGAGAGCCGCTCGGGTGTCAGCGAGGACAGCACGCCGTCGTCGACGACGCCCGCGGTGTGCACGACGCCGGTGAGGGGGTGCGGCAGCTCGCCGAGCACGCTGGACAGGGCTTCACGGTCGGCGGCGTCGCAGGCCACGATGTCCGCTCGCGCCCCCAGGTCGCGCAGCTCCGCCTCCAGTTCGGCGGCACCTTCGGCGTCGCGCCCCCGTCGGGAGAGCAGCAGGAGGTGGCGTACACCGTGCTCGGTCACCAGGTGGCGGGCGAGCAGGGCGCCGAGTGTTCCGGTGCCGCCGGTGATCAGCACGGTGCCGTCGGGGTCGAGCGCGCGCGGCCGGAGGCCGGGTACGGCCCGGTCGGCGGCGTCGGCCGCCTCGTCGGCCAGGCCGATACGGCCGGTCTGGCCGGTCTGGCCGGTCTGGCCGATCTGGCCGGTCTGGCCGGTCTGGCCGATCTGGCCGATCTGGCCGATCTGGCCGATCTGGTGGGTCCGGTCGGTCCGGTCGGGACGAGCGAGGCGCGGCACCAGGACCTCGCCGCGCACCAGCGCGACCTGCGGCTCGTCCAGGGCGAGCGCCGCGCTCAGGGTCTCGTACGCCTCAGGGGTGCCGTCGACGTCGACGAGGACGAAACGGCCCGGGTGCTCCGACTGCGCCGAGCGCACGAGCCCCCACACCGCCGCGGCGGCCGGGTCCACCTCGTCTCCCTGGCGTACGGCGACGGCTCCTCGGGTGAGCACCACCAGCCGGGCAGCGGCGAAGTCGTCGCCCTCCGCCCAGGAGCGCAGCACTGCCAGGGCCCGCGCGGTCAGCTCGTGCACGGCGGTCACGGTCGGCTCGGCCGCTGCCGGGCAGGGCATGACCACGAACGCGGGCACGTCGCCGCCGAGCTCGGACAGAGCCGGGTGGACGCTCGCGCTGTGACCCGCGGCGGCGAGCCCCTCCGCCACGTCGCGGGCACCCTCACCGGCGTCGTCGGCTCCGGCGGCGTGACCCAGCACCGCGAAGGTCTCGGGGGCCATCACGTCCGCGGGTGCCTCGGCCGGGGTGACCCAGTCGACCGCGAACAGCGCGTCGGACTCGGCGGACCGCGCGGCGGCGAGCTGATCGCCCGACACCTCACGGAACACCAGCGCGTCCACGGAGGCGACCGGGTGCCCCTCGGTGTCGGCCACGGTGACCGCCACGGACCCCGAGCCGCCGGGGGTCAGCCGGACCCGTACGGCGGGCGCGCCGGCGGCGTGCAGCCGCAGTCCCGTCCAGGAGAACGGCAGCCGGGCCCCGCCCCCCTGCGGCGTACTGCCGTCGGCGCCTTCGGCGGTGGGGAGGCCGAGCACGTGCAGCGCGCTGTCGAAGAGCGCCGGGTGCAGTCCGAACCGGGCGGCGTCGGCGGCATCGGCCTCGGCCACCTCGGCTTCGGCGAACAGCTCGTCGCCGCGACGCCACGCGGCACGCAGTCCCTGGAACGCCGGACCGTAGCCGTAGCCGGTCGCCACGAGACGCTCGTAGAACCCCTCCACCGCCAGCGGCTCCGCACCGGCGGGCGGCCAGGCCTCGAACGTCTCCTCCTGCCCGGCCGCGGATGCGGATGCGGGGTCCAGGACGCCACTGGCGTGCCGGGTCCACGGGTCGTCGGCGGACGCCTTCTCGGCCCTGGAGTGCACGGTCAGGGTACGGCTGCCCGTGTCGTCGGCCGGGCCGACGGTCACTTGCAGATGCACGCCGCCGCGTTCGGGCAGCACCAGCGGCGCCTCAAGGGTCAGTTCGGCGAGCCGGCCGCAGCCGACCTGGTCGCCCGCGTGGACCGCCATCTCGACGAAGGCCGTGCCGGGCAGCAGCACCGTCTCGCCGACCGTGTGATCGGCGGTCCAGGGGTGCGTCTGCCGCGAGACGCGGCCGGTCAGCACCCTGCCGTCGGAGTCGGCCAGCGCCACGGCGGCACCGAGCAGCGGATGCCCGGTGCCGTGCTGCCCGAGCGAGGCCACGTCGCCGGCGTGCGCGGCGGCGCGCGGCCAGTAGTGCCGTCGCTGGAAGGGGTACGTGGGCAGGTCCACCCGGCGGGCACCGGTACCGGAGAAGTACGCCGCCCAGTCCGGCCCCGCACCCGTTATGTGCAGGCGGCCCAACGCGGTGACCAGGGCTTCGGGCTCGGCACGGTCCTTGCGCAGGGCCGCGACCAGCTGCGCGTCGTCGCTCAGGGACTCCTGGGCCATGCCGGTCAGGACGCCGTCGGGGCCCAGCTCCAGGAACACGCCCACGCCCTGGCCCTCCAGCCAGCGCACACCCTCACCGAAACGCACGGCGGCACGGACATGACGTACCCAGTACTCGGCGGAGGCGACATCAGCCGTGGCCTGGCCGGTCACGTTCGACACCACCGGGATGGACGGCGACGAGTAGGTGAGGGACTCCGCGACCCGGCGGAAGTCCTCCAGCATCGCGTCCATGTGCGGCGAATGGAAAGCGTGACTGACCTGCAACTGCTTGACCTTGTGGCCCAGTTCCCTGAAACGAGCCTCCAGCTCGGCAACGACCTCCGCGTCACCGGCAACCACGACAGACGCGGGACCATTCACCGCAGCCAGGGACACCTGGTCCTCGCGGCCCTCCAGGTACGGCGTTACGGTCGCCTCGTCCGCGCCCACCGCCAGCATCGCGCCACCCTCAGGCAACGCCTGCATCAACCGGCCACGCGCAGCCACCAGCGTGACCGCATCCTCCAGGGACAACACCCCAGCAACATGCGCCGCCGCCAACTCACCGATCGAATGCCCCGTCACGTAATCCGGACGCACACCCCACGACTCGACCAGCCGGTACAGCGCCACTTCCAGAGCGAACAGACCCGGCTGCGTAAAGCCGGTCTGGTGCAGTAGGTCGCCACCGTCGAACAGCACCTCCCGCAACGGCCGCTCAAGCTCCCGGTCAAAGAGAGCACACACCGCGTCCAACGCATCCGCGAACACGGAGTACGCCTCATACAACTCCCGGCCCATACCCGGCCGCTGCGACCCCTGACCCGAGAACAGCACCGCCGACAGGCCGCCGCGCTGTGCGACCCCGGTGAGGACACCCGCCGTCGTCTTGCCCTCGGTGATCCGGTCGAGGCCGTGTCGGAGGGCCGTCTCGTCGGTGCCGATGACGACGGCCCTGTGTTCGAGGGCGGTACGGGTGGTGGCCAGGGAGTAGGCCACGTCGAGCGGTGACAGGCCCGCGTCGAGGCGGGAGCGCAGGAGGTCGGCCTGGGCCCTGAGCGCGCTGTCGGTCTTGGCGGACAGCAGCCAGGGCAGCACTCCACCGGGAGCCGTGCCGGCCGGGATCTCCTCGGCGTCGGCGTCGACAGCGGGGGCCTGCTCGACGATGGTGTGCGCGTTGGTGCCGCTGACGCCGAAGGACGACACGGCCGCACGGCGGGGGCGGCCCGTCCCGGGCCACGGCGTGTTCTCGGTCAGCAGTTCCACGGCGCCCGCCGACCAGTCGACCCGGGTCGACGGCCGGTCGATGTGCAGGCTTCGCGGCAGCACTCCGTGCCGCATCGCCATGACCATCTTGATGACGCCCGCGACGCCCGAAGCGGACTGCGTGTGGCCGATGTTGGACTTCACCGACCCCAGCCACAGCGGCTGCTCCGGGTCGCGGTCGCGTCCGTAGGTGGCCAGGAGCGCCTGCGCCTCGATCGGGTCGCCCAGCGTCGTGCCCGTGCCGTGCGCCTCGACCGCGTCCACGTCCGCGGGGGTGAGCCCGGCATCGGCGAGCGCTCGGCGGATGACGCGTTGCTGGGAGGGGCCGTTGGGGGCGGTCAGGCCGTTGGAGGCGCCGTCCTGGTTGATCGCCGAACCACGGATGACCGCGAGGACCTCGTGGCCGTTGCGGCGGGCGTCCGAAAGGCGCTCGACGAGGAGCAGGCCGACGCCCTCGCCCCAGCCGGTGCCGTCCGCGGCCTCGGCGAACGGCTTGCACCGGCCGTCCCCGGCGAGACCGCCCTGCCGGCTGAACTCCAGGAAGGCCATGGGGCTGATCATCACGGTGACGCCGCCCGCGAGGGCCATCTCGCACTCACCGTTGCGCAGTGCCTGCGCGGCGAGGTGCAGGGCGACCAGGGAGGAGGAACACGCCGTGTCGACCGTCACGGCGGGGCCTTCGAGGCCCAGCGTGTAGGAGAGGCGGCCGGACATGACGGCGGTGGCGTCCCCCGTGACGAGGTAGCCCTCGACGCCTTCCTCGACGCCCGCCACGGTGGCGCCCCAGCCCTGGGCGGCGGTGCCGACGAACACTCCGGTCTGGGAACCGCGCAGTGTCACCGGGTCGATGCCGGCGCACTCGAAGAGTTCCCAGGTGGTTTCCAGGAGCATGCGCTGCTGCGGGTCCATGGCCATGGCCTCGCGCGGCGAGATGCCGAAGAACTCGGCGTCGAACTCGGCGGCCTCGCGCACGAATCCGCCCTCGGGCGTGACGGCGGTGTCCGCGCCGAACAGTGCTTCCACGTCCCAGCCGCGTCCCGCGGGGAACCCGGACATCGCGTCCGTGCCGGCGGCCACGAGATCCCACAGCTGCTCCGGTGAACGGACGTCGCCCGGGTAGCGGCAGGCCATGCCGACGATCGCGATGGCGTCATCGGTGGTGTGTCCGGTGGATGGCGCCGCGGCGGCGGGGGTGGTGCCGTCCCGCCCGGTGACCTCACCGCGCAGGAAGCGCGCCAGCACGGCGGGGTTCGGGTGGTCGAAGACCAGTGTCGCGGGCAGTTTCAGGCCGGTGGCGGTGGTGAGGCGGTTGCGTATCTCCACGGCGGTGAGCGAGTCGAAGCCCATGTCGCGGAAGGCGCGGTCGGTGTCCACGGCTTGGGGCGACGCGTATCCAAGGACCGCTGCCGCCTGCGCGCGGACCAGTTCGAGCACCTTGCGGTCCTGTTCGGCCTCGGTCAGGCCGGCCAGCCGGGCCGCCAGCTCCGATTCGCCTCCGCCGGTGGCCGGGCCCGCCTGCTCCGCCGCCAGTATCTGGCGGACCTCGGGGATGTCGGAGATCAGGGGGCGGGGCCGGGCCGCCGTGAAGCCCGGCACGAAACGCGCCCAGTCCACGTCCGCGACCGCCACGAACGTCTCGTCGTGCTCCACCGCCTGCACCAGCGCCGACACCGCGAGCTCCGGCGGCATGATGCCGACACCGCGCTTGCCGAGGTGCTCCTCTGTGCCCTCGTGCGCGGCCATGCCGCCGCCTCCCCAGGCGCCCCAGGCGATCGAGGTGGCGGTCAGGCCGCGTGCCCTGCGGTCCTCGGCGAGTGCGTCGAGGCAGGCGTTGGCGGCGCCGTACGCGCCCTGCCCGCCGCCGCCCCAGACACCCGCGTTGGAGGAGAACAGCACGAACGCGTCCAGCTCGGTGTCGCCGAGCAGCTCGTCCAGGTTCCGGGCACCGGTCACCTTCGCGTCCGCTATGCCGGCGAAGGCTTGCAGGTCGGTGTCCATCAGCGGGTGCAGCTGGCCCACGCCGGCGGTGTGGATGACGGCGGTCGGCGGATACTCCGCCAACACGGCCGCCAGCGCCTCCCGGTCGGCCACATCACACGCCACCACACTCACCCGAGCAGAACCCAGACCCTCAAGCTCCGCCACCAACTCCCCCGCACCCGGCGCATCCAGCCCACGACGACTGGTCAACACCACATGCTCCGCACCATGCGCCACCACCCACCGCGCCACATGCGAACCCAACGCACCCGTACCACCCGTCACCAACACCGTCCCCCGCGGCACCCACGACCCCACC
>NZ_JAFEXF010000241.1 GCF_016905445.1 Streptomyces sp. G44
GATGCATCCCGGTGGCGTCCGCGAGCGAGGTGATCATCCCGCGCGCGTCGACCAGCGCCTCGTGGTGCACGGCCATCACCGACCCCGAGGCGCCGAGCGACACCACGGCGTCGCCCTGCCGCACCCCCTGCCCGTAGGCGTCCCCCAGCGCCGCCCCGGCCCCGCCCGGCGACGTGCCCGTCCTCGGTGAGCCGCCGGTAGGCCTCGGTGACGACGCCGCGCGAGACGCCCAGCTCGGCGGCGAGGGTGCGGGTGGCGGGGAGTCTGCTGCCGGTGGTGAGGCGGCCGTCCGCGATGGCCTCCCTGATCCGCCGTGCCAGCCAGTCGCCGAGGCCGCCTCTCGGGGCGTCGCGGGGGTCGAGCTGGAGGAAGTCGGAGGAATCGGAGGAAAAGGAGGCGGAGGCGGCCTCGGTGTCTCCGGCCGGTGTGGTCGGCCCACTCCGGCCGTCCCGGGTTATGGACCGGTCGGAAGGAGATCCATTGGACCTGTTCATGGAACCATTGTGGCGACAGGGTCAAGGCATGGAATTCCTCCTCACCTCCCTCGTCGTCTGTGTGACGCCCGGCACCGGCGTCCTGTTCACGATCGCGGCGGGCCTCTCCCGCGGCACGCGGGCCGCGGTGATCGCGGCCGTCGGCTGCACACTGGGCGTCGTCCCGCACATGGTGGCCGCGATCACCGGCCTCGCGGCACTGCTGAACGCCAGTGCGGTCGCCTTCCAGATCCTGAAGTACGCGGGCGTGGCCTACCTGCTGTACATGGCGTGGAGCACGCTGCGGGACACGAGCGAGCTGACCGCCGAGCGGGAGAGCGAGCCGCGTTCGGCGGGCCGCACGATCCTGACGGGTGTGCTCATCAACATCCTCAACCCGAAGCTGACCCTGTTCTTCTTCGCGTTCCTGCCGCAGTTCGTGAGCGCCGACGAGCCGTACGCGTTCCTGCGCATGACGGAGCTGAGCGCGTACTTCATGCTGATCACGTTCGCGGTCTTCGTGGCGTACGGGCGCTTCGCGGCGGCGATGCGCAGCCACGTGATCTCGCGCCCGCGGGTGGTCGCCTGGATGCGGCGCACCTTCGCGGTGGCGTTCGCGGCGCTGGGGGCGCGGCTGGCGTTCCTCTGAGAGAGTCGGAGCCATGGATGTGCCCAGCGCCTGGGACGTACTGGACGGCGTCAACCTTCCCCGCGGTTACCGCGTCGAGATCACCGACGCAGATCAAGCAGCAGCTCGCCGCCCGCGGTGACATCCTCTCCGACGTCATGATCGACTTCCCGTCCGGTCAGTGCGGTTACGCGCCGGACCTGGCGGTCATCGCGCCCGGCGCGGAGCGCAACAGCCGTGGCCGCTTCGAGTGGCACAGCCTCGAAGCGGTGCTCGAAGTCGTCTCGAAGAGCAGCCGGGACGACGACTTCGCCAAGAAGGTCCGCCTGTACGCGGAGTGCGGCATCCCCGTCAACGTGGTGATCGACCCCGAGGCCGGGATCTGCACCGTCCACCGCCGCCCCACCCGGACCGGGGCGTACGAGGACGAGACGGAGGTCCCGTTCGGCGCGGACCTCGTCCTGCCGCCCGCCGGGCGGGAGATCACCGTCAGGACGCAGGGCTTTCCGAAGGCCGGTGACCTCGGCTGAGGGGGGCGGGCTTGACCGCGGGCACATGGCCGCGCCTACTGTCGGGACCATGAAATTCGCCTTCTCCACCCTCGGTGTGCCCGGTCTGCCCATCCCCGACGTGCTGCGGCTCGCCGCCGAACACGGCTATCAGGGCGTCGAACTGCGCGCGCACCCCGAGGAGCCGGTGCACCCCGGGCTCGGGCTCGTCGAGCGGGCCGACGTGGCCGCCGAGTTCAAGGCCGCCGGCGTCGAGATCCTCTCCGTCGCGGGGTACGCGCGCGTGGCGGCCCCCGGTGACGACGAACCCGTCCTCGACGAGCTGAACTCCCTCGTCGGGCTCGCGCGTGACCTCGGCGCCCCCTTCGTCCGCGTCTTCCCCGGCGGCGGCCAGGACCAGGACGAGGCGGAGGCCGACGCGACGGCCGCGCGGCGGCTCGGCACCGCCGCGCGGTACGCCACCGACGCCGGCGTACGCATCCTCGTCGAGACCCACGACTCGCACCGCACCGGCGCCGACGTCACCCGCGTCCTCGGCACGGTGGGTCACCGCCAGGTCGGCGCCCTGTGGGACGTGATGCACACCTGGCTCGGCGGCGAGTCCCCCGCCGACGCCTTCGCCGCGCTCTCCCCCTACCTCGGCTACGTCCAGGTGAAGGACATCGCCTCGGCGGACGACACGACGCCGCTCGCACTCGGCGCCGGGGCCCTGCCGCTCGCCGAGTGCGTGGACGTGCTCAGCGCGGAGGGCTGGGACGGCTGGCTGTGCTGGGAGTACGAGAAGCGGTGGTACGAGCAGGCGCCGCCGCTGGCCCAACTCCTGGGCCCGGGGCGCGACTTCCTGTCACGCCTCGTGTCCCGCTCCGGCTGACGCCACCGCCCTTCGCGGACGGCCCCTTCGAGAACGAGGTCAGCGCGACGCCGCCCACCAGCAGGGCGGCCGCGCACCACCTCAGGGCGCTCACCGACTCGCCGAGCACCAGGGCCGCGCCGGACATCCCGAAGACCGGGACGAGCAGGGAGTACGGGGCGACGGTGGAGGCCGGGTGGCGGCGCAGCAGGTAGCCCCAGGCGCCGAAGCCGAAGACCGTGGTGATCCAGGCGACGTAGACGATGATGCCCGCGCCGGACCAGTCGAGGGAGCGCAGCGCCGCCAGGTCCCTCGACGGCCCCTCCCACAGCAGGGAGAGCCCGAGCAGCGGCAGTACGGGGACGGTGCTCACCCACACCATGAAGTTCAGGGCGTCGGGCGGGGACGCCTTGCGGGTCAGGACGTTGGAGGCGCCCCAGCAGGCCGCGGCGCCGATGAGCAGCGCGAAGGCGGTGAGCGGCCCGGTCTCCCCCTCGTCGACGGCGGCGACCGCGATGCCCGCGAGGGCGATCACCATGCCCGTCACGCGGACCCGGCCCGGCCGTTCGCCGAGCGCCACGAAGGCGAAGAGGGCGGTGAAGACGGCCTGGATCTGGAGCACCAGGGACGACAGGCCCGCGGGCATCCCCGCGTCCATGCCGATGAAGAGCAGCCCGAACTTGACCACTCCCAGGACGAGTCCGACCGCCACCACCCACTTCCAGGCCACCTTCGGCCGCCCCACGAAGAAGACGGCGGGCAGCGCGGCCACCAGGAAGCGCAGGGCGGAGAACAGCAGCGGCGGGAAGTGGTCGAGCCCCACTTCGATCACGACGAAGTTGACGCCCCAGACGGCGGCGACGAGGACGGCCAGGCAGACATGAGCGGGTCGCATGCGTCGAGGATCACCCGGCCCGACCGTGTAGGACCAGCACGGATTTCTGCATGATGGGATGAAGCACTGCTCATGAATGGTGCCGACGCAACGGGAGGCCCTCGTGCTCGATCTCGCCCGGCTCCGTGCCCTGCACGCCGTCTCCGTGCACGGCACCGTGGGCGCCGCCGCCACCGCGCTCGGCTACACCCCCTCCGCCGTCTCCCAGCAGATAGCGAAGCTGGAGCGGGAGACACGCACCACCCTCCTCGAACGTCGCGGCCGGGGCGTGGCGCTCACCGAGGAGGCGCTCCACCTCGCGGACACGGCACGGCAGTTGATGGCCATCATGGAGCGTGCCGAGACCGAGCTGGAGGAGCGGCGCGGGGTGCCGGCCGGGCGGCTGACCATCGCGGCGTTCGCCTCGGCGGCGCGCGGGCTGCTGCCGGGGGCGCTCGCGGAACTGGCCCGGCGCCATCCGGCACTCGACGCCCGCATGTCCGAGATCGACCCGCATCTCTCCATCGACCTGGTCGCCAAGGGCGCGGTCGACGTGGCCGTCGTCCACGACTGGGACATCGCGCCCCTGCCGACACCGCCCGGCGTCGAACAGGCGGTCATCGGCGACGACTTCTGCGACCTCGTCGTCCCGGAGGGGCACCGGCTCGCGGGGCGTACGTCGGTGCGGCGCGCGGAGTTGAAGGACGAACGCTGGATCACGCAGCCGCCGGGGCTCGTCTGCCACGAGTGGCTGGTCCGCACCCTGCGGGAGGCCGGCTGCGAACCCGACATCGCCCACCAGGCGGAGGAGAACCCGACGCTGGTCGCGCTCGTCGCGGCGGGGCTCGGCATCGCGCTCGTGCCGCGGCTGGGGCGCGGCCCGATACCGGACGGCGCGGTCACCGTCCGGCTCGATCCGGTGCCGGTGCGGCGGCTGTACGCGCTGTGGCGCGCGGGGGCGGCACGGCGCCCGGCCATCACGGAGACGGTACGGGTGCTGCGGGCGCGCTGGGCGGAGTGACGGTGCCCTGTGGCTTCGGGTACCGCAAGGGCCTCTCCCACCCACCCGCCGGACACTCGGCAGCCGAACCATCCCGAAGAGCCCCCGCCCGTCGACCACCCGCCCGCCGAACCCGCGCCCCGCGGCCCCGCGCACCGCACGGACCTCTCCCCAGCCACCCGCCCGTTGCCCGGCAGCCGAACCGTCCCGAAGAGCCCACCGCCGAGCCCGCCCCTCCTTGACCGGCGGAAATCCTCGGGATATCCGTGAACCCTGAAAGTTTCCTCCGGCCCCACCAGGAGCACCCGTGTCCCAGCCCGACGACGGCCCCGACGACGACCGGCTCCTCGGCCTCATCTCCCGGATGTCCCTGGAGGAGAAGGTCGGCCAGCTCTTCGTGATGCACGTCTACGGGCACACGGCCACCGACCCCGACCCGGAGGACGTCGACACCAACCTCAGGGAACTCGGCGTCCGCGACGCCGCCGAACTCGTCGCCCGCTACCGCCTCGGCGGCGTCCTCTACTTCGGCTGGGCCCACAACACCCGCTCCCCGCATCAGATCGCCGCGCTCTCCCGCGGCATCCAGGAGGCCGCGGCGAAGGCCCTGCCCTCCGGCGTCCCCGTACTGATCTCCGTCGACCAGGAGCACGGTGCCGTCGCCCGCGTCGGCGCCCCCGCGACGCTGCTGCCGGGCGCGATGGCCCTCGGCGCCTCCGGGTCCCACGAGCACGCACGCGAGGCGGCCCGCATCGCCGGGACCGAGCTGCGCGCCCTCGGCATCCGCCAGGACCACGCCCCGGACGCCGACGTGAACATCGACCCGGCCAACCCCGTCATCGGCGTACGCTCCTTCGGCGCCGACCCCGAAGCCGTCGCGGGTTTCGTGGCCGCGCAGGTGGAGGGCTACCGGAGCGCGGGCATCGCGACCGCCGCCAAGCACTTCCCGGGGCACGGCGACACCACCGACGACAGCCACACCGAGCTGCCGCACATCCACCACACCCGCGAGGAGTGGGACCGTTTCGACGCGCCGCCCTTCCGGGCAGCGATCGCCGCGGGCGTGGACTCCGTGATGACCGCGCACATCGTGGTGCCCGCCCTGGACCCGTCGGGCGACCCGGCGACGCTCTCGTACCCGATCGTGACGGGCCTCCTGCGCGAGGAGCTGGGCTACGACGGCGTGGTCGCCACCGACTCGCTGGCGATGCGGGGCGTCCGCACGAAGTACGGCGACGACCGCGTGGCCGTGCTCGCGCTCAAGGCGGGCGTGGACCAGCTGCTCAACCCGCCCCGGCCGCGCGTCGCGTGGGACGCCGTGCTCCGGGCCGTCAGGGACGGCGAGCTGACGGAGGAGCGGATCGAGGAATCGGTCCTGCGCGTCCTGCGCCTGAAGGCGCGGGTCGGCCTGCTGCCCGGGGACGGCACCGCGCCCCGGGAGCTCACCGCGGCCACGGCGGACCACGTGGACGCCGTGGTGGGCACCCCCGCCCATCTCGCCGCCGCCGACCGCATCGCGGAGGCGACGACGACGCTGCTGGAGAACGCCGGGGGTCTGCTGCCGCTGTCGCCCGACACGCATCGCGACGTGCTGGTGGTCGGCGCCGACCCCCGTTCGCCGTCGGGCACGACGGGCCCGCCGACCGCGGTCCTCGCGGACGCCCTGACCGGTCTCGGCTTCACGGCCACCGCCCTGTCGACGGGCACCGCCCCGGACGCCACGGCGGTGGAGAAGGCCGTGGCGGCGGCCCGGGGCACGCACGCGGTGCTCGTGACGACGTACAACGTCTCGACGCACACCGCCACGGCGCGGGACAACACCCAGGCCGCCAACACCGCCCTGGACGCGGGCCCCGCCGCCCGGAAGCCGCCGCCTGCGGCCGAGGACGGCCAGATCGCCCTGGTGGCCGCGCTCAAGGCCACCGGCGTCCCGGTGATCACCCTCGCCGTCCGCAACCCCTACGACGTGGCCCGGCTGCCCGCCGTCGACGCCGCGCTCGCCGCGTACTCCTGGACGGACGTCGAACTGCGCGCCGCCGCCCGGGTGATCGCCGGCCGCGCCGCCCCGCGCGGCCGCGCTGCGCAGCCAGCCCGCGCTCTCGGGGACGGCCCGGTGCCAGCGCACGGAGCCGCCGCCGTCGCGCTCGGTGTCGGTGACCAGGCCGTCGCTCCAGAGCGTGAGGGCGTGGCCGGGCGCGGCCAGCACCGTCAGGGGCCGGCGCCCTTCCCGTGTGTACGTCCAGCGGATCGCGCCGCTCCGTGGTTCGTACGCCTGGACGGCGCGGCCCCTGGTGCGCAGGGCGGGGGTCGCGCCCGGGTCCGCGCCCGGCACGCGCGCGTGGGCGACGAGGCGGTCTCCGTAGGGGGCGGGCCGCGAGTGGTGGGCGGCGGTGATGAGCGGCAGGGCGAGCAGCGCGAGGGCTACGGGCAGCACGATGCGGGTGCTTCTACGGGCGTTCTCGCGGGCGTTCGTGCGGGCGTTCTCGCGGGCGTTCGTGCGGGCCGGGGGCCGGGCCGCCGTCCCGGCGGGCCGTGCGGGCTCGGCGGTCGGCTCGATCGGCAGAGCGGACATGAGACGCCCCCCTTTGGTACCACTTGCCCACGGATCAGGCGCAGAGCGTAGCGGCGGCGTCCGGGGCGGCCGTGGCCCCGCGGGTGCGACACGGCGCGGACCCCGGTCCGCGTCCCCCGTTCGGACCTCCGTCCGGCGCCCCGCGGAGGCGGGCGTACCAGGATGAAGTGGCCGGGAGTCCCGGCGCGGGCGGCGGGCGCCGTCCCGGGTGCGAGGCGAAGGGGTGCGCCCATGCAGTTCGACGACGACGCCAACCTGGACACATCCGAGGTGCGCGACGTGCGCGGCAGCCGGATCCCCGGCGGCCGGGCGACCGTCGGCGGCGGCATCGCCGGACTCATCGCGCTTGTGCTGGGCCTCGTCTTCGGGGTGGGGCCGGATCAGCTGGGCCTGTCCTCCGGCGACGAGGAGCCCGAGGCCTCCTCGTCGTCCCTCGCGCAGGTGCAGCAGAGCTGCCGCACGGGGCGGGACGCCAACACCAAGGACGACTGCCGCATCGTGGCGGTGGTCAACAGCGTCCAGGACTTCTGGCGCCCGGAGTTCCAGCGCAGGCGTGCCGCGTACTCCCCCGCGACGACCGTCCTGTTCACGAGCCGCGTGGGCACCGCGTGCGGGACGGCCACCTCGGCGGTCGGGCCGTTCTACTGCCCGGGCGACCGGCAGGTCTATCTGGACCTCGGCTTCTTCGACGAGCTGCGGACGAAGTTCGGCTCCACCGGCGGCCCCTTCGCACAGGCGTACGTGGTGGCCCACGAGTACGGGCACCACGTGCAGAACCTGGCGGGCACCCTGGGACGCTCCCAGGACGGGCGCACGGGCCGCGACAGCAACGCCGTGCGGGTGGAGTTGCAGGCGGACTGCTACGCCGGGGTCTGGGCGCGGCACGCGACCCGCAGCCCGGACGAGCGCACGGGCAAGCCGCTGATCAGCAGCCTCGACGAGGCGGACATCCAGGACGGCCTGGACGCGGCGGCCGCGGTGGGCGACGACCGGATCCAGGAGAAGTTCCAGGGCCGGGTCACGCCCGAGACCTGGACGCACGGCTCCGCCGAACAGCGCCGGCAGTGGTTCTACCAGGGCTACCGCACGGGCGACATGGGGCGGTGCGACACCTTCCGCTGAGCCGCCCGGACCCCGGCGCGGCACGACCTGATCGGAGTGATCGGCATGGCAGACCACCGGAGCGGGCGGCCGAGCGTCTTCCCGACCCTGCTGTACGCGGACGCGAAAGCCGCGGTCAAGCAGCTGACGGAGGCCTTCGGCTTCACCGAGCTGCATGTGTACGAGGGCGAGGACGGCAGCGTCGCGCACGCGGAACTCGCCCAGGGCAACGGCATGGTGATGCTCGGCTCCAAGGGCACGGGCGGTGTCTTCGACCGGGCGATGAAGGGCGCGGGCCCGTGCGGGGTGTACGTCGTCGTGGACGACGTCGACGCCCACCACCGGAGGGCCGTGGAGCACGGCGCGGAGATCCTGATGCCCCCGACCGACCAGGACTACGGCTCGCGGGACTACATGGCGCGGGACGCCGAGGGCAACGTATGGAGCTTCGGGACGTACGCCCCCGGGACCGCCGGGGGCTGAGGCTCACTCCCCGCCGGTGTGCACCTGGAAGGCGGCGCGGCGCACCGCCCTGGCGAGCGCCGGGTCGGGGTGGGCGGCGGCGAGGGCGACCAGGACCTGGACGGTGCGGGGGTGCCCCGCGCGGCGCACCTCCTCCAGGAGGGCGGGCACGGTGGGCTGGACCGCCGACTCCAGGTGGCGGACGAGGAGTTGGCCCTCGCCGTGGTCCGCGACGGCCGCCGCGGTGTCGATCCACAGCCAGGTGGACTCCTCGCGGCTCAGCACGAGGTGGACGTCCTCGGGGTCGGCGCCCTCCTGCTCGGCCAGCCACAGCAGGGCGTAGGGGCGCAGGGAGGGCTCGTCGACGACGGCTCTGACCTCCGCCTCGGCCGGGGCGCCGACGACGCGCAGGGCCTCGAAGGCCAGGCCGCGCAGCAGGGCGTCCTCGCCGCGGGCGGCGGTGAGCAGGTCGGTGACGGCGCTGCCGACGGGGCGGGCGGCGAGCCAGGCGCGGTACTCGGCGCGGGCCGCGTTGGGCCGCAGGCGGGCGCAGCCGCGGAGCATGTCCTCGGCGGACTGCTCGATGTGCCCGGCGGGGCTCTGCGCGGCGACGCAGATCTGCTCCAGCTTGACCCAGACCGCCCAGCTGCCGAGCGGGGTGAGCGTGGCCTGGCCGTCCGCGTAGGTCAGCGCGCCCACGGCGGCGAGGCCGTGCAGCGCCCAGTCGAGGAGGACGGGCAGCGGCGCCGCCTCGTCGGGGTGGTCGGCCGCGGTCTCCGGCTGGGGCCCGTAGGGGATCTCGCAGCGCTCGGTGCGCAGTTCCGTGACGCGCTGGTCCAGGAGGTCGAGCAGTTGCGGCACGGGGACGGGGCCCGCCGACAGCTGGAGGAAGGACAGCACCTGCGGCATGGCCTCGACGACCTCGGCGACCGCGGCGGGCCCGAGCTCGTCCGGCGCCGGGTGGGCCAGCGACCAGGCGTCGAAGAGCGCGACCCAGCCGCGCAGCACGGCGCTGTCGTCGCGGTCCCAGGCGCGCAGGCGCCAGCCGGGGCGGGCGCGGTCGCCGTGCACCTCGACGAGTCCGGCGAGGCGGGCGGTGTCCCAGTCGGCGCGGACC
>NZ_JAFEXF010000242.1 GCF_016905445.1 Streptomyces sp. G44
GTGCCGGCCGGGGGCGCGGCCGGGCGGGGCGGGGCGGTCCTCGGGCGGCGGCAGCGGCGCGGCGCAGAACGCGCAGCGGTCGCCGATGAGTTCGAGTCCGCACCAGTGGCAGTCGTCGCGGCGCACGGAGGACACCAGCTGGTAGAGGACGGAGATGTCGGGGATGGCGGCGGCGAACTCGACGAGCCGCCCGGTCGCCCACCAGCGCGCCGACTCGGCGGGCAGCCGCGCCTCGGTGACGCCCTGGACGTGCCACGCGGGGGCCAGGGACTCGGTGACCCAGCCGGGCGCGAGCCGGCCGGGCGCGTACAGCATCCTCGTGCCGAATCCCGGGCCGCTCAGGCTCGCCCCGCCGCCGCCCGGGACCTTCACCACCTCGGGCCTCGGCGTGGCGAGGACGGCGAACTGGGTGCCCGGCAGCCAGGACTTGGCATGCGACTGGAGGGTGACGGGCACGCGGTCGAGCCGGGTGACGGAGCCGAGCAGGGCGCCCGCGTAGATGTAGTGGGAGAGCAGCCGGGCGGCGGAGGCGAGGACGCCGGGGCTGAAGTCGCAGACGGACAACTGCCGTAACTGGAGGGCGAGTACGGCGATGCCGAGCGGCGGCAGGTCGGAGCGGAGGACGGCGACGCGGTCGCTCTCCAGGACCGAGCGGACGGCGTGGAGGCGGTGGGCGACGGCCGCGGGGGCGGAGGCGGGGCACAGCACGATCACGTAGCCGTGGTGCTCGATGAGCGTGTCCATCTCGGTGACCGCCTGGTCCAGCGGGTACGTCCGCGGGGACCGCACGGCGGACTGGAGGACGGCGGCCGAGGGGGTGTGCCGGTCGGGCGAGGGCAGCACGAGATCGGGACCGGTGACGGCTACGGCGGTCGGCATGCGCGCCCCCTGAGGCTCCCCCTGCACTACTCCTCGGCCTCAGCACCATATACAGCCAAGGCCCGCCCCCACACCCAACTTCACGGTGTTCATGCGGAGATGGCTGTCGCGCAAGGGGAAGCGGGGGCGGGGCGCACGGCGTGCGGAGCTAGAAGAAGCTGCTCCAGTCCTGGTCCGAGATCTGCTTGACGCACAGCACCAGGAACAGCAGGCCCGCGATCGTCAGCATGCCGTTGCTGAGCCAGCCGTTGCGCCACTCCCGGGGTGTGCGCGAGGAGTTGAGCAGCCAGACCAGGGTGAGGGCGAGGAAGGGCATGAAGGCCGCGCCCAGGACGCCGTAGATGATGATGAGGCGGAACGGCTGGCCCTGGAAGAGCAGGATCATCGGCGGGAACGTCAGCCACAGCAGGTACGCGCGGAACGGCACCGACTTCTCGCGGGCGCCGGAGGCCACCTCCTCGCCGCTGCGCGAGGCGGCGCCGGCGCCCGTCCGCTGCTCGCGGTAGCGCTCGACGAAGTCCGCGAACATCAGGCTCACGCCGTGCCACACGCCGATCAGCGAGGTGAACGACGTGGCGAAGAAGCCGACCAGGAAGAGCTTGGCGGTGGCGTCGCCGTACTCCTTCTCCAGGATGCCGGAGAGCTGGACGAGGCCCTTGTCGCCGCTGGCGATGGCGACGTTCGCGGAGTGCAGCAGCTCGGCGCCGACGAAGAGCATGGCGACGACGAAGACGCCCGTCGTGACGTACGCGACGCGGTTGTCGAGCCGCATCACCTTCATCCAGCCGGTGTCGGTCCACCCCTTGGCGTTGACCCAGTACCCGTACGCCGCGAGGGTGATGGTGCCGCCGACCCCGCCGATCAGGCCGAGCGTGTTGAGGATGGAGTCCTTTTCGTCGGGCAGCACGGGCAGCAGTCCGGCGAAGGCGTCACCGAGGTGCGGGGTGACGCGGATCGCGAGGTAGACGGTGACGACGAACATGATGCCGACGAGCACCGTCATGACCTTCTCGAAGACGGCGTACTTGTTGAACCAGACGAAGACGAGGCCGACGAGTCCGGTCAGGATCGCCCACCACTTGAGCTCCATGACGTCGGGGAAGAGCGCCTGGAGGGGCAGCCCGGACGACGACATGGCGGCGGCGCCGTAGACGTACCCCCAGATCACGACGTAGACGACGAAGAACCACGTCGTCCAGCGGCCGAGGCTCGCCCAGCCGTCGAAGAGGGTGCGCCCGGTGGACAGGTGCCAGCGGCCCGCGGCCTCGGCGAGCGAGATCTTCACGACGCAGCCGATGACGGCGGCCCACAGCAGGGTGTAGCCGAAGTTGCTGCCCGCGATGAGGGTCGCGACGAGGTCGCCCGCGCCGACGCCGGTCGCGGCGACGACGATGCCGGGGCCGATGTACTTCCAGCTCGACTTGCGCGGCCGGGGAGCCGACGCGTCGGCGGTGGTGCCACTGCCTGTGGATTCAGCCATGCCGATCAAGAAAGCGCATCGGGGCGCGCGGCACAAGGGGGTTGGCCGAAGACAGCCGTTGACGGGAGCATGCCACGCCCCGACGATGAGGCGGCGTACCGCGCACCCCGCGTCCCGTACCGCCGGGCACCCCCGGCACCCCCACCTCACACGTCGCACTGAACCACCCCACCCCCACCCCTGAGGAGACTTCATGCGACTCCGCATACGCGGCAGGAGACCCGCCGCCCTCGCGGCCCTGCTCGCACTCGCCGTGGCGGCACCGCTCACGGCCAGCGCCTCGCCGTCCTCGGCCACCCCCGGCTCCGCCGTGGCGGGCGACGGCGAAACGACACGGCAGTACGAGATCCCCCTGACCGACGACCGCGCCGCGCGTACCGCGCTCGCCCGCACCGGCGTCACCATCGACGACGTCGACGCCCGCGCGGTGGTCGTCTCCGCCGACGGCGGGGAAGCCGCCCGGCTCAGAGCGGCGGGCTACGAGCTCAAGGCCCTGGCCGGCCCCCCGAAGCGTACGGACGGACAGGCGGTGGAGCCGAAGGACTTCCCGCCCGCCGACGCGAAGTACCACAACTACGCCGAGATGACGGCCGAGATCGACCAGCGCGTCGCGGCCCACCCGAACCTGATGAGCAAGCGGGTCATCGGCAAGTCCTACGCGGGCCGGGACATCGTCGCCATCAAGATCAGCGACAACGTCGCCGCCGACGAGGCCGAGCCGGAGATCCTCTTCACCCACCACCAGCACGCCCGCGAGCACCTGACGGTGGAGATGGCGCTCTACCTGCTGCGCGAACTGGGCGACGACTACGCCACGGACGCCCGCGTCAAGAAGATGGTCGACTCGCGCGAGATCTGGATCGTGCCGGACATGAACCCCGACGGCGGCGAGTACGACATCGCCACCGGCTCCTACCGCAGCTGGCGCAAGAACCGCCAGCCCAACAGCGGCTCGACGAGTGTCGGCACCGACATGAACCGCAACTGGGCCTACAAGTGGGGCTGCTGCGGCGGCTCCTCGGGCTCCGCGGGCTCGGACACCTACCGGGGCCGCGCCGCCGAGTCGGCCCCCGAGGTCAAGGTCGTCGCGGACTTCGTACGCAGCCGGGTCGTCGGCGGCAAGCAGCAGATCACGGCGTCCATCGACTTCCACACGTACAGCGAGCTGATCCTGTGGCCCTACGGCTACACGTACGCGGACACGGCCCCCGGCCTCACCCAGGACGACCGTGACGCCCACGCGGCCGTCGGGCGGAAGATGGCCGCGAGCAACGGCTACACGCCCGAGCAGTCCAGCGACCTCTACATCACGGACGGCTCGATCGACGACTGGCTGTGGGGCGCCCAGAAGATCTTCAGCTACACCTTCGAGATGTACCCGTCGTCCGCGGGCGGCGGCGGCTTCTACCCGCCCGACGAGGTGATCGAGCGCGAGACGTCGCGCAACCGTGACGCGGTGCTGCAACTGATGGAGAACGCGGACTGCATGTACCGGTCCATCGGCAAGGAGCAGCAGTACTGCGCGAGCTGACGGCCGCACGCGGCCGACCGCGGCCCCGGGCCCCCTGGCGAGGGGACCGGGGCCGCGCCGTGAGCGCTACACGAAGACGCTCACCGCCGCCGCCACCGCGAAGCCCGCCACCGAAAGGACCGACTCCAGAACCGTCCACGTCTTCAGGGTGTCCCGTTCGCTGATGCCGAAGTACTTCGCCACCATCCAGAACCCGCCGTCGTTGACGTGCGAGGCGAAGATGGAGCCCGCCGAGATCGCCATGATGACCAGGGCCACGAAGGCCTGGGAGTGGTCGCCCTCGGCGAGGAGCGGGGCGACGATGCCCGCCGTGGTGACGATCGCGACCGTCGCCGAGCCCTGGGCGACGCGCAGCACCAGGGAGAGCAGGTAGGCGAGGACGATGACCGGCAGGCCCACGTCCTGGAAGGTGTCCGAGAGGGCCGCGGCCACGCCGCTCGCCTTCAGGACCGCGCCGAAGACACCGCCCGCGCCGACGACCAGCAGGATGTTGCCGACCGGCTTGAGGGACGACGTCGAGACCCGTTCGAGGGACTTGCGGGACCAGCCGCGCCGGATGCCCAGCAGGTAGTACGCCGTCAGGAGCGCGATCGTCAGGGCGACGAAGGGGCTGCCGAAGAACTCGATCACCGAGCGCAGGGTCGAGGGGTCGAAGGCGATCGAGGAGAAGGTGGCGAGGAGGATCAGGAACAGCGGCGTGCCGATGATCGTGAAGACGACGGCCAGCGGCACCGGCTTCTCCGGCGGAGCGACCCCCGCCTCCCGCTGCTCCGCGACGACCGCCGCCTTCGCCTCCTCGGCGGCCTCGACCATGTCCTGCGGTACGGGTACGAAGATGCGGCTGCCGATCCACGCGGAGTACGCCCAGGCGGCGAGCACCGCGGGGATGCCGCAGACGACGCCCATCAGGATGATCCAGCCGAGGTCGACCTTGAGCAGGCCGGCCGCCGCCACCGGGCCCGGGTGCGGGGGCAGGAAGGCGTGGGTCATCGACAGTCCCGCGAGGAGCGGGAGGCAGTAGAGGAGGATCGACTTGCCGCTGCGCCTGGCGGCGGCGTACACGATCGGCGCGAGGACGAAGATGCCGACGTCGAAGAAGACCGGGACGCCGAAGATCAGGCCGGTGAGGCCCATCGCGAGCGGGGCGCGCTTCTCGCCGAAGAGGCCCAGCAGGCGCGACGCCAGTACCTCCGCCCCGCCCGAGACCTCCAGGATCGCGCCGAGCATCGTGCCGAGGCCGATGATGATCGCCACGTGGCCGAGGATGCCGCCCATGCCCGACTCGATGACCGAGACGGCGTCGGACCTCTGGACGGTGCCGAAGAGTTCGGTGACGGAGAGGCCGGCCGCGAGGCCGACGGCTATGGAGACCGCGAGCAGTGCCACGAACGGCTGGAGCCGGGCCTTGATGATCAGGAAGAGCAGCAGGACGATGCCGAGCGCGGCGACGGTCAGCAGGCCCGCCGTGCCGTCGATCAAAGCGAGGAGGCCGCCGGTGCGGGGTGGCGGCTCGGCGGCGGGGGCGGCCGCGAGCACGGCGGTGGCCATGGGGGACGGGAACATCGTTGACCTCGTAGGTGCATAAGGCTTTCGGGGCAGGGGGGATCGCGGCACGGCGCCCCGGACGTGCGGGGCGCCGTGCCGTGATGACGTACGGCTTGCGGGGAGTCGATCTGTCTCAGCCGAGGACGGCGAGCGCGTCGATCTCGATGAGCAGCCCCTTGGGCAGGCCCACGTAGACGGTGGTGCGGGCGGCGGCCGGGGCCTTGAGGCCCTGCTCCTCGAAGTACTCGTCGTAGATCTGGTTCATCTCGGCGAAGTGGTCCACGTCCGTGAGGTAGACGCGCATCATCATCACGTCGTCCCAGGTGGCGCCGCCCTCTTCGAGGATCGCCTTGACGTTGGCGAAGGTCTGGAGGGTCTGCTCGCGCAGGGTGGGACCGGCCGGGGTGGGGGCCTTGCCCTCCGCGGCGGGGAGGAAACCGACCTGACCGGCGACCTGAAGGATGTTGCCCTTCTTGACGCCGTGGGAGAACCTCGCGGGCGGAGTGGTGTGGGTGGCCGGGGTGAGGGCGGTCTTCACGAGGCTGCCGGTGTTGCTGGTGTTCTCGGGCATGAGGTGTCCTTCAGGCTTCTTTCAGGGGGGCGTGGCCGGAGTACTCCCGGCTGATGGCCTCCGCCGTACGGCGTACGAGCGGGAGCAGCGCGAGGAGTTCCTCGGCGGTGACGACGACGTTCGGCGCGGAGACCGACATGGCGGCCACGACGCGTCCGTCCGCGCCGCGGATGGGGGCCCCGACGCAGTTGATGGACTCCTCGTGGCCACCGAGGTCGGTGGCCCAGCCCTGTTCACGCACCTTGTCCAGCTCCCGCAGGAAGGCCGCGGCGTTGGGCGTCGAACGGGACGTGTAGGCGGGGTAGTCGAGCTTCTCCGCGAGGGCGCGGCGCTCGGCTTCCGGGAAGTCGGCGAGCAGGAGCTTGGCGACGGCGGCGACCGTGATCGCCACCGGCTTGCCGATGCGGGAGTACATGCGCACCGGGTAGCGGCTCTCCACCTTGTCGATGTAGAGGACTTCCCCGTCCTCGTGGACGGCTAGGTGGACCGTGTGCCCGCACTTCTCGTTGAGGGCGAGGAGGTGGGGGTGGGCGATCTCGCGCACGTCGAGGTTCTCCACGGCCTCCTGGGCGAGCGCGAACAGGCGGGCGCCGAGGCGGTAGCGCTGGTCGGACTGGCGGAAGACGAGGCCGTGTTCGTGGAGAGTGCGCAGGAGCCGCAGCGCCGTGGACTTGTGGACGCCGAGCCGGTCGGCGACCTGCCCCAGGTCGGCGGGGCCCTCGGCGAGCAGCGGCAGGATCGACAGCGCGCGGTCGACGGTCTGGCTCATGGGGTGGGTACCTCCTCCTCGGCCTCGGGGTCCTCCGGAACGTGCTCCGTCCAGCCGGGGCCGAGACGAAGTGTCTCCCAGGCGGTGTCGTCCAGGGCGGCGAGGCGGTCGGCGTGTGCGCGGGCGGGGGGACGGGCGAGATCGCCCGGGACGGTGAGGGCGGCGGCGGCCATCAGGTGGCCGTGGCGCAGCCGGTGGGCGGCGCTCAGGCCGCGCAGGGTGGCGGAGAGGAACCCGGCGGCGAAGGCGTCCCCGGCGCCGACGGGCGCGACGACGTCGACGCGCAGGGCGGGCTGGAAGACGGGGTCCTCGCCGTGACGGAAGACGGTGGCGCCGCGGCCGCCCTGCTTGACGACGAGGGTGGCGGGCTCGGGCAGGGCGGCGCGCAGGGCGTCGGGGCCGCCGGTGACGCCCCAGGCGGCCGCGGCCTCGTTCTCGCCGACGAAGACGAGGTCGGCGCCGCGCGCGAGGCGGAGCAGGATGTCGGGGCCGGCGGCGGTGTCCTGCCAGAGGCGGGGGCGGTGGTTGACGTCGAAGGAGATGAGGGAGCCGGTGGGGGCACGGTCCGGGCGCCGGGCGCAGAGGTGGCGTACGAGGTCGAGACAGCCGGCGGAGAGGGCGGGGGTGATGCCCGACAGGTGCAGGACGCGGCCGGAGCCGAGCGCGTCCTCGTCGACGGAGCCGCGCGCCATGGCGGAGGCGGCGGAGCCGGCGCGGTAGTAGACGACCTCGTGGGCGTCGGTGTCGCGGTCGTCGGCGGTGCGGAAGTAGATGCCGGTGGGGCGGCGCGGGTCGCGGCCGACGGCGGAGGTGTCGACGCCGTAGCGGGCGATGGTCTCGACGAGGTGGTCGCCGAAGCCGTCGGCGCCGACGCGGCTGACCCAACGGGTGGTGTGCCCGGCGGCGGCGAGGGCGCACAGGACGTTCGACTCGGCGCCGCCGATCCCGCGGTCGAAGGAGGGGACGTCGGCGAGGCGGCCGGGGCGCGCGGGCCGGAACGCGACCATGGACTCGCCGAGCGCCACGACGTCCACTGTCGCCTGTGCGGTCACGATCTCCTGCCCCTCAGCCGTCGCTCCGGATCCGTTGACCCGGGGTTGGCTCGGATGTTAGACAGCAGTGAGCGACACACGCAATGACTGTTGCACAGGCTGCAACGCATCTCTGGAGGAGGCGCCCATGGCCGCCGACAACCCCGCCGCCGACCGCCCTTCGCCCGCACCGGCCGCCGATCCGCTGGCCGCGCTCGCGGACGAGCGGATCGACCACCGCTTCAAGGGCCTCCCCCCGGACGCCGACGGGCTGACGGTCGGCGAGCTCGCGGCCCAGCGCAGGAACCTCTTCACCGGCGGCTTCACCACCCCCGTCCTCGCGCTCTCCGCCGAGCGTCTGGAGCACAACCTCGCGCTCATGGAGACGTACGCCCAGCGGCACGGCCTGGCGTTCGCGCCGCACGGCAAGACGTCGATGGCGCCGCGGCTCTTCGCCCGGCAGCTGGAGCACGGGGCGTGGGGCATCACGCTGGCGGTGCCCCATCAGGTGCGCGTGGCACGGGCGTTCGGCGTCCCGCGGATCTTCCTGGCGAACGAGCTGGTCGACGCGGCGGCGCTGCGCATGGTCGCCGCCGAACTGGACGCCGACCCGTCCTTCCGCTTCATCTGTTACGTCGACTCCGTACGCGGCGTCGAGCTGATGCACGCGGCGCTCAGCGAGGCGGGCGCGAGCCGTCCCGTCGACGTCGTGCTGGAACTGGCCGCCGGTGACGAGGCGCGGACCGGCGTACGGACCGAGGCCGAGTGCTTCGAGATCGCCAACGCCGTCGCGGGCGCGGACACGCTGCGGCTTGTGGGCGTCGCCGGGTACGAGGGTGAGGTGCCGCAGGCCACCACCGAGCGGGTCACGGCGTGGCTGCGGCGGCTGGCCGCGCTGGCCGTGGAGCTCGACGAGGCGGGGCGGTTCGCGGATCTGCCGGAGGTCGTGGTCAGCGCGGGCGGCAGCGCGTGGTTCGACGCGGTGGCGTCGGTCTTCGCGGAGCTTCCCGAACTGTCCGTGCCGGTACTGAAGTTGCTGCGCTCCGGTGCGTACGTATCGCATGACGACGGTCATTACCGGCAGCTCACGCCCTTCAACCGCGTCCCGCAGGAGGGCGCGCTCGAACCGGCGTTCCGGTTGTGGGCGCAGGTGGTGTCGCGGCCGTCCGCCGAGCAGGCGTTCGTCAACGCGGGGAAGCGGGATGCGGCGTACGACCTGGACCTGCCGGAGGCGCAGGTCGTGCGGCGCGGTGGTGTGGAGCGGTCCGCGACGGGGGTCACGGTGACGGGGCTCTCCGATCAGCACGGGTGGTTGCGGACGGGGGCGGGGGTGGAGCTTGCCGTGGGGGACTGGGTGGGGCTGGGGCTTTCGCATCCGTGCACGGTGTTCGACAAGTGGCAGCTGATTCCGCTGGTGGAGGCGGACGGCACGGTCACGGATTACGTCCGCACGTTCTTCTGAGGGGCGGGGCGGGCCGGGAACGGTCCCCGGCAGCGGCGCCCCCACCCCCCGCTCCCCGCCGGGCGTCCCTCCCCCCCCCCCCCCCCCCCCACCCCCCCCCCCCCCCCCCCCCCCCCCCCCCCCCTGCCTCCCCCCCCCCCCCCCCCCCCCCCCCCCCCCCCCGCCCCCCCCGCCCCCCCCCCCCCCCCCCCCCCCCCCCCCCCCCCCCCCCCCCCCCCCCCCCCCCCCCCCCCCCCCCCCCCCCCCCCCCCCCCCCCCCCCCCCCCCCCCCCCCCCCCCCCCCCCCCCCCCCCCCCCCC
>NZ_JAFEXF010000243.1 GCF_016905445.1 Streptomyces sp. G44
GGCCAAGCCCCCCGCCTCCCGGGCGCCGGAGTCCGGCAGGCCGCCGGAGTCCGCCGAGCCGCCGCGCGGCCCGAAGTCCGTGCCCGCGGCCGACCTGCTGTGGGCGGACGGCTCGATCGACCCCGGCTCCAGCACGTACTGGTCCCAGAGCGACATCACCCTCAAGGCGCGCAAGCCGCTGACCTCCCTCACCGTGGAGCTGCGCGTGACTCTCGGGGGCAAGGTCACCGATACCGGCAACTGGCGCTCGCTGCCCGTCGAGGACTTCGACGTGTCGGTGGGGGAGCGCGACGGGTTCCTCGTCTACCGGTGGACGCTCAAGGCGGGGCGGACCGTGCCGGCCGGCGAGCACGTCTTCGCCGGGCAGTACGACCATGGCGAGGGGAAGCGGGACGCGGGCGGCGACCGGTACGCGATCCGGGCGGCCACCGCGGACGAACGCACCGAGTGGCGGGGTGACTTCTTCTGAGGAACGGTTGCTTCCGAGGGGCAACCTTTCGCCGGGCGGTGGCGACCAGAAGACGCACACTTCTGTCCACCGAAGGAAACCGGACATGACTTCAACCGCTGACGGGCGCGTACGCCACCGTCGCAGCAAGAACCGCCGCCGCGCCGTCATCGGCGGCGCCGCCGCGCTCGGCCTGACCGGCGCCGCCCTCGTCACCACCTCCCTCATGTCGTCCGCGGGGGCGGCCACCGCCTGGCCCGAGGCCAGGGGGCAGCAGGCAGTGCCCAACACCATCGAGGTCTCCGGCACCCGTGACGGCGGCCTCAAGCGCTACTACGGCAGCGGCGAACTCGGCGGCGACGGGCAGGACGAGGGCCAGGACCCGATCTTCAAGCTGAAGGACGGGGCCACCCTCAAGAACGTCATCATCGGCTCGCCCGCCGCCGACGGCATCCACTGCATGGGCAGCTGCACGTTGCAGAACGTGTGGTGGGAGGATGTCGGCGAGGACGCGGCCACGTTCAACGGGACCTCGGCCGGTGCGACGTACGCCGTGCAGGGCGGCGGCGCGCGCAGGGCCGACGACAAGGTCTTCCAGTTCAACGGCGCCGGCAAGCTGGTCGTGAACAAGTTCCAGGTCTCCGACTTCGGCAAACTGGTGCGCACCTGCGGCAACTGCTCCAAGCAGTACCAGCGCCACGTCACGGTCAATGACACCGACATCACCGCCCCCGGCAAGTCGATCGTCGGCATCAACACCAACTACGGTGACACCGCCGCGCTGCGGAACATCCGCATCCACGGCGACGGCAACAAGAAGATCAAGACGTGCCTGCGCTTCACCGGCAACAACACCGGTGCCGAGCCCGTCCAGACCGGCAGCGGCCCCGACGGCACGTACTGCAAGTTCACGGCGGCGGACATCACCTACAAGTAGCGACCGCGCCTGCGCATGGGTGACCGCCCAGCGTCCCGGGGCAGGGCTTCTTGTCCTGTCCCGGGACACGGCCCGACTGGCTGGTCGGCCCCCGGTTCACCGTCGAGGACGCGGATGACCACTACCGCCCCCGTCAGCTGCGGGTGGTCGACGCCCCGTTGCGGGCGCCCCTGTGGGAATCGCGTGCCGACGAGCTGACCGTGCCCGGTCGGCAGCCCGGCCACCCGTGGGCCGGGGCGGGCTGACCGGGCGGCTCGGCGTGGCCGCGTCCTCCACGCGGCACCGCTGTGCGCGGGGTTGGTCCCAGGCATTGACGTGAGATCCCTTCACTTCCTAAGTTCTGTTCGAAGTGCTGACCAGCGTCCGATATTTCGAACATTGGGGATGGCATGACACACCGTCGAGGGAGCCTCGCGCTCACGGTCACGGCCCTGCTGGCCGGCACACTCGCCGTCGGCCCGAGCGCCGCGGCCGAGCCCGCCGACCACACGATCGACGTCGACGCCGCCGGGACCGGCGCGAAGATCGACGACACGATGTACGGCGTCTTCTACGAGGACATCAACCGCGCCGCGGACGGCGGGCTGTACGCCGAGCTGGTGCAGAACAGGTCCTTCGAGTACGGGCCCGCGGACAACCGGGACTACACACCGCTGACCTCGTGGGACGCCAAGGGCACCGCGAAGGTCGTGAACGACGGCGGACGCCTCGGCGCACGCAACCGCAGCTACCTCTCCGTCACGTCCGGTTCGTCCGTCACGAACTCCGGTTACAACACCGGCATCGCGGTCGAGAAGGGCAAGCGCTACGACTTCTCGGTCTGGGCCCGCACGGACCACGCCGGCGGAGCACCGCTGACGGTCACCCTGCACGACGCCTCGGGCGGACTGGCCGCCGCCCGCCGTGTCACCGCCCGCGGCGGCTGGGCCAGGTACACGGCGACGTTCACCGCCACGCGGACCTCCGCCGCCGGACGGCTGACCGTCACCTCGGGGGCGGACGCCGCGCTCGACATGATCTCCCTCTTCCCCCGCGACACCTACAAGGGGCGCGCGAACGGCCTGCGCAAGGACCTCGCCGAGAAGATCGCCGCCCTCGAACCCGGCTTCCTGCGCTTCCCCGGCGGCTGCCTGGTCAACACCGGAAGCCACGAGGCGTACGACGAGAAGTCCGGCTGGCCGCGCTCACGTTCCTACCAGTGGAAGGACACCATAGGCCCGGTCGAGAGGCGCGCCACCAACGCCAACTTCTGGGGCTACAACCAGAGCTACGGCCTCGGCTACTACGAGTACTTCCAGTTCGCCGAGGACACCGGCGCCATGCCACTGCCCGTCGTCCCCGCCCTGGTCACCGGCTGCGGCCAGAACAAGGCCACCGACGACCCGGCCCTCCTCAAGCGCCACATCCAGGACACGCTCGACCTCATCGAGTTCGCCAACGGCCCCGTGAGCAGCGAGTGGGGCAAGAAGCGCGCCCGCATGGGCCACCCGAAGCCCTTCGGCCTCACCCACCTGGAGGTCGGCAACGAGGAGAACCTCCCCGAGGAGTTCTTCGCCCGCTTCAAGCAGTTCCGCGCCGCCATCGAGGCCGAGCACCCGGAGATCACCGTCATCTCCAACTCCGGCCCCGACGACACCGGTCCGGTCTTCGACAAGGCGTGGCAGCTCAACCGCGACGCACGCGTGGCGATGGTCGACGAGCACTACTACAACAGCCCGCAGTGGTTCCTGGAGAACAACGACCGCTACGACTCCTACGACCGGGGCGGCCCCAAGGTCTTCCTCGGTGAATACGCCTCGCAGGGCAACACCTTCGGCAACGCCCTCTCCGAAGCCGCGTTCATGACCGGCCTGGAGCGCAACGCGGACGTCGTGAAGCTCGCCTCGTACGCGCCGCTGCTCGCCGACGAGGACTACGTCCAGTGGCAGCCGAACATGATCTGGTTCGACAACGACCAGTCGTGGGGCTCGGCGAACTACGAGACGCAGAAGCTCTTCATGCGCAACGTCGGCGACGAGGTCGTACCCTCCACGTCCACCGGTACGCCCGCCACGTCGGGCCCGATCACCGGCGCCGTCGGCCTCTCCACCTGGGCCACCAGCGCCGCCTACGACGACGTCGCGGTCACCGGAGCCGACGGCGAGCCCCTGTTCTCCGACGACTTCTCCGCCGGCGACGGCAAGTGGAGCAAGGCGGCCGGCACGGGCGCGTGGGCCGTCGAGGACGGCGCGTACGTCCAGTCCGACGCGAGCGCAGAGAACACGTTGGTCACCGCCGGGGACAAGGGCTGGCAGAACTACGACCTGAAGGTGAGGGCCACCAAGAAGTCCGGCAAGGAGGGCTTCATGGTCGCCTTCGGCGTCAAGGACAGCGGCAACCACTACTGGTGGAACCTCGGCGGCTGGCACAACACCCGGTCCGCCGTCGAGAAGACCGTCGGCGGCGCCAAGCAGACGATGACCGAGGACGACACGACGATCGAGACGGGCCGCAGCTACGACCTGCGCGTCGAGGTGCGCGGCCGCCAGGTGACGCTCTACCTCGACGGCGAGAAGTGGGGCTCCTTCACCGACGACAAGCCCGCCGAGCCGTTCCGCCAGGTCGTCACGCGCGACAAGGCGACCGGTGACCTCATCGTGAAGGTCGTCAACGCCCAGGCCGCGCCGGCCCGCACGAAGGTGGACCTCGGCCAGGAAGCGAAGGTCGCCCCGACAGCGCGGGTGACCACGCTGGCGGCGGACCCGGCCGCCGAGAACACGAAGGACAAGTCACCGGTCAAGCCCGTCGACTCGGTCTTCAGCGGCGTCGACGACTCCTTCTCGTACACCTTCCCCGCCCACTCCGTGACGTTCTTGCGGATCAAGACGGCCTGAAGCGCTCCGAACCCGCCCGGCCCGGCCGACCCGTTGAGGAATCCATGACGCGACCCGCCCGTCCCGCCCGTTTCACCCTCCACCCGGACTTCGCCGTCGGCGACGTCGACCCGCGGCTCTTCGGCTCCTTCGTCGAACACCTCGGCCGCTGCGTCTACACCGGCATCCACGAGCCGGGCCACCCCACGGCGGACGGGGCGGGCCTGCGCGGCGACGTCCTCGACCTCATCCGCGAACTGGGTGTCACCGTCATCCGCTACCCCGGAGGCAACTTCGTCTCGGGCCACAAGTGGGAGGACTTTGTCGGCCCCGTCGACGAACGGCCGCGCCGGCTCGACCTCGCCTGGCGCTCCACGGAGTCCCACCGCTTCGGCCTCTCCGAGTTCATCCGCTTCGTCCGCGAGGTGGGCCCGCAGGCGGAACCGATGATGGCCGTCAACCTCGGCACCAGGGGAGTGGCCGAGGCCCTCGAACTCCAGGAGTACGCCAACCACCCCTCGGGCACGGCCCTTTCGGACCTGCGTGCCGCCCATGGCGACAGGAAACCCTACGGCATCCGGCTCTGGTGCCTCGGCAACGAGATGGACGGGCCCTGGCAGACCGGGCACAAGACCGCCCAGGAGTACGGCCGCCTCGCCGCCGAGACGGCCCGCGCCATGCGGCAGCTCGACCCGGCCCTGGAACTCGTCGCCTGCGGCTCCTCCGGCCGGTCCATGGAGACCTTCGCGGCCTGGGAGGCGACCGTCCTCGCCGAGACGTACGACCTCGTCGACCGCATCTCGCTGCACGCCTACTACGAGGAGACCGACGGCGACCGCGACTCCTTCCTCGCCTCGGCCGTCGACATGGAGTCCTTCATCGAGGACGCCGTCGCCACCTGCGACCACGTCGGCGCACGCCTCAAATCCACGAAGCGGATCAACCTCTCCTTCGACGAGTGGAACGTCTGGTACCAGCGGCGCACCGCACTCCAGCCGGAAGAGGACTGGCAGGAGGCCCCGCGCCTCCTGGAGGACAGCTACACCGTCACCGACGCCGTGGTCTCCGGCTCGCTGCTGATCGCCCTGCTGCGCCACGCCGACCGGGTGACGGTCGCCTGCCTCGCCCAGCTCGTCAACGTCATCGCGCCGATCCTCACCGAACCCGGCGGCCCGGCCTGGCGCCAGACGACGTTCTTCCCCTTCGCGCAGGCCTCCCGGCACGGTCGCGGCCGGGTCCTCGACGCGCGCGTGGACTCACCGACGTACGACACGGCGAAGTTCGGCGCGGTGCCTCTGCTGCACGCCACGGCGGTACGCGCCGACGACGGCACCGTCACCGTCTTCGCCGTCAACCGCGGCCGGACCGAGCCCCTGGCCCTGGAAGTCGGCTTGCACGACCTGGATTTGACCACGGTCGTCGAGCACACCGCCGTGGCCGACGCGGATCCCGATGCCCGCAACACCCAGGAGGACCCGGAGCGCGTCACCCCGCACGACGTGACGGGCACGAGGCTCGGCGACGGCGTCCTGACCGCGACCCTGGAGCCCCTGTCCTGGAACGTGCTCAGGCTGCGCTGAGCCGCTGTTCCAACCAACCGGCACCGTCACGTCACCCCCCGTTCAGCCCCACCACCCCCGAAAGCAGACCACATGAGCCCCCACGGCCGCGAAATCCCGCCCCGCAGAACACTGTTGAAGGGCACCCTGGCGGCGACAGCCGGCGCGGTCGGCGTTCTCGCCGCCGCTCAAGGCGGCGCCCACGCCGCCGCACCGAAAGCCGTCAGGGCCGCCCGCCCCGCCAACCCCCTCGTCCCGAACCGCGCCGACCCCCACATCCACCGCCACCACGACGGCCGCTACTACTTCACCGCCACCGCCCCCGAGTACGACCGCGTCATCCTGCGCCGCTCCCGCACCCTGCGCGGCATCGCCACCGCCGAGGAGGCCGTCGTCTGGCGGCGCCACACCAGCGGTGACATGGCGGCGCACATCTGGGCGCCGGAGATCCACCACATCGACGGCAAGTGGTACGTCTACTTCGCCGCCGCGCCCGCCCACGACGTGTGGCAGATCCGCATGTGGGTCCTGGAGAACTCCCACCGCGACCCGTTCAAGGGCACCTGGGTGGAGAAGGGGCGGATCACGACGGCCTGGGACACGTTCTCGCTCGACGCCACCACCTTCACGTACCAGGGATCGCGCTACCTGTCGTGGGCGCAGCACGAGCCCGGCACGGACAGCAACACGGGCGTCTTCCTCTCCCGGATGGCCAGCCCCTGGACGCTGACGGGCCCTCAAGTGCGGCTCACCACCCCCGAGTACGACTGGGAGTGCGTCGGCTTCAAGGTGAACGAGGGCGCCTCGTTCCTCCAGCGCAACGGACGCGTCTTCATGACGTACTCGGCGAGCGCCACCGACGCCAACTACTGCATGGGCCTGCTCACCGCCGAGGCCGGCAGCGACCTGATGGACCCGAGGTCCTGGACCAAGTCGCCGCGGCCGGTCTTCACCAGTGACGACAGGACCAAGCAGTACGGCCCCGGCCACAACTCCTTCACCGTCGCCGAGGACGGCCGCACCGACGTCCTCGTCTACCACGCCCGCCAGTACAAGGACATCGTCGGCGACCCGCTGAACGACCCGAACCGGCACACCCGCGTCCAGCGCCTGAACTGGAACGCGGACGGCACCCCGGACTTCGGTGTCCCCGTGCCGGACGGGCCGGTGCCGGACCTGGGGCGGCAGGGGTAGCCGCCCCAGGTCCGGCACCGCCCGCTCAGCGCGCCGAGAAGCCGTGCACCGTGCTCGACCGGTACGTGTCGCCGGGCCGCAGCACCGTCGAGGGGAACGAAGGCTGGTTCGGGGAGTCCGGGAAGTGCTGGGTCTCCAGGCACAGGCCGTCGCCCTGGCGGTAGGTGCGGCCCGAGGGTCCGGTCAGGGTGCCGTCCAGGAAGTTGCCGGAGTAGAACTGCACGCCCGGCTCCGTCGTGGCGATCCTCATCGTGCGGCCCGACTCCGGGTCCCGCAGCGTCGCGAAGTGTTCGGGGCGCTCCGTGATCCCCTTGTCGAGGACCCAGTTGTGGTCGTACCCCTTGGCGGTCACCAGCTGCGGGTGCGCGGCGCGGATGTCCTCGCCGACCGTCTTGGCCCGCCGGAAGTCGAACGGCGTGCCCGCCACCTTCGCCAGCTCTCCCGTGGGGATCAGGCCGGTGTCGGTCGGCGTGAACCTGCTGGCGGCGAGGCCCAGTTCGTGCCCGTAGATGTCACCGCTGCCCTCGCCCGCGAGGTTGTAGTACGTGTGGTTGGTGAGGTTCACGACGGTGGCCTTGTCGGTCCGCGCCGCGTAGTCGATCCGCCAGTCGCCGCGCGCGGTGAGGGTGTACGTCACCTTCACCCGCAGCGTCCCCGGGTAGCCCATCTCGCCGTCGGCGCTCACGTACCGCAGCACGAGGCCGACTCCGGTGGCGTCCGCGAACGGCTCCACGTCCCACATCCGTGTGTCGAACCCCTTGGCGCCGCCGTGCAGGCTGTTCTCCCCGTCGTTCACGGAGAGCTGGTGCGTCCGGCCGTCCAGGGTGAAGCGGCCGCGGGCGATACGGTTTCCGTAGCGGCCGATCAGCGCGCCGAAGAACGTCGTACCCGCCGCGTACGCCTCGACCGTGTCGTAGCCGAGGGAGACGTTGCGGTACCGGCCGTGCCGGTCCGGCAGTTCGAGGGACTGCACGATGCCGCCGTAGGAGAGGACCCTCAGCCGCGTGCCGCCGTTCGCCAGCGACCAGCGGTGGACCTTCGTGCCGTCGGCGAGCGTGCCGAACAGCTCCTTGGTGGGCCGCGCGGGCCCGCCGTCCTTGGACGACGCGTACGAGGTGCCGGCGACGGCGGCGGTGAGGCCCGCCGCGGCGGCGGTGGCCAGGACGGCGCGTCTGCTCGTTTCCATGTACGGCTCCTGTTCCGGGAAGTGAGGGAGAAGGGGGTTACCGGCCGGCCTTGCGCTTGTTCCATACGTCGAACCCGACCGCGGCGAGCAGCACCAGACCCTTGATGACCTGCTGGTAGTCGGTGCCGATGCCGACCAGCGACATGCCGTTGTTGAGCACGCCGAGCACCAGGCCGCCGATGACCGCGCCCATCACCGTGCCGACGCCGCCGCTCATGGAGGCGCCGCCGATGAACGAGGCGGCGATCGCCTCCAGTTCGAAGTTGAGTCCGGCCTGCGGGGTGCCCGCGTTGAGGCGGGCCGCGTACACACAGCCCGCGAGGGCCGCGAGGACGCCCATGTTGACGAAGACCAGGAAAGTGACGCGCTTGTCCTTGACGCCGGAGAGCTTGGCGGCGGCCTTGTTGCCGCCGAGCGCGTACACATGACGGCCCACGACGGCGTTGCGCATGACATAGCCGAGGCCGATGAGCAGCGCGCACATGATGAGCATGACGACCGGCACGCCGTGGAAGCTGGCGAGGGTCAGCGTGAACGCCACCACGGCCGCCGTCATCGCCACGCACTTGGCCGCCCACGGCCCGGTGGGCAGGACGTCCAGCTCGAACGCCAGCTGCCGCCTGCGGTCCCGCCACTCACGGAAGAGCAGGAAGACGATGGCGGCGAGCCCGAGGAGCAGCGTCGGGTTGTGGTATTGCGTGTACGGGCCCATCTCCGGGATGAAGCCCTTGGCGATGTTCTGGAATCCGTCGGGGAACGGCGCCAGCGACTGCCCCTCCAGGACGATCTGGGTGAGGCCGCGGAAGAGCAGCATCCCGGCCAGCGTCACGATGAACGACGGGATGCCGACGTACGCGATGAAGAAGCCCTGCCAGGCCCCGGCGACCGCGCCGATCAGCAGGCACAGGACGAGCGCGAGCACCCACGGCATGTCGTGCTTGACCATCATCACCGCCGACATGGCGCCGACGAAGGCGACCAGCGAGCCGACGGACAGGTCGATGTGGCCCGCGATGATGACGATCATCATGCCGATGGCCAGGATGAGGATGTAGCCGTTCTGCTGGATCAGGTTCGAGACGTTGTTCGGCAGCAGCAGCGTGCCGTCGGTCCAGATCTGGAACAGGACGACGATGAAGGCCAGCGCGATGAGCATGCCGTACTGGCGCATGTTGGCGCGCACGCTGTCGATCAGCAGCGCACCCGCCGACCGCACGGCGGGCGGCGGCACTGCGGACGAGTCCCGTGGGGGAGTGGTCGTGGTGGTCATGGCGGGCCTCAGCTCTTGCTTCTGGTCTGGGTCATATGGCGCATCAGGACTTCCTGGGTGGCCTCCGCGCGCGTGACCTCACCGGTCAGGCGGCCCTCGGCCATCGTGTAGATC
>NZ_JAFEXF010000244.1 GCF_016905445.1 Streptomyces sp. G44
GCCGCAGGCCGCCCCGCCCGCGACCCCCGAGCCCGCGCCGCAGCCGGTGCAGGCCCAGGGGGCGTGGCGGCGCTTCGTCACCTGGTGGCGCGGCGACTGAGCCCCCGCTACCGGTCCCAGTCGTCGTAGGCCGACCACGCGCCCAGCGTCCGCCCGCTCACGAAGCGGTGCCGGGCGCCCGTGACCGGGTCCGTGAACTCCAGGGCCCGTGCGAGGAGTTGCAGAGGACGCCGGAAGTCGTCCGGTGCGGCGGGCCCGGTCACCACCGGGTAGACCGGATCGCCGAGGATCGGCAGGCCGAGCGCGTTCATGTGGACGCGGAGCTGGTGGGTGCGGCCGGTGTGCGGGGTCAGGCGGTAGCGGCCGAGGGCGCCGCGGTGCTCGATGAGCTCGACGCGGCTCTCGCTGTTCGGCTCGGCACCCTCGACCTCGTACGCCGCGATGCGTCCGCGCTCCTTCTCGATGTGGCTGCGGACGGTGCGGGGGAGCGTGACGCGCGGGTCGTGGGGCGCCACCGCCTCGTACTCCTTGTGTACGAGGCGGTCGCGGAACAGCGTCTGATAGGCGCCGCGCTCCTCGGGCCGCACGGTGAACAGGAGCAGCCCGGCGGTCAGCCGGTCCAGGCGGTGGGCCGCGCTCAGCGCCGGGACGCCGAGCTGTACGCGCAGCCGGGCGAGGGCGGTCTGCGCGACGTGGCCGCCGCGCGGCATGGTGGCGAGGAAGTGGGGCTTGTCCACCACCACGATGTGCTCGTCGCGGTGGACGACGTCGAGCGCGAACGGCACGGTTACCTCCGGCGGGAGCTCACGGTGGAACCAGACGAAGGCACCCGGCGCGTACGGGGCGGCCGGCGCGACCGGCGTGCCGTCCGCGCCGACGATCTCGCCGGCGCGCAGCATCGCGTCGATGATCCCGGGGCCCGCCGCGAGCCGCTCCACCAGATGGTCGCGGACGGTCGGCCACGTCCCGTCGGGCGGCAGCCTGACCCTGACGGGGTCGACGCCGTCGCGCTGGGGCAGGGGAGCGGGCGGGATGCGGGGCTTGCGTCTCATCAGGGGGCCAGGGTACGGGGCGCCGCAGGTCAGCGCCGGGCGTCGGCCGTCGGGGCCCGGAAGACCGGTGCCGCCTTGCATGCCCGCGTGGCCGGCTCCGAGATCGCCTGCCGGGCGGTGCCGTCGGCGCGCGGACGCGGCGTCGCCGCACGTGGCGTCGAGGCCCTCACGCGCCGGGGCTTCGGCGAAGCGGGCCCGCACCGACCGGAGTTGACGCACGCGACGGCCGACGAGGTGTCGTGCCGCGTGGCCCTGCGGACCGGGTTCGCCTCGGAGGGCGCCAAGCGCAGCGCGGTACTGCACGCGGACGGCCGGCACGGCATGCACCTGTACGCGCGTAGCGCGGGGGAGGGCGCTGTGACCTGACGGGGGGGCGCCGCCGGGGGCGCACGCAACGGAGGGGAGGCGGCCACCTTTGGCGGGTGGCCGCCCCCTCCGTTGCGTGCGCTGCGTGGTGCCTACGCCGCGCTTTCCTGCTCCGCCTCGACCTGCGCGTTCCACTCCCGCTTCGAGGCCTGCCAGCCGTCCTCGTTGTGGCCGAGGCGCCAGTAGCCGGAGATCGACAGGCGCTCGCGCGGGATCTCGCGCTCCACGCGGAGGTAGCGGCGCAGCTCCTTCACGAAGCCCGCCTCGCCGTGCACGAAGGCCTGCACGTCGCCCGGCGGGAACTCCAGGGAGCGCACGGCCTCGACCAGCGCCTGGCCCACCGGGCGGCCCGCGCGGTGCAGCCAGACGACCTCCGCGTCCGTGGCGATCTTCTGCTCCTCCTCGGGGCCCTCGACCTCGACGAAGACCCGGGCGGTCGCACCGGCCGGGAGCGCCTCGGCCGCGGCGGCGATCGCCGGCAGGGCGCTCTCGTCACCGGCCAGCAGATGCCAGTCGGCGCCCGCGTCCGGGGCGTAGCCGCCGCCGGGGCCGAGGAAGCGGATCGTGGTGCCCGCCTCGGCCTCGCGCGCCCAGGGGCCCGCGAGACCCTCGTCGCCGTGGATCACGAAGTCGAGGGCCAGCTCCCGGGACCCGGGGTCCCACGAGCGCACCGTGTACGTGCGGGTCACCGGCCACTGGTCGCGCGGGAACTCCTCGCGAATCCGCTGGATGTCGAAGGGCTCCGGGTAGGTGACACCCTCGGCGGCGAAGAGGAGCTTCACGTAGTGGTCGGTGCACTCGCCCGCGGCGAAGTCGGCGAGGCCGTCGCCGCCGAGCACCACGCGCTGCATGTGCGGGGTCAGCCGCTCCGTGCGGACGACCCGCCCGACGTGGGCCTTCGGCGCTTTGCGTGCCGGACGTTGTGCCATCGGCGACGGCCTCCCCTGATCCTTGGATACTTAGGCTCACCTAAGCTAACACTTCACCTCTGGAGCGTGGAGAGGAGCCGCTGGAGCGAACCGCCCAAGTTCCACCGCACGGCCAGCTCTTGGAGCGCCGCCGGGTCGCGCGGCGCCCGGGGCAGTGTCACGTCGACCTCGGGCAGCGGCACGTCGGCGGCGACCCGGACGACCTTCGGGGCGACCGCCACGTACGCCCGCGACTCGTCGAGCCGCCTGCGCTGCGAGGGGGTGAGCTTCGACCTCGGGTCGTCGACCGCGGCCATGATCCCGGCCAGGTCGCCGAAGGCGTCCAGGAGCTTGGCCGCCGTCTTCTCGCCGATGCCGGGCACGCCGGGCAGGCCGTCGCTCGGGTCGCCGCGCAGCAGGGCGAGGTCGACGTAGCCGGGGCCGTCGACGCCGTACTTCTCGCGCAGCCAGGCCTCGTCCGTGACCTGGAGCGTGCCGACGCCCTTCAGGGGATACAGGACGCGGATGCCGCGCGCGTCGTCGACCAGCTGGTAGAGGTCGCGGTCGCCGGTGACGATGTCCACCGGACCCGTGGCGCGGGCCGCGAAGGTGCCGATCACGTCGTCGGCCTCGTACGCGGGCACGCCGACGCGCGCGATGCCGAGCGCGTCAAGGACCGCCTCGATCACCGGGACCTGCGGGGAGAGGGTGTCGGGGATCTCCTCGGCGTCGGGGCCCTGCGCGGTCTCCTCGGCCACGCGGTGCGCCTTGTACGAGGGGATGAGCTCGACGCGCCAGTGCGGGCGCCAGTCCGCGTCCATGCAGGCGACCAGCTCGTCCGGGCGGTGGTCCTGGACGAGGCGGGCGATGAAGTCGAGCAGCCCGCGCACGGCGTTGACCGACGTGCCGTCCGGCGCCTTCATGGTGTCGGGGACCCCGAAGTAGGCCCGGAAGTAGAGGGAGGCCGTGTCGAGAAGCATGAGCCGTCGTGTTCGCTGAGTCACGGTGCGCATCATGCCGCACGGCACCGACACCCTGCCGCGACCTGGGGCGACGACGCACGGACGGGCGTGAGGGTGTCCTGCGTCACTTCTGCGTTTGGGCCCCGGAACTCGGGGCAGGCGCGCCGCCGGAGTGCACCCCGTCGCGGATTCAACATTTCGACCGGGCAAGTGGGCAGACGCCACGGTGCTCCACGGCCCGCCGGCGGGGGAGGCGGGCCGTTCTGGTTCGACCCGAGAGGTGTATGTGTCCAGGCTTCAGGCCGAGCACTTGTACAAAGTGTTCGGCAGACGACCCGCTGACGCGGTGGAGCGACTCCGCCACGGAGCCGACCGGGAGGAGCTGCGCGCCGACGGCACCACCGCCGCCGTGATCGACGCCTCCTTCGAGGTCGAGCCGGGCCAGATCTTCGTCGTCATGGGTCTCTCCGGATCCGGCAAGTCCACGTTGCTGCGCATGCTCAACGGGCTGTCGGCGCCGACGGCCGGCCACGTCCGCTTCGACGGTCAGGACCTCACCGAGCTGAGCGCGCGCGAGATGCGCGAGGTGCGCTCCAAGAAGATCAGCATGGTCTTCCAGCACTTCGCGCTCTTCCCGCACCGCAGCGTCCTGGAGAACGCCGGCTACGGCCTGGAGGTGCAGGGCGTCCCGCGCGCCGAGCGCGAGCGGCGCGCCACCGAGGCGCTGGAGCTCGCCGGGCTCAAGGGCTGGGAGAAGTCCTGGCCCGACGAGCTGTCCGGCGGCATGCAGCAGCGTGTGGGCCTGGCCCGCGCGCTGGCCACCGACGCCGACCTGCTCCTCATGGACGAGTCGTTCAGCGCGCTCGACCCGTTGATCCGCCGCGACATGCAGGACCAGCTCCTCGAACTCCAGAAGCGGCTGAAGAAGACGATCGTCTTCATCACCCACGACCTCAACGAGGCCATGCGCCTGGGCGACCAGATCGCCGTCATGCGCGACGGCCGCATCGTCCAGATCGGCAACGCCCAGGACATCCTCGTCACCCCGGCCAACGACTACGTCGCCGCGTTCACGCAGGACGTCGACCGGGCCCGGGTGCTCACCGCGGGCGCGATCATGGCCACCCCGGACAGCGGCTTCGTACGGGCCGACGCCCCCGCCACGGTCACCGCGGACATCCCGGTCATCGAGCTGTTCACACCCTGCTCCACCAGTGACGTGCCGGTCGCCGTCACCGACGCGGACGGCGAGCTCGTCGGCGTCGTGCCTCGGACGCGGCTGCTGGCCGTACTCGGCGAGCCGATGGTCCCCGAGGACGAGCGGCCGCAGGAGAGCGAGAAGGTGGTCAGCGGTGCCTAGGATTCCGTTCGGTGAGTGGGTCAACGACGCCGTCGACTGGCTGCTCGGCCACATGGCCTGGCTGTTCGACTTCTTCCAGACCGTCTTCCAGGGCGCCTACGACGGCCTATCCGACGTGCTCCAGGCGCCCGAGCCGCTGATCCTCGCGGGCATCTTCGCCGTCATCGCCTTCTGGCTGCGCGGTGTGGTGGCCGGTGTGCTGACGTTCGCGGGCTTCGCGTTCATCATCTCGCTGGAACTGTGGGACCACGCGATGATGACACTGGCCCTGGTGCTCGTCGCGACCGTCATCGCGCTGGTCGTCTCCGTGCCCGTGGGCATCTGGGCGGCGCGCTCCAGCACGGTCAGCGGCATCGTCCGCCCGGTGCTCGACTTCATGCAGACGCTGCCGGCGATGATCTACCTCATCCCCGCCATCCTCTTCTTCGGCATGGGTGCCCCCGCGGGCATCGTCGCCACCCTGATCTTCGCCCTGGCCCCCGGCGTCCGCATGACGGAGCTGGGCATCCGCCAGGTCGACAAGGAGCTGGTCGAGGCCGCGGACGCGTTCGGCACCACACCGCGCAACATCCTGCTGCGCGTCCAGCTGCCCCTCGCCCTCCCCACGATCATGGCCGGTGTCAACCAGGTCATCATGCTGGGCCTGTCCATGGCCGCCATCGCCGGCATGGTCGGCACCGAGGGCCTGGGCGCCGACGTCAACGAGGCCATCGGCCAGCTCAACGTGGGCCTCGGCTCCGAGGCGGGCGTCGCCATCGTCATCCTGGCGATCTACCTGGACCGGATGACCGGCTCTCTCGGCACCCAGGTCTCCCCGCTGGGCCGCCGCGCCGCCGCCAGGGCGCGCGCCGCGCGGGGCCCGAACATCTGGACCTACCGTCCGCAGGCCGCGGTCGCCGTGGTCGGCGTGGTCGTGCTCGCGCTCGTCGCGGGCGGCATGGGCGTCTTCGGCGGCTCGCACTCCGAGGAGGCCGCCGCGGACGCCGAGAACGTCGGCCGGGGCAAGCAGGTCGACATCGGCTACATCCCCTGGGACGAGGGCGTGGCCTCCACCTTCCTCTGGAAGGAGATCCTGGAGCGGCGCGGCTTCAAGCCGCAGACCAAGCAGCTGGAGGCGGGCCCGCTCTACACCTCGCTGGCCCAGGGCGGTGTCGACTTCCAGACGGACGCCTGGCTGCCGACGACGCACGCCGCGTACTGGAAGAAGTACGGCGGCAAGCTGGAGGACCTGGGCGCGTGGTTCGGCCCGACCTCGCTGGAGCTGTCCGTGCCCTCGTACGTGAAGGGCGTCGACTCGCTCGATGACCTCAAGGGCAAGAGCGGCACGTTCAAGGGCAAGATCGTCGGCATCGAGTCGAGCGCCGGCATGATGGGCCTGCTCAAGGACAAGGTGCTCGGGGAGTACGGCCTCGACAAGGAGTACAAGGTCGTCGACGGCTCCACGCCCGCGATGCTGGCCGAGCTCAAGCGCGCGTACGCCAAGAAGGAACCGGTCGTCACCACGCTCTGGTCGCCGCACTGGGCGTACAGCGACTTCGACCTGAGGAAGCTCAAGGACCCCAAGGGCGCCTGGGGCAAGGGCGACGGCGTGCACACGCTGGCGCGCGAGGGCTTCTCCGACGAGAACCCCCTGGTCGCCAAGTGGCTCAAGGACTTCAAGATGAGCGAGAAGCAGCTCACGGGTCTGGAGGCGGAGATCAACAAGGCGGGCAAGGGCAAGCAGCAGGAAGCCGTCCGCGCCTGGCTGAAGAAGAACCCGGGCGTCGTCGACAAGCTGGCCCCGCTGCCCGACACGTCCACGCCCGCCGAGGCGAAGCGTCCGCTGAACGCCGCGTACTTCGCGTGGGACGAGAACATCGCCGTCACCAATCTGTGGAAGCGCGTCCTGGAGAAGCGCGGCTACAAGATGAAGCTGACGCCGTCCGACGTCGGCCCGGTCTACACCGCGCTCGCCCAGGGCGACCTGGACCTGGACCTCGACGCCTGGCTGCCCACGGCCCAGAAGCAGTACTGGGAGAAGAACAAGGCGAACCTCAAGGACCTCGGCTCCTGGTACAGCCCGACGTCGCTGGAGATCGCCGTCCCGTCCTACGTCAAGGACGTCAAGTCGCTCGCGGACCTCAAGGGCAAGGGTGAGAGGTTCAAGGGCAAGATCATCGGCATCGAGCCCGGCACGGGCGTGATGACGGCACTCAAGGACAAGGTCCTGCCCGGCTACGGCCTCGACGAGGAGTACAAGATCGTCTCCGGTTCGACGCCCGCGATGCTGTCCGAGCTGAAGTCGGCGTACGCCAAGAAGGAGCCGGTCGCGGTCCTGCTCTGGTCGCCGCACTGGGCGTACAACGAGTACGAGCTGACCAAGCTGAAGGACCCGAAGGTCGCCTTCGGCAAGGGCGACACGATCCGCACGATCTCCAGCAAGGAGTTCCCGAAGCGGTATCCGCGGCTCACGAAGTGGCTCAAGGACTTCACGATGAGCGAAGAGCAGCTGGCCGGTCTGGAGAACGAGATCAACAAGGCGGGCAAGGGCAAGGAGCCCGAGGCCGTCGACGCCTGGCTGGAGAAGAACCCGGGCTTCGAGGAGAAGATGACCTCCGCGAAGTAGCACCGGCCGAGCGGTTCCGCCGAGCGGTTCCGCCGAGCAGTGTTTCCGAGGGGTGGGCCTCGCCCTGTGGCGAAGCCCACCCCTCCCGGCGTTCCCGCGGGGCCCCCGACTCCTTAACCTCGACCGGGCACCTTCCCGGACAGCTGAACGTGAGACCCCACCCGTGACCGCAAGGCAGCCGAGGACGGCGCTCTGCACCCTCGCCGCCCTCCTGGCCCTGGCCGCCGCCCTGCTCCTCGCGCAGCTGGCCCGGGCCGACGCCGCCCCCGCCTCCGCCGGCACCGCGCGCCTGGCCGCGCTCGCCCAGGACGTCACGGCCGCCGACGGCCACCGCTACGACGCCCGCGACCACACCGGCCGCACCATGGACGCCGCGCAGATCGAACAGGCCCAGGACGGCACCTACCTCGCCGTCTACCACACGCTCCTGGCCGACGGCCGCTTCCACGCCGCCGTCGCCACCTCCACCGATCTGCGCCACTGGCGGCGCCGCCACGACTTCGGGCCCGGCACCCACCAGGCCTCGCTCGCGCACGACGGCCGCGGCGGCTACGTCCTCGCGTACGAGAAGGATCCGCGCAACCACATCGCGCTCCGGGCGTACGAGGACCTGGCCGCGCTGCTCGACGGGCGTGCCGAGCGGGCCTTCGACGCGCCGCGCACCCTGTCCCGCTGCGCCGAGGGCACCCCGGACATCACCGCCGTGCGCGGCGCGACCGTCCACCTCACCGGGCACTACCGCGCGGGCTGCGACACCGACCGCCAGCTGCGCGCCACCCTCACCGGCTTCCGGCACTGGCACGCCGTGCCGGACCGGCGGCTCGACCGCGCCGTGCACACCTGGGGCAACGGCGGCAACATCGGCGACCGGTCGTCCATGGAGCTCGGCGGACAGCGCGTGGTGATAATCGAGGGACAAGGGAGGCGCGGCGACTTCGGCAGCTGGGGCACCTACGCCTACGACCCCTCCAGCGGCCGGGCCGACCGCCTCCACATCCGTACGCACGGCGGCAGCCGCGCCTTCGCCAACCCCTCCGCGACCCTGCTCACCGATCCGCGGGGCCGGCCCGCGCTCCTCGTCGGTCTGTTCGTCCCGCGTGAGGGTTCCGCCTCCGGCGAGGCCGGACAGCTGCTGTACTGGCACCGGCTGCATCAACCGGGCGGAACCGTTCGGTGAACATGCGTAGGGTGCAGAAGACCCGTCAGGGTGGAGAGTGGACCGACGCGCTGAAGGGAGCCGAGGCGATGGACGAGCACAAGGAGACCCTCCGGGTGGGCTCGGCCGTGCGGCGGCGCCGCCGCCAGCTGGAGCTCACCCTCGCCGTCGTCGCCGCGCGCAGCGGCCTGTCGGTGCCCTTCCTCAGCCAGATCGAGAACGAACGCGCCCGGCCCAGCAGACGCTCCCTCCAGCGCGTCGCGGACGCGCTGCGCACCACCGACGTGGAGCTCCTCGCCGCCGCCGATCCGGCCCGCACCGTCGAGGTGGTGCGGGCCGACGACGACACCGACCTGACCGGTTCGACACCCGAGGCGCGCGTGCGGGAGCTGACCCGCGGCCACCACCAGCTGCACGTCCTGGAATTCATCGGGGACCACGACGAGGGCCGCGAATTCCAGCACCGCAACGACGAGTTGTTGTACGTCGTCGAGGGCGCCGTCGAGATGGAGGCGGAGGGCCGCGCCTACCGCCTCGGGCGCGGCGACAGCCTGTTCCTCACCGGAGGGGTGCGGCACCGCTGGCGGGCCACGGTGGCGGACACGCGGGTCCTGGTGGTCGCCGTGGGGGACCACATCGAGGCGGTGGACGACGGAGGGCGCTGACGTGCCGCTCGCCCGGACCGCGCGGGTCGTCTCGCTGGTGCCCTCGCTGACCGAGGCGGTCGCCGTGACCGTGCCGGGCGCGCTGGTCGGCGCCACCGACTGGTGCAGCCATCCGGCGGACCTCGACGTCGTCCGGGTGGGCGGTACGAAGAATCCCGACGTGCCCCGGATCATCGCCCTCGCGCCCGACCTGGTGATCGCCAACGAGGAGGAGAACCGCGCCCCCGACCTGGCCGCGCTGCGGGCGTCCGGCATCGAGGTCCTGGTCACCGAGGTGCGGTCGCTGGACCAGGCCTTCCGGGAGCTGCACCGGGTCCTGGCCGCGTGCGGGGCGGGGCAGCCGCCGCCCCGCGGGCGCTGCCCCCCCCGGCCGGCGCCCCGCCCGCCCCCCCCGGCGCGGTCCTCCGCCTCCCCGAGGGGCGCCCCCCGCCACACCCGCCCGCTCCCGTACAC
>NZ_JAFEXF010000245.1 GCF_016905445.1 Streptomyces sp. G44
AGAGGTTGATCTCGATCAGGCAGTTCCGCACGTACTGGTACTCGTGCGTGCCCTCCTCCAGCTCCCCGAGGCGGTCGAAGAAACGCTTGGAGATCACCCGCGCGTCACGCGGCGCCACCGACGCCGGGTCCAGATACGGACGCTCCATCAGGTCCCGCTCGGTCTGCGCCGTGGTCTGTTCCGTGGCCGTCAGGGTGCTCATGCGTCCCGCCCCACCTCTTCGTCGATTGTCTTGCTTCCCGCGTCTGCCCGGCCGCGAGCTGCCCAAACAGAAGACGTACGAATGTTTTGGCACGGGGAGCCGCGACCGGTGACTGACGGTCGCGGAGCGGTTGGGGGGCGGTCGGTTCGCCGGTCCCGGGGAAATTGGCGTTCCGGTATGTGCTCGGTCTAGGGTGCGTCGGTCCTGCCGCTCGTGGCGGCCCGTCGACGGAGAGGAAAGCCGATGACCTCGCAGGCTTCGGCGGCCGAACCGGCACCTGGGCGGAGCCCCGAGCCGGCCCCCCGCTTGGCGGTGGAGGCGGCCCGTATCGCGGCGGTACGCCGCTACGACATCCTGGACACACCGCCCGACGGCGCCTTCGACCGGGTCGCGGCGCTGGCCGCCCGTCTCTTCGACGTCCCGGTGGCGTCGGTCACGATCGTCGACAGCGACCGCATCTGGTTCAAGGCGGCCCACGGCCTCGACGGCGTCGAACAGATCGGCCGTGACCCGGGCCTGTGCGGCTCGGCGATCCTGCGCGACGGCGCACTGGTGATACCCGACACTCTTCTCGACCCGGTGGCCGCGGGCAATCCGCTGGTCGCCGGAGAGATGGGGGTGCGCTTCTACGCGGCCGCGCCGATCACCACTCCGGACGGTCACCGGCTGGGCACGGTCAACGTTCTCGACACCAGACCGCGCTCCATCACCGAGGACGACATCGCCACCCTGTTCGACCTGGCCGCGATCGTCATGGACGAGATGGAACTGCGGCTGTCGGCGCTGCGGGCCCTGCGCGACGAGCAGGAGCGGCGGGCGCGGGAGAGCCGGCACGCCGAAACGGAACGAGCGCGTGCCGAGGCGGAACGAGCGGCGCGCGAGCAGGCGGAGAAGGACAAGGCCGCCATCGCGGCGTTCGCCTCCACTCTCCAGCGCACTCTGCTGCCTCCGGCGCTCCCGGTGGTGCCCGGACTGGAACTGGGCTGCCACTACCGCACCGCGTCCGTTCACGATGTCGGCGGCGACTTCTACGACGTCTTCCCCGTCGACGAGAACCGGTGGGCGTTCTTCCTCGGTGACGTGTGCGGCAAGGGCCCCGAGGCGGCGACCGTCACCGCACTGGCCCGCCACACCCTGCGCGCCGCGGCGCAGATCGACCCGGACCCGGTCACCGTCCTGAGGACGCTCAACACCGCGCTGCTCAGCGACGTCGCCGCCGGCAGCCGCTTCTGCACCGCCCTCTACGGCCTCCTGACACCGCAGGAGGACGGCGGCTTCACCGTGACCGTCGCCACCGGCGGCCACCCACCGGCCTACCACGTGCGCCCCGACGACGGCGGCTCCGTCTGGGTCAAGGCGGTACGCCCCAAGGGGGGCATGCTCATCGGTGCCTTCGCCGAGGCTCATTTTGCCGAGAGCACCTTCCGGCTGGCTCCCGGGGAGGGCCTGTTCCTCTACACTGACGGGCTGACCGAAGCACGTATCGCCCAGGGCGCCATGCTCGGCGAGGACGGCCTCACCGGCTTCCTCCACCAGCGCACCGGCCCGCTGACCGCCACCGCCCTGGTGGACGACACCATCACGTTGCTGGGCTCGCTGACCGAGGGGGCCGGCGACGACGTGGCTCTGCTGACCCTGTCCGTTCCCGACTCCGACGCCGCACCCGAGGCCGGTGTCGCCGCCACCGCTCACACCACCGCCACACCCGAACACTTCGGCCAGGAGTGATGACGACGTGACCCACACGCTCCACCTGACCGTTCAGCACCCCCGCCCCCACGTCGCCATCGCCACGGTCGTCGGCGACATGGACGTGCGGACCGCTCCCGCGCTGCGCGACCAGGCCCTGGAGATCATCGAGCAAGGCCCCCCTCATGTGGTCCTGGACCTGGCGCAGGTCGGTTTCTGCGATTCCTCCGGCCTCAGCGCGCTCATCGGGGTCTGGCACGCGGCCCGGACAGCGGGCGGCTCCCTCAGCCTCGCCGATGTCCCCGACCGGCTGATACGCATGCTGGCCATCACCGGCGTCGACTCACTCCTGGCCGTCCACGCCACGGCCGGGGACGCGGTCACCGCCATGTCGGACAGCCGGTCCACCCCCGTCAACGGGTAGGGGTCACCTGCCGGACGGCGGGCCGGGCGCCGCGCCCGGTCCTCACCTGGCCGCCGTGGTACGGCGCGTGAGCAGCGCGCCCAGGCCGATCATTCCGATGCCGAGGACGAAGTGCAGCCAGTCGTCGGCGTTGTTGAGCGGCACGAAGTTGGCGCTGCTGTGGTGGTCGATGATCAGGCCGTAGAGCCACAGCACCAGATAGACGGCGCCTCCGACCAGCAGGAACGTCCGGGCCGTGGAGGCGGTTCGGGCCATGGCCACGCCCGCGACGCCGAAGGCCAGGTGCACCAGGTTGTGCAGGATGGAGACCTGGAAAATGCCCAGCAGTTCCGCGCGGGAGTCGTGGGACGCGAACTTCATGGTGTCGTAGTCCGTGGTGATCCCCGGTATGAAACCCAGCACTCCCACCAGCAGGAACACCACTCCGACGAGCAGGGCGGCCTGCTGGACCGGGGTACGGGCACCCCCTGTGGGGCGTGTGCGTGCAGTCATGACGACGACCTTCTTCCTCGGGGCTTCCTCGGGTTCCCCCGGGTGGTCCGGAGTCGTGCGGTGATCCGGTCCGACGCCTCGCGTCTCCCTCGCCGCCGCGAGCCGGGCGACGCGCCCGGCGAGGAGGCGGAGCAGCGCGCGGTCCCCGGGCCCGGCCTCTCACAGCATCACACCACCGACCGGACTGATCGGCGACCGGAGCCGGGCGGGCCGTTCGAGGCACTGCGGGGACGTGCCCGGTTCACCCGCCCGGCCGCACGCGCGGCAGCGTGCCGTTTCCTTCTCCGGCGCCAAGGGCAACCGCAGCCTATGGACCACTCGAAAGCGCCGGTACTCGAAGCTCTGGCCGCCTACCACGCCGAGGGGCAGACCCCCTTCACCCCGCCGGGCCACAAGCAGGGGCGAGGCGCCGATCCCCGGGTCCGTGCGGTCCTCGGGGACGCGGTGTTCCGCTCGGACGTCCTGGCGACCAGCGGCCTCGACGACCGGACGTCCTCCCACGGTGTCCTGGAACAGGCGCAGGCCCTCATGGCGGACGCCGTCGGCGCCGAGCACACCTTCTTCTCCACCTGCGGAAGTTCCCTGTCGGTCAAGTCGGCGATGCTCGCGGTGGCGGGGCCGCACGAGAAACTGCTCGTGGGGCGCGACGCGCACAAGGCCGTGGTCTCCGGGCTGATCCTCTCCGGCATCCGGCCCATCTGGGTCACACCGCAGTGGGACCCCGAGCGGCATCTGGCGCACCCCCCGTCCGCCGAGGCGTTCGAGGCGGCCTTCGCCGAGCATCCCGACGCCAAGGGCGCCCTCGTGACGACGCCCACGCCGTACGGCACCTGTTCGGACCTGGCCGCCATCGCGCGGGTCTGCCACCGGCGGGGCAGGCCGCTCATCGTGGACGAGGCGTGGGGCGCCCACCTGCCGTTCCACCCGGACCTGCCGGCCTGGGCCATGGACGCCGGGGCCGATGTCTGCGTCACCTCCGTGCACAAGATGGGCTCCGGCCTGGAGCAGGGTTCGGTCTTCCACCTCCAGGGCGATCTGATCGAGCCCGAGGTGCTCAAGAGCCGTGAGGACCTCCTCGGCACCACCAGCCCCTCGGTGCTGCTGTACGCCGCCCTGGACGGCTGGCGGCGCCAGATGGTGGAGCACGGCCGTGCCCTGTACGACGACGCGCTGGCCCTCGCCGCCTCTCTGCGGACCCGGATCGCGGGCATCGACGGGATGCACGTACACGGGCGGGACGACTTCTGCGGGCCCGGCCGCGCGGCGGCCATGGACCCCCTCCAGATCATCGTCGACATCACCTCGCTCGGCACGACCGGCTATCGGGCGGCCGACTGGCTGCGCGAGCACCACCAGGTCAACCTGCACCTGTGCGACCACCGTCGCATCAGCGCCCAGCTGACCCACGCCGACGACGAACACAGCGCTCAGACGCTGCTCACGGCGCTGCGGGACCTCGTCGCGCACGTGGCCGAGCTGCGGCCCGCGGCACAGGTGGAGGTCCCGGACCCCGAACAGCTGCGGCTCGAACAGGTGTTGCTCCCGCGCGACGCGTACTTCGGTCCGACCGAGCAGGTGCCGTGGGAGAAGGCCGTCGACCGGATCACCGCGGAGATGCTCACCCCGTATCCGCCGGGCATTCCCGCCGCGCTGCCCGGCGAACGTCTCAACGCGGACGTCGTCCGCTATCTGCGCACCGGCGTCGACGCCGGCATGGTCGTGCCGGACGCCGCCGACACGGAGGTGAAGAGCGTGCGGGTGGCCGTCGAGGACTGAACCGGCGGCGGGTGAGAGGGAACCGGCGGCGAGTTCGGCATGAGGTCGCGATTTCGGGGCACCCGTAGGGCACCGAAGAGTGTCCAGGAGGGGTTTGTGGTCGTGTTGAAGCCGGAGCCGCGCTCAGTGAGAACTCTGCTCTCCCGTTACGCCTGCGCGCGCATCGCACTGATGGAGAAGGCCGACCCGGCGTGGCAGCGGGAGATGGAAGACGTCACGTACACGCTGTGCGTGGTGACAGGCACGCAGTCGATCACGGACGCGATCGCGGCGGCGGACCAGATCCTGGCGGCGGCCGAGCGCCCGGACCCGCGACCCGACGTACGCCCCGACGCCCGGCCGGCGGGACCTGAGGGTCAGGACACCCTCCTCGTCGCCTGAGCCGACAGCTCGTCACACGGACTGCGGCGGCTCACCGGTACACCCGGTGAGCCGCCGCGGTCTCGCGTCGTCGTGCTTCCGTGCGGGAACGACGGCGACGGCCCGCCGTCACTGTCCGGCCGCCGCCTTCTCGCGGTGGCGGTCCCAGGCCCGCTCGGGCACATCCTGACGGAGCAGCACGTCGGCGGCGGTGCACGCCAGCGCGTACGCCGCCGCCAGCATGACCTCGCGCCCGCGCGGTCCGGCCGCCGCCCTGGCGAACTCGGGGGTGTGGTCCGAGCCGTCCGACCCCATGATGGCGACGAACGGATGGATCGCCGGCACCCGGGTGCTGACGTTGCCGATGTCCGACGACCCCAGGTAGACGCCCGCCTCGGGCTCCGAAAGCCGGATGCCCGCCTTCTCCAGGTGCCCCGCGAACAGTCCCGAGAGCACGTCGTTGTCGCGGAAGTGCTCGTACCTGGCGGCCACCTCGGCGACCTCCGCCTTCGTGCCCGTGGCCAGCGCGACGCCCTGGGCGCACGAGCGCAGCTCCGCCACGAGGTCCGCCAGCGCGGACGCGGTCGCGCCGCGCAGCCCGAACAGCCCTTCCGCGTATTCCGGGACGATGTTCGTCGCCCGGCCCCCGTCCGTGACGATGCCCTGGACGTGCGAGCCCGCGGGCAGCCGCCGGTCCAGTACGCCGAGCGTGTTGAACAGCTGGATCAGCGCGCCGAGCGCGTCGATGCCTTCCGTGGGATTGCCCGTCGGGTGCGCGGCCCTGCCGTGGAAGCCGATGCGCACCTGCGCGCTCGCCGTCAGGGGCGCCCACGACCAGTCGTACACACCCGGGTGGAACATCAGCGCCGCGTCCACCCCGTCGAACAGGCCCGCCGCCACCTCCGCGACCTTGCCGCCGCCACGCTCCTCCGCCGGTGTCCCCACGGCCAGCAGGGTCCCGTCGGCATCGCCGAGCGCGGCCCGCGCGGCGAGGGCCGCTCCGAGGCCCGCCGCCGCGATCAGGTTGTGGCCGCAGGCGTGCCCCAGCTCGGGCAGCGCGTCGTACTCCATCAGCAGGGCGACGCGCGGGCCCTCTGTGGCTACGGCCGCCGCGCCCGTACGGGCGACGAAGGCGGTCGGCAGCCCCGCGGCGCCCCGCTCCACGGAGAACCCCGCGTGTTCCAGCTCGTCCGCCAGCAGCCGGGCGGCGCGATGCTCCTCGTAGGCGGTCTCCGGCTCGCCGTGGAGCGCGAGGCTCACGTCCCAGAGCCGGTCGGCGCGGGCGGCCACCTCCCGCTCGATGCGGGTGTACACGGAATCCATCTCCGTGGCCATAGCCGTAGCCGGAGCCGTAGCCGTGATGTCCATGTCCGTATCCGTGTGCCTGGGCTGTGACACGTGACCTCCTCGGACCGGGGCTGCTCGGTTCCCCGGACGGCGACACGGGACGTGTTCCACGGATCACGGCGGCCCACACGGGCGAAAGGCCGGGCGTGCGCGGCGGTCGGTCAGGTGGCGCGGCTCACGCCGGGCTTTCCTGGATTCCCGGCGCGGCTGCCGTCTCCTTCGGGTCCGGGACCTGGATGACCAGCATCTTCGTGACGGAGCCGTCGTCACCGACGACATCCCGGACGTGGCGGAAACCCAGGCGGCAGCAGAGGGCGAGGCTCGCGGTGTTCTCGGCGCCGACCATGCCGTACGCCTCGCTGAGCCCGAGGTTGTCGCCGGCGTGCCGGAGCAGGCCGCGCACGGCCTCGCCGCCCAGTCCCTGCCCCCAGTACGCGGGGGCGAGCGCGGTGACGAGTTCATGGCCGTCGACGTTGCCGGTGGGCTTCACCTCGGCGTGTCCGGCATAGGCGCCCGCCAGCCACAGGCCCCACACGTCGAACCGGCGCCGGGGGTAGACGTCGGTGAGGATGGCGCGGAACACCTCGCGCAGCTGCGGTTCGGGCACGCGGTCCTGGCCCATCCAGCGGCACACCTCCTCGTCCCGCAGCAGCGCGACGAAGTGGTCCTCGTGTTCGGGTCGGTACGGGAGGAAGTCCAGGCGTTCGGTGCGCAGGACGGGGGTCATGGCGGCTCCTCGGGAGTGATGCCGTGCGGTGGTGGTGGGCCGAGGGCGGTGGGGCGCCGGAACGGCGACGCGTGGGGCGTGGAGCGGGGGTGCCGGGCCGGCTCGGGTGCGGCCGGCCCGGCGTGGGGGAACGGGGCTGTGGCGTCAGGCGCCCGCGTTCTCCATGCGCTCGCGCAGGCTCTTGGGCCGCATGTCGGTCCAGACCTCGTCGACGTAGGCGGAGCACTCGGCCTCGGTGCCCTCCTTCCCGACGGGCCGCCAGCCCGCGGGCACCTCGATGTCGGCGGGCCAGAGCGAGTACTGCTCCTCGTCGTTGCGCAGCACCTGGTAGCGGGTGTTCTCGTCCATGTCGCCTTCTTTCGTCGTCATTCGTCGTGCGGTTCGGTGTTCGGCTCGGGTGGGTTCAGGGGGTGGTCGGGGCGCGGGGTGCGCGGGGGCCGTGTCGGGCGGTCCGCCGGGGCGGTGCCTCGCGGGGGCGGAGTGTCGTCACCTGCCTCCCCGTGCGTGCCGGGCGAGGTGGCGCAGTGCCTCGGCGAAGTCCTCGGCCGCCCGGCGGACGGCCGCCGTGTCGTGCAGGTCAGGCCGGTGGTGCCAGGTGAAGGCGAGCCGGCCGTGCTGCACCGCGCCCACGACCTCCACCGGGTGCGAGCCGGGGTCGCGTGGGTCGTGGTCCTGTCCGAAGGAGCCGTGTTCGGCGCGGACCAGGCCGCCGTCCGCCGTGTCGGGGCGTGCGTCCCACTGGCCGAGGTAGTTGAACACCACCTGGCTGTGGGCCCGCTCGCCGAGGCGTTCGCGGACCTCGGGCGGGCCGAAGGTGCGCAGGGCGCCGTAGCCGATGCCGTTGCCGGGCACGGCGCGCAGCTGGCGGCGGACCGCCTTGACCAGGGAGCGCCAGTCGCGGTCCGGGCCGAGGTCGTCGGGGCCGGGCACCTGGAGGGCGACCGGGTAGACGGTGGTGAACCAGCCGACGGTGCGCGAGAGGTCGACGTCGTCGAGCAGGTCCTCCCGGCCGTGGCCCTCCAGGTCCAGACGGACCCGGTCGTGGCCGGTCCAGCGGGCCAGTGCCAGGGCGAGGGCGGCGAGCAGGACGTCGTTGACCCGCGTGCGGTAGGCGGTGGGCGCGGAGCGGAGCAGGGCCGTGGTGTCGTCCTCGTCGAGTTCCACGCTCACCGTGGCGGCCGCCGGTCGGCCGTCGCCGGTCGCCGGGTCCGGGTCCGGGTCCGGGTCCGTCGGGGCGGGCTCGGCGCCCGTCGTCTGCTCCCAGTGCGGCAGTTCGTGGTCCAGGCCGCCCGCGGCGATGTGCTCGGCCAGGCGCCGGGACCATGTGCGGAAGCCGGTGCCGCGCTCGCCCAGCGCGACCGCTTCGCCGTTCAGGGCCTGTCGGTAGGCGGTCTCCAGATCGTCGCGCAGGATGCGCCAGGAGACGGCGTCCACCACGAGATGGTGGGCGACGAGGAGGAGGTACGCGGGGCGGTCCGGGTCCCCGGTGAACAGGGCCGCCCGCAGGTGCGGGCCGTGGGCCAGGTCGAAGCTCGCGTGGAGTTCGTCGGCGGCCTTCGCCATCGCCGCGTCGGCGGCCTCGGTGGACAGACCGGTCAGGTCGTGACGTACGAGGATGCCGGTGCCCGCGGCGGGCGGCGGGTTGAACTGCCGCCAGCCTCCGTGCTCGTCCCGGGTGAAGCGCATGCGTAGGGCGTCGTGGTGCTCCAGCAGGGCGTCGAGCGCGGCGCGCAGCGCCCGGGGGTCGGGGTGGCCGTCGAGTTCGAGCAGCGCCGACTGGTTGAAATGGTGGTGGGCCGCGCGGGGTGTGGTGAGGAACCACTCCTGGATCGGGGTGAGCGGAACCTCGCCGGTCACCGGGCCGTCGACGGAGGGCCGGGGCGCGGTGCGGACGACGAGGGCGAGTTCGGCGACGGTCTGGTGCGTGAACAGGTCCCGGGTCGCCACGTGCAGTCCGTCGCGGCGCATCCGGGAGACGACCTGCATGCTCAGGATGGAGTCGCCGCCGAGCGCGAAGAAGTTGTCGTCGGCGCCGACCGCCTCTATGCCGAGCACATCGGCCCAGATGCGGGCGACACGGCGTTCGGTGTCGGTGCGCGGCGCGGTGCGGGGGCCGTCCGCGGCCTGGGCGGGGCCGGGCGCGGGCAGCGCCCGCCGGTCGGTCTTGCCGTTCGGGGTGAGCGGCAGCCGGTCGAGCGGGACGAAGACCGACGGCACCATGTGCGGGGGCAGCGACCCGGCCAGGTGCAGCCGCAGGTCGGCGACGGGCAGGGCGGGGGCGGACGGGCCGGGCCGCGCGGAGTCGGTGCCGGTCGGTTCGGGGTGGGCGGGGGTGGCGGCGGACGGCTCGCTGCCCAGGGAGCCGACCCCGGGTCGTTCGGTACCGGAGGCACCAGGTGCGGTCCGGTCGAGATCGGCGGGCGCGGGGGCGGACAGCTCACCGC